>NZ_APNF01000006.1:0-338025 GCF_040361235.1 Salinisphaera sp. S4-8 | reverse complement strand
TCGGTCCGGACCCGCAAGCCATTGGCAAAAGCCGAGCGGGTCTGACGACCAAGCTGCATCTGGCGGTCGATGCCTATGGCTTACCGGTCGAGTTCAGAATCACCGGCGGTCAGGTCCATGACAGCGTCGTGGCGCCGGTACTGATTGCCCAATTGACGGATGCACAGGCGATCGTCGGAGATAAGGGATATGACAGCTTGCGCATCCGAGAGCAGATCGAGGCCCAAGACAGTCAATGCGTGATTCCGAGAAAGCGCAACTCGGTTCAGGGCAACGATTATTTGGACCGAGGCGCGTATCGTGATCGGCATCTCGTAGAAAACGCGTTTGCTCGATTAAAACAATACCGAGCGCTGGCTTGCCGCTTCGATAAACTGAAAAAACACTACGAAGGCGTGGTCGCCATCGCCTGCGTGCTCCTATGGCTACCCATGTGAAACGGCAACACGCCCTAGCATAACACTCCTTTTTACGGCCCACGATGAGCCTTCTTTGAAGTGTCCGCATTAACAGGTGAGAACCTGATTTGTTGCTGGACTCGGACGCTCTCCGGCCGGGAGCGCTGGTTGTCGCAGATCCTGCGCAACGACTACGGCTAGGCGGCTGCCGACTTCGTGTCCGGTTGCGCGCCCCTGCGCTGGCGCGCGCGTACACCGTGCTGGCGTCCCTATCGAAGCTGGGCTGAAATGCTGCGCGGCGTGCGCGATGGACAGGTCGTGCCGATCGACGAACTCATCAAGCCGGCCCCTATAAGCAGGTGTTGCGTGCTCGACCACGTGACGGCAAGCGGAAACAGGGTAGAACCCCTCGAACATATCCGAGGCAAAGTTCGCGGTCCGAGGACTCACAGTCGGCAGCTATGGCCCGTCGTATGCCGCGTTCTCCGAAATCTCGAAGTACAGACCGATAACAGCGTTGCCTTGCTGCTTGGTAACGAGCTTCACGAACAGTTCGGTCTGCTCGTTGATCTCCTTGACCGCGGGTTTGATCACCGCACGGTTTAGGTTCTTGAAGTCCTTGTAGGATCGACGGTCGAGCAGTCGCATAAGACGTCTGAACTCATCGATCGTCCAGACGCGTGTCGCGCCAGGGTCTCGATAGCGAGCACAGTTCTCGTAAAGACACTGCGTGTGGTTCGACCGGATGCGGTTCTGGATGCTGACGTTGAGCCGGGCATAGAGCTGCGGCTCCAAGATCGCATCGACCAGTTGAGGCGAATACGAGTAGTAGAGGTACCGGTCGCGGACCACGTAGCCACCAAGCCAGGTGCTTGCACCCCACTCCTTGGACGCATTTCGACCCGTGACTGCCCAATCCACACGCTTGTTGAGCAGGCCGTCCAGAGTCCGCTTGATCCGGTCGCGATTGCCACGGTTACCGAACAGGGCTTCGACTAAGTCCGGCAGATAGATACGGTACTCGCGCCGCTTCTTGAACGAGTCCACCGACTCATGACCGGCTTCTTCGCTCATCGCGTTTTCAAGGAGCACGTTGGCGCATTGCCGTTCCTTGAGCGTGAACGGTGCCGACCAGTGAACGGCGTTAACGCGCTTCTGCAGGATGCTCGCACGCGGCTGGCTACGGCTGTCGTGGCCCTCCGCCAACTCAGCCCCGAACATTTTCTGCTGTGCCTTCATAGCGTCAGTGAGTGCTTCTTGCGGGAAATCCGGCAGGTTCAGAGCGGCTTCGTTGCTTGTATACCGAGCTATCAAGGCGCATGTGTCAAGCCGATTTCAGGTCGTATTCCGGTGAATAAATAGGCCAAATCGCGCTAATCCTTTCACCTGCTTTTCCGGTGCCTTGCGCCATTTGCCGCAATACAGCGTCTTGTCTTGTCTTCAGCCAGCTCGAAAGTCGCTGAAAAACGCGCTAATTCTTTCACCTGCTTTTCAACGTCCCGGTGCTAATACCTGTAAACGATGGCTCATCAGAGGCTTGGAATGCCGCAGGCGATGGGTTTTTGCGCTATCAGCCCCCGCTTGGGAGCGCTCCAAACCACCCCATCGACCACGACGACTCACGGCCTATGTCTTTTTGTCGTAAGCGTAGCGTCCGAGCATCAGCCGCTGCTTTCTTCTTTCCTAGCAAGCAGTTCCCCTATTTAGGGCTCTGCTTCTTTAGTGCGATTAATAAGTTATGTAATTTCAGGTAAAAAGAATCGCGCGATTGCGAAGCCGACAAGAAGGCTCGAGTGCACGCCTGTCGCTGTGAGCCCGGCAGAGATCCGTCGCAACCCTCGTTCTCGCTCTTGGCATTGTGCGCAGTGCCGCGGCGCTAGTTAAGCGAGGCACATCGGTGCTTCTTTCTATATACCTGCTCCCTATGTCATTGATCGAATGTTTAAAATCCGAAACAAAACGGGCCAGACCGTGCTCCCACGGACCGCGCTCCATTGCGTGAAGGTGTCCGGAGCGTCTTCTCGTACACCTCTCGCAGCGGTCGCTGTGAACATTCGTCCGGTAAAAAAGCGCCAATCCTTTCACCGCCTTGGGCCGAGCGCCATGCCAGAAATGACTCGGTGAGGTGTATGGACGCGTCTTTTCATACACCTGCCCTCGACTGTGACCATCAAAGAGCCTGAAATCGCGCTAATTCTCTCACCTGCCGGCGAGTATGGCCGCTGAGTCATTGTTTCTTCTTTCGGGGATCGCGCTAATTTATAAATCTGCGGCTACCCGCCACGATATTGAAAGCATTTCAGGCGAGGTGTACGGGTGCGTCTTTTCGTACACCTTTCGCCCTTATTGGCGGATATTGAGCTCGGTAACAAAGCGGCATTCGGGACCAGCTCAGCCGAGCGCACATTCCACTGAATTGCCGCCAGTCGCCGTTACAGTGAACATGACTTGGGACACCGAGGCGGCGATAGGGGAACTGGTTGGCGCGTACTCACGCCAGCCTACAAATCGCGCCGGCCGATTTTTATACCATCCACATACCCCTAAACCTCGCGGCCACCGGGTGTTGACCTCTGTTCTTTCCCGGTCGGGCCTCCCCTGTAATCTTCCTGTTGTTGCCCTATTCCTCACCTGATAAAGGGACCCGCTCATCCATCGCGCTTTTTGCGGAATCTGCCACCGAACTAACGACGCCCCAGTACCAGGATCGTTACAGGACGAGTCAGGCAAATGGCCAGCTCGGACAAGAAAAGGCGGTACCGACGGCCGGCCCGCAGGGCCGGTGGCAATTGACGGGTGTGGGGATGGTATAAGTCGTCGTTTCCAAACGGATATACGGATCGCGTGTGCGACACGCTTTTTGACGTGACCGGGCTATGAGCGGAAACTAATCGTACTTCAGCCCTTTCCCCGCGCCATGAGCAGCCACGACTCCGCCTCAGTCGACCCGATATATGAACGGCTCAAGGCTATATACGGCCAGCTCGGTCCGGCCGGCAAACGCGCGGTCGTCGAGGCCGCAGCCCTGTTACGCGATATCGGCGCTACTCGGGCAAAACGTGCCACCGATGCCCCTAACAAGTCTTTATGCGAGAGCGACTCGCTGCTGCTACACGTAGATTTGCGGTCGGGTCATGTTGAACTCGCCGAAGATACGTTTCGCAGACCGCGTTCCGCGGACGGCACTGAGAGCGACGAGATCGATGACCGTGAGGTACTTGAGCCGATGTCCGACGAAGAAGGTGAAGCGTACCTGGCAAGCTACGCCGAGCCCCCGCCCGCTTACTTGACCGCCGGCGACGAGATGCTTGGGGCAGTCGATGTGGCTAAACGCCTACATACCACGCCTCAGGCTGTGCGCTACCAGTACGACCGCAACCAGATAATTGGACTTACGCGGGAAGTCGGGTCGATCGTCTATCCTCTGACCCAGTTTATCGATACGCCAAGCGGGCTACGCTGGCCAGAAGGCCTCGATGCTGTGGTCGCGCGACATGGCAATGGGTGGTCAGCGTGGCTATGGTTGATCCACGAACGTCGCGATTTGCATAGCCGCACAGCACTGGCATGTCTACGTGCAGGCGACGTAGGTTATGTGCGCGCCGCCATAGCTCGAGATGACGACGGCGCATTCTGCTGACGTAACAAACGCCGCCAGCGTGCAGAGACCGCACGGTGCTTAAAATCGTCGAGCGAGATGCACTTCATTGCGCTAAAGCTCTCCTATCGGGATGGCGTGATCGCGACGTGAGCCCGTCGGGATCAGCGATCTACACGCTCGCGTCCTAAGACCCTGGCTTCGACGACGATACCGCGTTTCGCCCTTTGTGGCGCGCTCGTCACGTAATAGAAACCAGTCGGCAAGCATGCAGCACAGATTCGCTCGCATTGGAGGATCAATCTGTTCAGTCTTCGCAACATAGGGCCCGTACTTGGGACGCGTTTCGATCCCGTAGACACCGGCGTTACCACTATCGTGCTTTTACGCTGGATTAGAGCGGTAGTGCTCTCTTTTTGACGCGGCAATAGACGCGTCCAGGCACTTAGTAGCGGGAGAGCGATTCCCAATCGCTGTCGATTCCAAACGTATTTCCGACCTCAACCCGCTCTATTTTTCTGCCGGCGATGCCCCATCGCCGGCGAGATTGAATTGGCCTTGCGTTCCAACGACCTCGGGTTAGCGTCGATTGTGTCCTGTACGGACACTCAAACCCAAACCCAGTGTTACGAAATTGTATGTCTAATCTGAATGAAATTCCTTTCGAAGATGGCGCCACAGTAGACGGGACTTATCGTCTTATCGGTGACCCTCAAAAAAATGCCATGCGAGAGCTCGACGGTGAATTGCAATTCACGGTGTCAGACTGCACCGGCCACCGCAGTTGCATCGCTCTCACCCGTGAGCACCCCGACTTACGAGATCAACTACGAAAAGGCGCGCTTGTCGCTGTAACAGGGCAAATTGAACACTTGGACGATAGCGCGGGCCATATCCGCATCCAGAGCTGTCATCGAATCAACTATTCAGAGCGTCCGAGTTGGGAGCTAATACCTCTGCCACTAGTACCACAGACGTGCCGCTGCGCTTTCTCACGACTGACAGCGCTACTAGATCGACTAAGCGACAATTCGATGCGCATGCTGTGTAACCGAATCATGGCGAACCTAAGCGTTACAGCGAACTTTGTGAGCGAGCCAAATCGATACGAGGGCGTGACCGCGCGCACCGGTAGCCTTCTTGTTGCGAGTGTCGCTCGCGCAGAGAAAGTCGAAGCAATGACGGAGATATCGCCGAGCCTCGAAGATCGCGAGGCATTAATTGTCGCGGCCCTGCTCAGGGATGTTGGCGGTATGCATACTAAATCCAGCAGTGCCTCTCAAGAACACGGCGGCATGGCTGCGCAAAATCACACGCTCGAGTTGCTGGGTGAGGAGCTATTGGCTTGGGAAACGCACGAAAACCGACGGGCGAGCTTCTGCGCCATCCTCGCGCCCCAGCTGGCCACCCTGACCAACCCGCATCAAATGTCCCTAATGCAGGCGCATTCCGATCTCATCCATGACGTGGATCACCTAGCATCGTGGGAGCCACACGCCGGTGAGCCTAAGTTGATTCGTTCGACGAGTGGAACGCTTCTCGCGCGCGCTGCGTCGATTACAAACTAAATCTGTCGACAGGCTCTTTCGCCAATCAACGGGCAGGGGCTTCTATTAGTTGCCCTGCCCAACAACCTCCCCGGCTTTGAGCTCCACTTTTCGAATAGGCGTCGAGTACAAGGGCCTCGCCCACCTTTAATGCGCCAGCCGATTAACACCCCTCTCTAACGGCACAGCGCCGACGTTCGCGTTGCGATACGCGGTTACGGTATGCCGCTAGGCATTTGGGTGAGTTTGGACTCAGCGTAAAAGTAGCGCTCCTATCCCGAGTCCGTCCAAGACCATTGCTTGATAGCAGCGTCCGCTTTTGGCCGGCCGTACGCGCACGTGCCGGATGAACCGCACAGCGTGGTCGTCTGGCACGTGAGCCAGTTATACCTCCAGATAAGGGATGCCCTCCACTGCCGGCCCGCAGCGCCGGTGGGACCACTTTGGGGTGTACGGATGGTATAGCTTTAGGCGGCCGGGCGGTTTCCCTAGATTCCGGGTTTTCCGCCTTTGACGTTTTTGGGCGGTCAGAGGACAATCCTGATTCATCGACATGCCACGGAGGGCGCCGTCATGAACGTCCATGAATCGGATCTGACAGCTCAGGTTCGGGCGTTGCTCAACACGGCCGCGAACGACCTGGGCGAGACCGCCCAGCGCGCCGTGATTGAGTTCACCCAGAAACTGCTCGAACTGCGCGCGGCCGGCACGGACGGCGCGATCGCGTCGGCCCATCCGCGTACCCCTCACGTTAAATGGTGGCCCGGCGATTGGCGCGGCGAAATAACCCCGCTGCGCGTGGGGGCTGATGTGCAAATCGTGGATACCTCGGAGGGCGTCCGTGTCGGGCCCGTCGACAGTGACAGTTATAGCGTCGTGTTCCTGATGGATATGAAGTCGGGCCATGTCGAACTGCCCGCGTCGACGTTTCAGACCCTGTGGCGAGACATGCTCGACCCGGTGAAAAGCCATGATTGGCCGCTCGCCCGTCTCGCTATGGGGAACGTCCAGGTCGGCTACCCGAAGTCGGAGCCAACCCACAGCGACGACGCCGAGGACGAGCTCACGCTGCTGACCGAAGAGCAAGCCGAAGCGTATCTGGATAGTATGACCACGGCGCCTCCTGCCCACCTGACCGCGGGCGGCGAAATGCTTGGGGCGACCAAGATGGCCGAGCTTCTGGAAACCTCGCGTCAGACCATCCGCAATCGGTACAACCGAAAGCAGATTATCGGCCTGACGCGCGAAGTCGGCCCGCTCGTCTATCCGTTGACGCAGTTCGCCAATACACCCGGCGGTCTACGCTGGCTCAAGGGTCTGGATGCGGTCGTTGTACAGCACGGCAATGGCTGGCAGGCCTGGCTTTGGTTGACCAACGAGCGCTATGACTTGGCCAATCGCACGCCATTGACGTGCCTGCGCGAAGGCGACGTTGACGCTGTGTACGCGGCACTCGCGCGCGACGATGAGGGTGCGTTCAGCTGATGGACCTGTCTGGCTTCGTCAGACCATTCAATATTACCGAAGCGTCCTATCGTCGCATCAGCCCCATCGCCCACAAGGACACACCGCTGTCCTACGGTCTCGCGCCAAGCCGCTTTTCAGGCCCCGAAGTGACGACGCCGCAGGGGCGCGAAGCCGCCTTCGGCGTGGTCTATATGGCTATCGATCTCGAAACCGCGATGGCTGAGACCCTGATCCGACAGCGCTCGGCGCACCCGAACATGCGGATCCATCGGCAGACGTTGCGAGATCATGTGTTGTTCGGGATCAAAACGACGGCGGCGTTGAACCTGCTCGACATCACCGGGCCGCGACTCAATCGCCTTGGTTACAGCCTGGAAGCACTTCACGACAGCAAAAGCTATGCACTCAGCCAAGAACTATCGGAGCACGCGTATCAGGCGACGCCCGTGATCGACGGCGTCCTCTATCCGTCGTGGCATTCGTTTCGCAATAACATCGCGGTATACCCGCACGCTTTATCCAAACTGACGTGTGTTTCCATGAACAAGCTCACCTCCCATCTGGAGGTGCTGGATCTGCTCAAGGCCTACAAAATTACGATCTACGACTGACGTGATCGCGCAGACTTGCATTTCAACGCACACCACTAAATTGATGCTGGGGTCAATCCCGAGGCCTTCGGGCAGGCCTCTTTGTGAAGGGCACGAGTGTCTACGGATCGGGGTAAGCGCAGTCCGCTCATGGCCGTTTGCGACCCAAAGCGGTCACAAAAGCTGGCTCGATGTCGGAATTTTCTCCAATAGACGGGCGCTGCGAAAATCTCCCAAAGGCGGCCGACTATCGATTTCCACGGAAATCGCGTATAGAGTGTCAAGACTGATAACGTCCCACAAGTTATATTAAGAGCGGAAGATGCTAAGCCAAGAATTAGAGCAAGCCAAACGATCAGTAACGACGGATAACTTGCAAATATCCATCGGCGAAATCGCATCTATGTATAAGCAGAACGAATTGGATATTATTCCTGAGTTTCAGCGCTTATTTCGTTGGTCCGCAACTAAGAAAACCGCATTCGTTGAGTCAATACTAATTGGGATCCCGTTGCCACCAGCTTTTGCCTATGAGAAAGAAGATGGAACTTGGGAACTAATCGATGGCTTGCAGCGTATTTCAACGATTCTTCAATTTATGGGCATGCTACGCGATCCGGACAACCCGGACCGTATCCAGCCGCCAGAACGACTAACACAAGCCACGTATTTGCCGTCTTTAGCGGGGGTATACTGGGACGCCAGCAACGCCGATGAGGATGCGAAGTCACTCGAAAAGCCTTTGCAGCTCTTTTTTCGACGGGCAAGATTAGACTTCCAAATACTTAAGTACCCAAGCGACGCTAAAACTAAATTTGATTTGTTCCAGCGGCTAAATCGGGGTGGCGAGTATGCAAACGAGCAAGAGGTTCGCACCTGTTCAATGGTGCTTGCGAACTCGGAGGCTACTAGAAGGATAAGGAATCTTGCTAATAGCGACGCGTTTAAACGCGTTCTACGAATTAGCGAGGATGACGTGGCGAAGCAAAAAGACGTCGAATATGCCGTAAGATCCTTGGTTCACGCTACCGAAGACTTGCGCCCGGGGGTAAACGTTCAAGATTTTCTTGACCGTTCTATCCTTGGAATACTTGACTCTCACGACCCATACTCAAAGATCGAGGATATCGCCTGGACCGTTCAATTGCTAGATCGCGTGATCGGAAACGAGGCTCTTATTCCGCCTCCTAATGCTCACGAAGATATCGCCAACCGTTTTTCGCTAAGAGCGCTCGAAGGCATTCTCGCGGGAATCGCGAGGAACAGACAAGCTATTGAACAACTTCCAAATGCCGACGATTTTATCGATGAACGAGTGCGTAACTTCTGGCAACAAGAAGACGTAGCTAATCTTAGCGGTTCGGGTCTTCGTGGCACCACTCGCATACAACGAAGCGTCCCGTTTGGCAGCGCGTGGTTCAGACCTTAAATCTGCGCATATGTCAGCTGATTCCGAAATTGATTCCAATCGTATTAGCAGAGCACGTGAACTTTCAGACGTTAAAACCCAGTTTTCTGGATCACGAATCAACTCTACATATGGAATTCACTCAAAGGCGATAATCGTTTTAGCGTACGCACATTGGGAAGGGTTTTATAACGACAGCGTAAACTATTACATTCAGCGTCTAGTTGAAGCAGAAACAAGAGTTGCTGATGCTGGATGGTTATTGCTCTGCGGCGTGTTGCGGTCTGAGTTTCAAAGTTTGCGAGATAGGTATCATTCGCCCGAGGCAAAGCTTCAGTTCGTCGACAGTTTGAGGGAAATATCAGAACGAGGCTTTGCTAACTTTGATAACACCGTTGTTTTATCAAAGTCTAATCTGGACTTCTCGCAGCTTCGTCATAATTTTAAGATTTTGGGTTTTGATATTACACCCTTCCAGCAACACCGTCTTCGAATCGATAACGAGCTCGTCAAGTGGCGCCATCAAGTAGCGCACGGGGACAGCCCCGATTTATCCGCAGTGGATTTAGATAATCACATTGCGTTCACGCAACAAGCGATGCTGCTTTTGGCCGATACTTTTCAGTCAGCCATTTCGGCCGTAATTTCAGAACGCTGATTGAGAAGAAGTATCCTGGCTGTCTGCAAAACTCACATGCCACCTATTAGGCCACGTTCCCACGCCTGAATTTTTGTCAAACCGGCGGCGGAGGCGCGCGAGCGCCTTTGAATAGATGTACGGGTACGTTAGATACGCAATCAAAACGGCCTCTGCGCATCAAAGACTTGGCTGTATCGAAAGTCCGCTTTTGGCCGATAGCAGACGCAATCGGGGCGGCTTGTCTTTCTTCGGAGATGACCCACTGCCGGGCCTAAACGGACGTGCTTCGGGGGCGCGGCGTCTTCGGGGTCCGACTGTCGACGCTGCAATGCACGCGCTTGCGAGCGCGCATGTCGCGGGTGCGCCGCAACCGCCGCCGTGCCGGTCTAGACCTGAGGCGGCTGCGCGTAACGGGCTGCTATGCAACCGGGTCGGTCATAGGCGCCGGGGTATCCGAGTGGGCCTATGCACACCATAGGCGGCACGCCCTGCCCTGTGTGTCGAGCTTTCGACAGCGATAGGGCCACGCCCGGCGCAAAATGCCGAATAGGCGATCAGATGCCGTAGGCGGCTTCTGACATACGGTCCACAAAGCCTTCTCCGTCGAAGCTGCGCACCATGCCCCGGCTGTCGAAAAATTCGTCCAGCTCCTGCTCGGACCAATCGCCCTCGAAGTTGAACCAGCGCAGCACTTTCTCCTACTCGACGATGCCGCGCCGAAGCGTGCTGTACTCCCCTTTCTCGAAGGCATCTTCCATCACCATCATCACGCGCTCGAGTTTCAGTGCTTTTCGATAGTTCTTGTCGGTTAGAAATCGGATCATGTAACCCGCGTGCTCCCTCGTTTTGACGCGGATGTGATTGCGCTGTGCCGCCGTGCGGCGATTGCTCTGCCGTGGGCTGCCCAAGGGTTATCAGGTCGGTGTGGAACCGCCTGCCGGGGCTCGAGGGTGAAATGACGATGGGCGTTTTGAGTACGGGTCGCGGCACGGGCCGCACCGATCAAGCCCGCTCGATGCTATATGCGGTCAGGCTATTGGCAACCGCTGCGACACGAAACCCGCGTCTGTGTGACGCGGGTGTCACCACCCCACCGGCGAACCGCCCTACCCGGCGAACGGGCCTCACGGATTGGCGATACGCTCGGTCAGTTCGCGGGACAGATCCTGAGCGCGGGTGATCTGTTCGCTTGTCATCCGGCTTTCGAGTTCGTCGCGCAGCCCGCTTTGTGTCGCCCCGGTGGCGACGACGTTGGCCCAGGCATAGCTGCGGATGTAGTCGCGTGGCATCCCGGTTCCCTTCAGGTAGAGCCATGCCAGGCTGGTCTGTGCGGTGCTGTAACCGTCATTGGCGGCCTTTTCGAGCCAGCGTGCGCCTTCGTCGTAATCGCGCCATACCGGCTTGCTGTTGACCATCGACGTGCCCAGCTCATAGGCGGCCTCGGTATCGCCACCTTCGGCGGCGCGGGTGAGCCATTTGCGTGATTCGGATTTGTTCTCGGGTACGCCATACCCGATCTCGTACAGTCCCCCGAGTTCGGCGGCGGCGCGGGCGTTCCCCTGCCGTGCGGCACGCTCGAACCACTGCGCGGCCTTGTTGATTTTGTCGTCGGCCATGCGCACCTGGGCGAGATACAGATTGCCCAAGCGCAAACCGGCGAGCGTGATGCCGGTGTCCCAGGCTTGCTCAAAGAACTGGTAGGCCCGCTCGTCGTTCTTCTCGATCCGCACGCCGTCACGCTCGATGACTTCTGAGTAGTCACGCGTGTACGCCCACTCGTCCATCAAGCCATTGGTCTGATAGGGCGCGTGGAGCTGCGCCAGCAGCAACAGGGCCGGGCCGTACCCCTGCGCGGCGCCAGCTTCGTACTGTCGAATCATGACCGCCATGTTCTTGGGCGGGCCGTACTGTGCCCGCGCGCCCATCACGGTCTGGGCGCGGGCGACCCCGGCGTTGGCGAGCACGTGAATCAACGGGCGATAGACGGGCTCGAACGGCGGCCAGTACAGATCCGGGGGCGTGTAATAGGTCGAGCCGGTTCTGCTATCGACCTGGTAGGCAGTATCGACCAATCGCTGGGCGGTATAGCCGAGCCGCTGGTAGGTGGCGGCGGTCGCCAATACGACGGCCAGACCGGCGATCCCGGCTGTGATGGCGATAGCGCGCCGCATAACGTCCCCTGTTCGTGATTCGGTTCAAGCCGGTGAAAAATAGCGGCCCATCGCGCTAATCCTTTCACCTGCTTTTCAGGTGCTCTCGCATTGGCGGCGCTCTCGCGTCACTGGCTGCGGACACGTTCGCTGTAGGCGGTGAGCAGCTGCGTCTGGAAGTCGATGGCGTCTTCGAGCGCGTGGGTGAGCGTGATGCGCGGGTGATCGCTGGGCGAGCCGGGGTAGCAGTTGAGTTCGATGATCGGATCGCCTGACCAATCTGCCGAGGCGCACAGCGCGCCGTCATTCGACTGCGTGGTGCGCAAGCCGTGGGCAATGGTCTGGGTCAGCGTGGTCGCGCCCGGCTGCGTGTGCGGCTTCAAGGCGGTGTCGATGCAGCCTTGCAGCGCGATACACAGGGCTTGGAATGTGCCGTTGTCGAGCACGAACGCGGGGCCGTCCTGATCGACACGCAGCAGCCAGCAGTCGGGCTGGTTGGTGGCGCATAGACTCAGCGCGGCGTGGTCGAAGACCGTCCCGACGCATTCTTCGGTTGCCTGGATCGCTTGCGGTATCACCTGCCCATCTCCCCCTTGGGCGTGTGCTCTAGCCCAAATGCCTGTCGTGTTTCGTGTGTCATCACAGCCCGCCCGGCCCGCGATGTTGCCATGCCTCGATGCGGCGGATGATCCGATCGAGCGAGTCGGCTTCGCTGGGGCTGATGTCGCGTACCTGCGTCGCCAGGCTGATCAGCGCTCGCTTGCCTGAATCGGCAACGGCCTTGCGCGCCTTGAGCCGTTCGCGCTTGTGGGGCTTCATGCCGCGCCTTCACAGGCGGCGCTGTCGTGTGCCTGTTCGGCGCGCTACTCAATTGCGGGGGATGGTCGATCCGACAACGGCTGTCGCCTGAGACAGGCGCGCTCGAATCGCGTTCGTGACCGCTAGAGGCCACAGTCTCGCGTGGTGTGTCGCGGGTGGTCATCGAATGCGACGCTCCGCGCGGGTGACGCTGCGTTTACTGGGTGCACGTGGCGGCACTGGCTTGGGGCTACGTCTATAGGGCTTGCATTGATGCTCTTCGCAAAGCTTGGTGTCGGAACCGTACGTACCGCGTGGTGATGCGGCTGTAACGTGCGTGCCGCGGTGGATCCGAGGACTGCGACCGACGTGGACGCACGGCGCCCGGCAATGCGCCTGACCCGGCCCGTGCGATGCGCTATGGGACGCGATGTAACGGTGGCGTCGATACTGTGAACGCAGTGCGTGGTGATGGCGCTGCGTGTACTGCGTGGTTGGCGTGAATGCTCGCGCAATGGGGCTTTGTGTGCAGCGTGGCTGTTGGCGCTTTGCGTACTGCGTGAGTGTTGGCTCTGCGTGTATTGGCTCAACGTCAGCGAGGCGCTGTGCGCCGTTCTAAGCTTTTATCTCGGGGCGCGCCGATCAGCACGCGTGTTGGCACGCCATCGCAGGATAAGGCGCTTGTGCGTGCCTCAGACGTGCATTGAGCAGGCTGCCCCTCGTGCCTCGCATCATCGCGCTATCGGCTGGACGGCTCGCGTAGCACGAACTGAGTGCGGTTGCCGCGTGGGCTGCGTGCGATCGGGTGCCGCTCTACCTGCTGCCCTCGCAGCTCGGCATTGAGCCTCGTTCCTCGATCCATGGTTCTGCTGCGAGTGTCGGGTGAGCTTGCTGCTACCCGCGAGAAGGCGGGTGCTGAGGGGCATAGTGCTCTCGCGGCTAAGCGACGCCTGTGGCTACGAGATACGCGTGGTTGATCTCGGGTCCAGCGAACACCATCAGCAGCGAAGACGCGACGAGGTAAGGCCCAAACGGCTGCGGCGTGTCGCGGCTCGCCCTGCGGGTGAGGATCTGGGCAGTGCCAACAGCGAAGGCTGCCGTGGCACCGATGAATATCACGCCGGGTATCGCCGTCCATCCGAGCCATGCCCCGACCATCGCGACGGACTTGAGGTCTCCGTACCCCAAGCCCTGCTGATCGCTTACTAGCTCGAACCCGTTGGCGATAACCCAGAGCACGCCGTACCCGGCGATCGCCCCACTCGCTCTTCTCACGCTTGAGGCTTTTCGGTGCTCAGCCATGAACTTTTCGGCCCGCGTCTCGGCGATCCGGAGGAGTCGCTCACGCTCGAGCAGGATCTGCCGAACCATCGGCCGGATATTTGCTTCCATCGATTTCACCCTTCTGGCCCTATTAGAGGGATTTTCGACCCCCTTCTGTGAGCCATAGGGATCGCTGCCTCTGACCGCTTCGCAAACGCGACGAAGGGGTCAGAAGGGGGGTCAATCTCCCTTATATGGCTGACGGAAGGGTGTCGTTTTGAACGTGTTTTTGAGCAGATTTGCACCCTTTGGTGAGCCATATAAGGGAAAACGCCCCCCTTTGGTTCTGAGCGGAGATCATTCGCACTGTGCCCAGGTGACGGTAATGGAAGGGGGGCTTCTGGCCGTATATGGCTGACCAAAGGGTCTTAATCGGTTCGCCCGTTTGGCCTGAATTGCCACCCTTTGGTGAGCCATATAGGCACTTGGCACCCCTTCCGTCCTCACGGACTCTTCGTGTCGCTTGGGGCCGCAGGGCTGGAAGGGGGGCTTCTGGCCTTATATGGCGAACCAAAGGGGTCATTTATTCCTGGGCTGAACCGAACGATTGGGAAGGTATCAGTCCGTTCATCCAAGCCACGTCGACCTTTCGACTGCCGAAGATCCGGCTGGCGACAAGCACCGCATGGCGGCGGTGGCCTCGTACGGCCTGGCCGCTCGGGATTCGCCTGTTCGGGCAGCATGGCGATCGGGTCACACTCTAGTGCGACACGCGTGCTACCCCACTGATCTACCGTCGCCTCTTTATCAGGAAGTGAACTCTAGTGGCACTAGAGTGCGACACGCGTGCGACAGGCGGATCCGCACGTCTGCGCCGTCCCGTTTCGGCCCCGCCCTGTCGCACTAGAGTGCGACTGCAGTGCGACAGCAGTTTCCTCGACATTCCCTGAGCCCATCTCGACTTACCGTTTGTTCGCTCTGACGTCGTCTCTAAGGAGGCCGACACGTGTCCAGATCGACTATTTAAGGAACGAGATATGTATTTCATGGGCCTCGATGTTGGCTATTCGAACCTGAAGGTGGCGGGTGGTGCGGCTCGCAACATGACGATTCATGAGCGATTGCCGGCCGGCGCCGGACCCGCGGCTGATCTGGATGAATCGCTCGGCGGCAACCAGACCAGCGGTGTTGATGTCGACGTGAGAGGTCAGAGCTGGGTCGCCGGTGTCGAACCAAGCGGGTTTGCTTCCCCCAGAGAGAAATCCATTCCGACTACACGGCGACTTGTTCACGCCGATGCCGAGTGTGCTGATCGGAGTGTGGTAATCGAGACTGGCGTGCGGGCGATGCCAGTTATAGTCATGCAGCCAGTGCGGCAGATGCGCCGCGCGTTGATCCGCATTCTCGTAGGCGCGGGCATACGCCCACTCGTGGAGCGCCGTTTGGATCAGCCGCTCGGCCTTGCCGTTGGTGCGCGGACGGTACGGCTGCGTTCTTCGGTGTTTGAGCCCGAGTCGGCGACACGCCTTGGCAAACACATGTGAGCGATAGCAGGCGCCATTGTCGGTGAGCACGCGATCAAAGGGCACGCCCAGGCGTCGGTAGTATCGCAAGGCCGCGATCAGTGCCGCCACGGCGCTGACGCCCTTTTCTTTGGGCCAGATCGTGGCATGGCTGACGCGGCTGTGGTCGTCGATCGCCCTATGCACATAATCCCAGCCGGCACCCCGTGAGCGGCCGGCCTGCCGATCGCCGGTCATGCGATGGCCGGGGCGCTTGAAGCGGCCGAGTTTCTTGATGTCGAGATGCAGCAGGTCACCGGGGGCCTCGTGGGTATAGCGCTGGATCGGCGGCGCCGGATCGAGCACGGACAGCCGGTTCAGGCCGGCCCGCTGAAGCACGCGTGCAACCGTGGTCACCGGCACATCGACCTCGCCACTGATCGCGCGATAGATACGGCGCTCACGCCGCAAGGCTACGATCCGTTGCTGGGTCACCGCCGACAGCTGATGCGGGCAACGGGCCGGGCGTGAACTGCGTTCATGCAGGCCTGCTTGTCCTTGCGCCCGGTATCGAGAAAGCCACTTGTAGGCTGTTCGCGGACTTACGCCCATCGCTTGCGCCGCCTCGATGGGTCGCAAGCCGTCCTCCCGGATCCGGCGGACCAGCAGGGCTCGACCATGAACGGTCAGACGCGCATTCTTGTGCGTGTTCATCCGGGTCACTCCTGAAGCTTGAAGGATTCGACACCCATCAGCCTCAAGGCGGTCGCCCCGGATGAACAACCCACTGAGAGATCACAGCTAGGCGTTCCAGTTTCGGCCAGGAATCTGTCGTTGTTAGTGGAACCCCGGCCCGCATGCTGCACGGAATGTGTCGTTGTTAGCATGGTGCTAGAACTAGAATTCGCGCTTTAAGTTGTTGATTTTAAGACGCAACTCACATCGGAATTCGCGTCTGTCGCTCAACACGGAATCTGTCGTTGTTAGACTCCTCACAGGCACTGCGAAGCCCTGATTAGGTTGCTGATTATAAAGCGGATGTACAGCGCCATTTGGCGGGCTTGAGCCGACCCGGAATCTGTCGTTGTTACGTCGATGGCCGCACTGGTGGGTCGCGAATAAATATCAGCGGATACCGAGGCTTACATGGCCGGCGCTGAGGCGGAGTGGCAACACGGAATTTGTCGTTGTTACAGCGTCTGGCATGGCTGGTGCGGGATCGCCGGACAGGGCCTACGGGCCGCTGGCGCTGCACTAGATCTATCGTGCGCTCTTCTGCCTTGGTCAATGGGAACGGTTGCCCATCTGACTGAGAAAGGCGTGCTGAATGCGGAGGAATACGAGTCACGCAAGGCCAAGTTGCTGGCCGGATAAGGCCCTCGATCCCAGACATGGCGGCTGCAGCCCTTCGGGGCCGCAGCCGCTTTTTTATGGCTACTGGCCGAGCGCGCCCATCTGGGCGGTCAGGGCCTGCATGACCTGCGGCGGCAACGTGTTGCCGTTGAGCGCGAGGCTGTTGTCCTTGTAGTCCAACACCATGCTGTAGCGCGCGTTGTTCACAGTGACGAGGTTGTTATTCTCCCACTGGTCGATCATGCGTGCGACCTGATTGGGGTTGGACGATTGTTCGACCCCGTAGGCCAGCAATGAACGATCCGCGAAGGCGGCGGCGCTGACCTGCATGCGCTGCATCACCCGCGCCGGCAGCGGCATGTACTCACGGGCCCGTTCGGATAGCGGCTCACCGAGGCTGAGCGTGACGCCCATGCCGGCATTCCCCCGGCTGGTTTCCAACGATGACACGTCGAGTTCGATTTCCGAGTCGGTATCGAAGATGGAGGCCACGTCATCGAGAAATGCCATGCGTTGACGCTCGGGCACTTGTTGCATCGGCGTATTACCGATCTTGTCCAGTGTGGTGAGCGTACGGGCGAGCGCATCCACGCGCATCTTGTTCAGGTTGAACTCGACGGTGCCGCCCTTGATGTCGACCTGGTCGCGTTGCGCAACGCCCGGGCGATCGAGTTCGACGTCACTGATGGCCAGCTTCGATCGGAAGTCGCCGCGCTCGTCGCGGTAGTCTGCCGTGGCGTCGAAGTCGGCTGCGAACGAGACCGACTCGCCGCTGGGTGCGTTGAACGAGAACTTGCCGATCGTGATCTTGGCTTGCCCGGAGCCGAGCATGGAGCGCAGTACCGTCTGCTCATAGCGGTCATCCATGCGCGAATCGCCGACGAGACGAAGCTCGTTCACCGCAACGCCGCCCTGACTGTCGGAAATACGCACGCCGGGGGCAACCAGCTCGAAGGTTTCATCAAGGTCAGCGCGTTCGTAGAAACCAGACAGACCGTTCCACTCGACATAGGTCTGCACACCGTTGGCATCTTCGCTCGTGCCTTGCGCGACGGGCGAGCGCAGCTCGACCCGGAAGTTTTCGTCGTCTGTAACCCACGTTTCGATCCGCAGCGGGGGTTCGCTGAAAATGCTCGACAGGTCCGGGTCAGCATCACGCGACAGCGTGCTGACGATGTGCGTCTGCCCGAGGCCAGGCACCCACGGATGGGTGATTTCGTTGTTGAACGTCGCGCGCTCGTCACCCAGGCCACCGACCGAGACCTCGGCTTGTGAGCTCATCCAGCCCCGGTCATAGGATTCGATCGCGAAATCGAAGTCACCGCGCTTGTTCATGTTGTCGATGCCGGCCCGGAATTGGTTTTCGACTTCGGAGCCGGTCAAATACGGCACGAGCGCGGCGATGGCCACGACCAGTACCAAAACGATCGCAAGGATCTTTTTCACGTGAGTTTCCCCCTCGTAATGATGATGGCCAACGCCGGCACACGGCTATCCCGCAAAAAACGGCTACGCGCTTGGTCGACCGGGTAAAGCGTTGCCCGCCGATATGCGGACAACAGTTCGACGGGCCGCGCCCTGAGGCGACTCGTCTACGCCGCCGCTTAGTGCAGCGTGCGAATTTCGCGGGCGTGCTTGAGCTTTTCCATGACCGAATGCGGCGGATCACCGGCCTGTCGACGCTGGCGGTACCAGGCCATGAGGATGTAGCCGAACACGTCGTCGGTGATGGTGCCGCGCTCGAGGTCGTTGACGTCCTCGAGTGCTTCGATGGTGCCTTCG
Source organism: Salinisphaera sp. S4-8 (assembly GCF_040361235.1). NCBI lineage: Bacteria > Pseudomonadati > Pseudomonadota > Gammaproteobacteria > Salinisphaerales > Salinisphaeraceae > Salinisphaera > Salinisphaera sp. S4-8. The sequence continues at coordinate 319,529 of NZ_APNF01000006.1, read as the reverse complement.
ACGATATCGAGCTGGCCGGTCTGGCTGTCGAAGTGTCGAACCGGCAGTGGCCAGTCGCCCGGCACGTCGATGGATTGAACGGTAGCGGTATGGGTTGCGGTCATTGGAATATGCGTTGGCTGCTCGCCGGCGAGAACCGGCGGTCTGTTCTTATTCGACCCGTTCGGGGCCGGCGTGTATTGAGCTCTGCCGCATTGGCCGGTTTCAGCATGGCACGGCCGCCAGGGATCGCAAAGGCGGCTTCAGACAAGCGGTTGTCGCTGCCCTACCCCGCAGCTTGCGCCCCGATGATTTCGCCCTGCCGGGCGTTTGACGGCTAAGCGATCGAAAGGTAGCCCACCCGCGAAAGCGCGCAATCTTGTGCTGTATCCCATCTTGAATAGCGTGCCGGGCGAGGTTGTGCGTGCCGGCGACATACTCCGCGGCTGCGATGACTCATGCCATGTCCCGCGTCGGTCATTCGGCCAACGACACAGCCTCGTCCCAGTGTTTACCTCTGGCGGGGCAACTGGCCTTCTTGGCGACCTGTTGAACAAGCGGGCCGGCCAGTTGGTAGGCGCGACCGCCGTCGTCGGGCTTGGTCGCGTCCAGCATCTGCCGGTTTTTAAGGGTGTTGCACATGGGTGTCTGAATCCAGAGCGAGCTTTTCGCCGACGAAGGCGACGCAGCATGAACGTCCGCGATTTCTTTGGTCAGCCCGGCCTGGACACCGGGGCTGACATTGCCGTGTTCGTCGGTTTCAGTCGTTGTTGCCTGCTAGACAAGCTCGCCGAACTCCTCGGCGAATTTGACCAGGTCGTTGCTGGCCATGCTCATGACGCCACCGCGCATTGGGAGGGCATCATCGAGGAGGCCGGCATGCGCAGCCGGTCTGCGACCGCCTTGATGACCATGCTGTCGATCCCAACTGCGTGTGCGGCCGGCGCGCCGATCTATCGCCGTTCATCGACATACCCGTTTGCTACAAGCCCTACCGCACCAGCTATAAACGTCGTCATTTCCCCAGCTGGCTACTATTGCTCGCAGCTCGAAGGTAGATTTGCCAACCTGCGGCGGTGGCTTAAGTCGGCAGCGAGTTATAGCTTCGTGCTCTACGATGTTCACGACAGAGCACTGATCGATACCACGCTCGAACGGCTGGACGCCTATTGATCTCTGCCGTCACGTTCGTGCTCGCGGTGTTCTGTGTCGCTGGATACACCGTACCGGTTCAATCTCCAGAGCATTAAGACAGCGACCATAATGAACGGGAAAAGTACAAGAATCGCCACAGGCGCCTCCGCTAGTCCTCGCGGTTCCTTACCCAGCGCTGAGTTTTAGCACCGCAAAGCATTTTCAGGAGAGCCACGCCACGCTTAATTTAGCGTAGTTCGGTTTCGAATTGGCGCTGTGCAGCAAATCCATTTTCCGTACCAGTTAAATGGCTCTGGCAACTGATTAACTCCACGCCAGGCCCGGCTATAGCGTACGTAACCGAGTCAGTCTGATCCGTAGGCATCGCTCCGGAGGATACGAGTGAATCATTCTCAACCCCTGCTTGCGACGAACGCCTCTACATCGGAAAGTCTCCAGCGCGTGCATCCAGGTCCGAGTCGGACCGGCTGCGGCAGCCGCCCCTCCCGGGCCCAACGCCATATCGTATTTCGCGATACTAGAAAGCGATCTGCAAGGTCCCGGTCTCGCTCGTACCGCAGTGTCATGTCGATTTTTCCCGCCATGCTTTTCAGTGCGCTGTTTGAATTCACAAGAACAAGCTACGGCATTACATGATCTATTTTGTCGAGTTAAATACACGCAATGAACACGAGTGCTATCGCCATCGTTGAGAAGATATCTAAAGCGACGAAAACGTTTAGACCTATTACGTAACGCTGCAAGCACAGACCGCCTCATGTTGGACAGTAAGCAAGCGAAGGAATCGGCGAGTCACGAAATGCTCGCTCTTTCAGACTGTAGACTGCAGCGGCTCGTAGTCTCCCACGAGAGCCGAGTGCGACCCTATAGTTGGCTATTGAGATCCCCCTGGCATGAGGCGACCAAGTAGCTATTCGCCAAGCGGGATCGGGTTGCAGCAAAACCTAGCCCACTGCTCCATCATTATGGAGCGTTGCTCCAACAGCTCATCACGAGCATAAGCTGCTCGCGTGGAATCGCTATTGACATGTGCAAGCGCTAGCTCGCTCACCTCATCTGAGGCGTCGGTGCAATTGCGGGCCCAGTCTTTAAAGCTAGATCGAAAACCGTGCGGCACGGCGTCGACATCCATTTTTCTGGTTAACGACGATAGACTCATATCTGATAAAGACCCGCCGCGCGAGGCCGTGAATACCGTGTCCTCGTTTTCAAATCTGGGTAAGGTACGCAACAACGCGACTACCTCTTTCGATAGTGGCACTCGGTGCGCCTTACCGTTTTTTGTTCGCTGTCCTGGCACTACCCACAATGCAGCGTCCAAGTCGATTTCATTCCAAGTGGCGAATCGCACTTCCCCAGATCGAGCGGCCGTCAATATCGCAAACTCAAGCGCCCTCGCCGACATCCCTGTACGTTTTCGGAGCCGTCTCATGAATCCAGGTATTTCTTGCCACGGTAGTGCGCGGTGATGCTTTACCGTCGAAATTTTTGTCGGCTTCGGCAACACCTCCGCTAGATTTCCTTTCCATGCTGCTGGATTCGCGGTCTCGCGATATTTGCGGGCAATCGCCCAATCAAAGACCGCCTCCATCCGTTGTCTAACGCGATTCGCGGTGTGCGTCTTGTCCCTCCATATCGGCTCGATAACCGATAAGACGTGCGACATCTCGACGTCCGCCACTTCCATGTCGCCAACGACTGGAACTGCATATAGCTCTAGGGAGGAAAGCCAATTTGCACGAGAACGCGCGTTGCGAAACTCTGGAGCAATCGCCTCGTGCTTGCGACGAGCAGCCTCGGCAAAGCTCAATCGTTTAGCCTGACTCGCGCGCAACGCCACCTTCGCCGCTTTCCGCTCCTCGATGGGGTCAAATCCCTGGTCAATCTTGCCGCGTGTAACGCGTGCTTTTTCGCGCGCCTGAGCCAGAGTGACGTCAGGGAAACCGCCGAGCCCGATATCTCGTCTTCGACTACCGACGGTGGCACGGAGAATCCATGATCTAGCACCGGATTTCGAAACCTGGAGTAGCAATCCGGCCACGCCGCCCACGGCATGCATGCCAGGCTTATCTAATCGCTTCACCTGAATCGCGCTTAGTTCGATTCCCTTTTTTGGCATCCCAACGACCTACCCAACAATAGCGATGGTATTGGAAGATACGTGGCGTTACTGGACGAATCAAGTAACTATTTATTTTAAAAGGAATATACAGCTCATTGGTAAGCCTTGATACTGGATAAAACATGTTCCCGACACTTCTCCCCGGCACCATCGCTTTTTAGCACCCTTTCCGGCACCCTCTCAGTTCCATCGCAAGCACGCACGTGCCAATGCAACGCGTACCGATGGCGTGCGAATCCGGGGCCATCCGCTTCGAATACCGTTTATCGGTGTTCGCTGTACGCCGGTCGGCGCACAGGCCCTATCCGACTCGCAGGCGTCGATACTGCGAGCATGCTTCAATCTCCCCCAAACACACGGGTTGGTAACCGCGGGTTCACCCTGCTGGAACTGCTCGTCACTATTGCCGTGGCCGCTGTGTTGCTGGCGATCGCGATCCCGTCCTATCTGGGCATGGTCCAGCGCAACACGATTGCGGCCAACGCCAACGATCTGGTGGGCGATTTCAATTATGCCCGCAGCGAAGCCGTCGCCCGTGGGCGGCCGGTCCATGTATGCCAGAGCAACGACCAGTCGAGTTGTGGCAACGGCAGTTGGGACCAGGGTTGGATTATCTTCGCGCCGGACGCCGGCAGCACCGCCCCCACGAACGCCAACATTCTTCGCGTACACGGTCAGCTCGACCAGACCATCAATGTCGGCTACAGCCGCTCGGCTGGCACGCAGGTCATCTTTGATGCCAACGGCTTTGCCCGGTCAAGCAACGGGACATTTGATATTACCTCCAACGATACGACCGATCGCACGCAGATTCGTATCGCCACCAGCGGGCGCATCGAACGTCTGGACCCTGGTGAATCGTCATGAAGCAGCCCGCTCAAGTCCAAGGTTTCACCCTGCTCGAGGCCCTGGTCACGATCGTGATCGTGTCCATCGGCCTGCTGGGCCTACTCGGCCTGCAGACCGTGAGCATCGTCAATACGCAAGTCTCCGCCTCGCGCACCCAGGCCACGTTCGCGGCCGACAACATTGCCGACCGCATGCGGGCCAACCGCGCGGGCGTGGACAGCAACGCCTACGACGGGCTGAATCATCAATCGGCGAATGGCAGCAAACCCAACTGCGACAACGGCAATAGCTGCTCGCCCGCGGAAATGGCGAGATATGACGCCTTCGTCTGGGACGAGGCGCTGGGCAGTTCGCAAGCGGGCCTGCCGCAAGGTCAAGGCGCAATCGCCTGTATCGAAACAGCGGCCACCGGCAGCGGCTGCGTACGCTACAGAGTCACCATCAGCTGGCAGGAACGCCAGCCCGATCAGACCTCGGGTACCGGCACGCCGACCACCCAGTCCTTTCAAACCGTGGTGCAGCCATGAAGCCGCTCAAACAACCGGCGCGAAGCGCGGGCTTCAGCCTCGTCGAGCTCATGGTGGCGCTGGTCGTTTCGCTGGTACTGCTCGCCGGCGTGCTCCAGATCCTGCTAAGCAATCGCAACAGCTTTAGTTTCCAGCGCGATATGGCCGGACTCCAGGAGAACGCACGGCTGACCACGTTCGTCATCGAAAACGTGGTGGCCCACGCGGGCTATCAGGCCAACCTCAACCGCAAGGATCTGTTCGATGCCGCAGGCGCATTCGCCAAGGATGCGTTCGTTGCCGGCAGCGCCGACGACAGCAATGGCAACGACAGCTTGCGCCTACGTTTCCAGGCCACCGCCGGCCATGACGGCTGCAGCGGCCCGGACGCCGATGTAACCGAAGTCGCGGATACCACACTCAAGCTGGCCGATCTCGAACTCTACGTGAACGATGACAACACGCTGCTGTGTCGCGACAACTCGACCGGCGCCAGCCCGATCCCGCAGCCGATCGTCGAAAACGTACAGCGCCTGAATATCAGCTACGGGCTCGATAGCGATGGCGACGGCTCGGTCGATACCTATGCCAACACAATTAATGCAACCAACGCCGCGGATGTCGTGAGCCTGCGTCTCGAGCTATTACTGGAAAGCCAGGACCTGATCACGCCGACGGCGGTGGAACACGACTACACCTTCGCCAGTGGCTCGCCTTTCGAGGTCAGCAACCGTCGGGCCTATCAAAAGATCGACCAGGTGGTCGCGCTTCGTAATGCCATACCATGAATAGCTTTACTACCCTGCCCCGTTGCCAGTCCCAACGCGGGTTCGTTCTCGTGACCAGTCTGATCTTTCTGGTGGTGATCACGCTGCTGGCCGTCTCGGCGATCAGCTCGTCGACGCTGCAGGAACGCATGGCCTCGAACCTGCGCGAAAAATCGCGTGCCCGCCAGGCCGCGGATGCGGCGTTGCGTGCCGCGGAAATCGATCTATCCAGCGCGAACCTGGCCAGCTATCAGAAAGCCCAGAACTGCAGCGAAGACGGCGAAATCAATCAGCCCGAGAGCGGGGTCGTCATCTGCCGGCAAGGCGTTTTTGCCGCCGCAGCGGACGACGGTGGCGAAAGCTACTTCGATGCCGACATCTGGGACTCAGCCGCCGTTCAGACCTACACGGCGGACCAGGAAATCGGTACCGATGTGCGCTTTATCGTCGAGGAACTCGACGACTGTGTCGGTACGGTCGATCCCGAAAAATGTTCCCGCACATATGGCACGTTTCGTTATCGCGTGACCGCGCTGGCCCGCGGCGAAAACCCGGCCGCCATTGCCGTGACACAAAGCGTCTACGAACGCACATATTAAGCCGAGGTCGACCCTATGCTGATTTGCCAATCAATCCCGCGCCTGGCCTCGACCCTCGCCTTGGGAATACTGTGCCTATCTACGTCGGTAGCTGCCGAACTCAAACTTGCCGACCGGCCATTGCTCGCGAGTAACAACGTACCGCCGAATATTCTCGTCGCGGTCGACGATTCCGGCTCGATGGACTGGGAAACATTATTCCCAACCAACAGCGGGCTGCTCTACTGGGACGCCAATAATCGAACGGTGCTCTCGGGTAGCAACTATATCCAGAATGGCGGCACAGCCTACGGCTATCTCTTTCCCAATGGTTCGGGCGAAAAAGGTCGCCGTATCTATACGGATTATGAAGGCGTACCACCGACGCCCCAATTCGGATTCGCCCGATCTTCGGCTTACAACCAGGCGTATTTCGACCCAACAACCGCTTATAGCCCCTGGGAGGGTTACAGCGATGCGACCGCATCTGCTGCGCGTTACGAACCGACCGTGGGTAACCAAGCACTCACACTGAACTTAACCACGGATCAGCGTCAGACCGATAACAACTTTACGTTCTACGTTACAAGCGGCATGAACAGCAGCGGAGTGACCTACAGAAAGCGGGAATGCTTCTTTATTTTTTGTAATTACGAATGGGTTAAAGGTCAGTCCGGGTCAACATTTTCGTCGAATGGCGAAGTGGCTATTGAGTATTTTCCGGCCACTTTTTATATGCCGGCGAACTGGACGCCGCCCAGCGATTTCGGCTGGAAGAGCGGCGCGGCACCGCTGGTGGGCTATTCGCCCAGCTATCCATCGTCGCCAGACATGCGCCGCTACGAAATCAAGGTTGAGAACTTCACCACTACCGCGAAATATAACAAAGCCCTCCAGAATTTCGCCAACTGGTTTACCTACTACAGAAAACGCCATCTGGCGACGCGCGCCGGTATCACGAGCGCCTTCGGCGATATCAACGGCGCGCGTGTCGGCGCCTGCACAATAAACCAGGCGAATGCCGATTCGCCTGCCGACCTCAGCATGCTGATGTTGAATTCCGAGAACACGGACAACTACAACACCTTCAATAATCAGATTTTCAATATCGATTATTTCTCGGCCAAAGGTACGCCCAATCGGCCTGCCCTCAAGTTCCTCGGCGAACAACTCGAAAACAACGAGGACATAATTCAGTCGTCCTGCCAGCGCAATTTCGCAATTCTGTTCACGGACGGTTACAACACGTCGACGGTGACCGGTATTGGTAACACTGATCAGAGCAGCGATGCCCGCAAGACCTACGGCGCGCCCTTCGGTGACAACGAATCGAACACCATCGCCGACGTCGCAATGCAATACTACGAACGTCTCGGCAAGATCACAGGAGCCAAAGAGCGCGGCATCGAACGTAACCAACTCCGCGTCGCCAGTGGCTGCGGCGAAACGCCGCCCGACCCGTGGCTGGATTGCCAAAACGATCTGCATATGGTCACGCTCGGTGTCACGCTTGGCCAACGTGGCGTGTTGTTCGACCCTGACGCCAATTACAGCGAAAGCGATCCTTACGAAACCCCGCCGGACTGGTCGAGCATCAACGTAACCGGTGGCTCGTACGGCAACGAACAGATCGACGACCTCTGGCATGCCACAATCAACTCGCGTGGCAAGTTGCTTAACGCAAAGACGCCGCAGGGCGTAGCCGACGCGTTCAAGACCGCACTGGAAGAAATCCTCTACCAGGATGGTTCGCTGGGCGGGGTAAGCGCCAACTCGCAAAGCCTGGAGACGGGAGCGGCCGCCTATCAGGCGAGCTATGCCGGCGGCACTTGGGAAGGATTTTTGCGCGCTTATACGCTTTCAGCGAATGGCGAAAAAGACGATCTTCTCTGGGAAGCCTCGGAGAACATTCCGGCCTTTGATAATCGCGTGATACTGACCTCCGTCGACAACGGTTCAGGCTTTGAAGGCATACCGTTTCGAGGATCCAAGCTAGCGAATTTCCTGGACAGCCTACTCTCACCACTCGGGGTATCGTTATCGGCGGATATCGTGAGTTATATTCGTGGCAATCAGGCGTTCGAAAAAAGCAATGGCGGAACGTTTCGCAACCGCTACGACAATATTCTCGGCGATATCGTGCAATCGACGCCCACCTATGTCGGTAGCCCAGATCGCGTGCGTTATCCGGTGACTTGGACCGATAAGCACCTCGGCAACGACGCCGCAAATTTCCCCGAAAATGCGCGTAGCGCGCCTCCTTATAGCAGTCCCGGCAACAACAGCAGCTTTGCCGACAAATTTGCCTCTCGTACACCCATGGTGTACGTGGGTGCCAATGACGGCATGCTACATGGCTTCGATGCCGATACCGGTGTCGAGCGGCTGGCCTATATCCCCGGCACACTCCTCGACGATGTGGCAGACCTCAGCGAACCCGGGTACGAGCATCGCTTCTATGTGGACGGTTCGCCGGTAACGGGCGATGCGTTCTTCGGGGGCAAGTGGCATACCGTGCTCGTAAGCGGCTTGAACAACGGCGGCAATGCAGTATTCGCGCTGGACATCACCGATCCCGGTGCCTTCAGCGAAGCTAACGCCGAGGACACCGTGCTATGGGAATATACTGCCGACGGAGAACTGGGCCAGACCTATGGCAAGCCTGCAATCGTACGTCTACACAATGGCGAATGGGCCGCAATCTTCGGCAACGGTTACAACAGCCCGGGCAAAAGCGCCTCCCTGCATCTCGTTGATATCGCCAACGGCAGTCCGATACGCAGTCCAATCGACACCAACTCGGCGCCGACGGGCAACCGCTACCCGAATGGCCTGAGCGAAGTCACGCCGATCGACGTCGATGGCGATTTCATCGTCGATTATGCCTATGCCGGCGATCTCTACGGCAACGTGTGGCGTTTCGATCTCACGTCGAAATCGACCGCCAAGTGGTCTGTCGAAAAACTGTTCACCGCCGAAGCGCCGGGCGGTGGCGTACAGCCCATAACCATGGGCCCGAAGGTTGGCGTGCATCCCTACGGGCGCAACTACGGCGTGATGGTGTACGTCGGTACCGGCAAATATCTCGAGGATACCGACGCCCTATTCAACGAAGACGTACGTAACAGCTTTTACGGCGTTTGGGACAGCAATGTCTTTAGCGTAACGCCCACCAGTAACTGGACTCCGTCCGATAATAAAAATCTCACTCGCCGCAACCTGCAAGTACAGACTATTACCGAAGTCAGCGCGGGCGACGAGAATGAGAAAAAAGCCTATCGCGTGCTTAGCGAGAATGAGGTGACCTACAAGACCACCGATGACGGCACCGGCGTCTATGGTTGGTATATGGACATGCCGCCCCGCAGCGGCGAATTATTGATCACGACACCGACCCTCTACGGCGATTTCGTATTCTTTAATACCCTTATACCGCCGCGCGAAACCTGCGATTTGAGCACCTCCGGCGCTATCATGGCCGTACGTGCCGATACCGGTGGGCGTACCGACCAAGCGCTTCTCGACCTCAACGGCGACTACAAATACAACAGCAGCGACACGATAACTATCAATGGGGAGCAGGTACCCGTATCCGGGATTCGTCTTTCGGATATATCGCCGGTCGGCCCTCTCACCGTAGTAAAACGAAAGGACGGTACGGTCGAAGTGATTTACGGTACGAGCGACGGCAGTGGCATTGGCCGAGTTGGCGTAAATGTCGTGCCACAAACCAACCGACGCGTCAGCTGGCGCGAAATCAGGCGATAGACCATGCGACATCGCGCAACGAAGGGCTTCACCCTCATCGAGCTCATGATTACCGTAGCGATCGTCGGCATTCTTGCCGCGATCGCCTACCCGTCCTATCTCGATCAGGTTCGCCAATCACGCCGTGCCGATGCGCAGAGCGCGTTGTTACAGGCCGCCAACCGGCAGGAGCGTTACTTTACGACGCAGTACACCTATGCCGACACGCTCGACAAGTTGGGCATGCCCGCAGTCACGGAAAATGACGCCTATACGCTCAATGTTAGGGGCGACGCCAACGGCTTCGTTATCACCGCGACCGCACAAAATGATCAGGTCAACGACGATTGCACGTCGCTGACGATCAACGAACGTGGGCAAAAGGCTGCCAACGGCACGGGCTCTAACACCGCGATTAGCCAGCAGTGCTGGTGAACCCGGCGGCCAACGATAAACCACGGCCGTCGCCGCTCGGCGCCGGCTGCCAGGGTACAAACGGGCATTGAAGCGCAGCGTCCTTGCGCGTTTTCAGCACTGGGTCGGGTCCAAGCGCGACGCCGGCATTTGAGTCACCCCGGCCTCGCCGTCAGGGCGCAAAGCCCTGGCATCGCTTATCGGTGCGGCGATGCGACAGCACCTGCACGGCGCGCACGCATCAGGGGTGAGCGTCAATCCTCATAAGCATGACACCGGCACCGCCTCGCCGGTAACGCGGGCCAATTAATGCCGGCGCGGGCGCAGCATGTCGATGCCCATCAGAATCGCGCCCAGCACGATGGCGCTATCGGCCACATTGAATGCCGGGTAATGCCAGCCGTGGATATGAAAATCGACGAAGTCGACGACATACCCACGCGCGGCGCGATCAATGGCATTGCCGAGGGCGCCGCCGAGAATCATTGCAAGCGAGGCCGCGACAAGCCGCTCGCCGTGGGGATGCCGACGCATCCAGATCAAAATACCGATCGCCACCACCACGCTCAGGGCGACGAAGAACCACGGCGTCGCCCCGGCGAAAATACTGAACGCCGCCCCCGTGTTGTGCATTAGCGTCAGGTTGAGCCAGCTGAACAGCGGGATGCGATCGAACAGGTCGAGATTGTTCACGACCAGCTGCTTGGTGATCTGGTCGATCGCGATGACAGCAGCCGATAGCCACAGCCAGTGCACGTTCTGCAATTGAAAGCCGCGCTCGTCCGGCGCGCTGGTCTTGTCGGTGGATAGCGTCATGGGGATTCAGGCTCTTGCAGATGGGCGCGCACGCTGGCGACGTCGCGGTGCATCTGGGCGGTCAAGGCATCGAGCGAATCGTAGCGCTCTTCAGCCCGTATGAACGCTTCGAAGGATACGTCAATCCGCTGGCCGTATAAATCACCCTCGAAATCGAGCACAAAGACTTCCAACAACGGCTCGCGGCCATTCACGGTCGGCCTGACGCCAAAACTGGCCGCCCCGGCGCGGCGCACGCCATCGGCCATATACACCCACACCGCATAAACGCCGTAGCGCGGCGCCGGCTTGCGAGCCAGACGAATATTCGCAGTGGGAAAACCGAGCGTGCGGCCCAGGCGCTTGCCAGCGACCACGCGTCCGCTCACCCAGTAGGCATGGCCAAGCAACCGCGTGGCTTGGCCCACCTCACCCGCGGCCAGCGCATCACGCACGCGGGTCGAGCTCACCCGTGCGCCGTCCACCTGTACGTCGGGCAGCGGCGCGATTTCGATATCGCGATCGTGGGCGAAGGCGCGCAGGGTTTCGATATCGCCGGCACGTTTCTGGCCAAATCGAAAATCTTCACCGACCAGCACATAATGCGCGTTCAAGCGTGCCGCGATCAGATCTTCGAGAAATGCATGCGGCGAGAGGCTTGCGAAGGCCGCATCGAAGCGCGCCCACGCAAAGATATCGATGCCCAGGGCCTGGGCCATGCGCATCTTCTCACGTGGCGAAGACAACCTTGCCGGCGCGCTGTCGGGCGCGAAGAACTCACGCGGCATCGGTTCGAAACTCATCATCACGCTGGGCAGATCCAGGCGGCGTGCATGCTCGCGCAGTTGGCGCACGATCGCCTGATGACCGAGATGCAGCCCATCGAAATTGCCGATCGTCACTGCACAGCCGCGCTCCAGCGCCGGCATGCGGCGAACACAACGCACAATTCGCATACTCAAGCGCTCTCTCGCATGATGAACTCACGCGGGCGCACACCCAGTACACCCAGCACGAGGAAGTACACAGCGATACCGGCGCCAATCCAGATAAGCAGCCACTCAACCCTTGCCAATGCGCCACGGCCGATCCAGACCGACAGATCGGCCGCGCCGAACCAGAGTACGCCACCCATGGCCAGACAACCGGCGCTGACCTGCAGCATGAGTCGACGCCACGCCGCACTGGGGCGGTACACATCCGCCTTGCGCAAATAGCGATAAAGCAAGCCGGCATTAATGAATGCGCCCAACGAGGTCGCGAGCGCCAACCCGGCATGCGGCGCCGGCCAATCCATGAGCGTGAACAGCCCCACGAACGACAGATTCATGATCATTGCGCCAATCAGCGAGATCACGCCACAACGTACCGGCGTTCGCGAATCCTCACGCGAAAAGAAACCGGTCACCAATACCTTGACCAAAGAAAACCCCATAAATCCCAACGCATAGGCCATCAACGCATACTGGCTCATCAGCGCATCGTGGCCATCGAACGAGTGATAATTGAACAACGTGGTCACCAGCGGCCCGGCGAGCACGAACATACCCACCATGGCCGGCAAGCCGACGACCAGCAACAAGCGCAAGGCCCAGTCCAGCGTATCGGAAAACGCGCCCGAAGACTGGCTTGCGTGGCGGGCGGACAGGCTGGGCAGTATCACCGTCGCGATCGCAATCGAAAACACACCCAGCGGAAACTCCATCAACCGGTCGGCATAATACAGCCAGCTCACACTGCCCGAGGCCAGCAACGAAGCGATCACCGTATCCAGCAACAGGTTGAGCTGTGCGACCGACGAGCCGAACAGAATGGGCAGCATCAGTGACAGGATGCGTCGGACCTGCGGATCAGACCATCCCCAGCGCGGGCGCGGCAGGCGATCGATTTGCAGCAGAAACGGCAGTTGGAACGCCAGCTGCACAATACCGGCGATCAGCACGCCCACGGCCAGCGCCATTTCCGGGCGCGGAAAATGCGGCGCCAGGCCGATCGCTGTACCAATCAGGCAGACATTGAGCAATACCGGGGTAAACGCCGGCACGCTGAACCGCCCGTAGGTATTGAGAATCCCGCCCGCCAGTGCGGTCAGCGAGATGAACAGCAAATAGGGAAAGGTCAGCCGCAACAGATCCACGGCCAGATCGAACTGTTGCGGCTGGTGGGCAAAGCCCGGCGCGAATACATAGATCAGCACGGGCGCGGCAATCACCCCGACCACCGTAATCCCGACCAGAATCACGCCCAGCGTACCGGCCACCACATCGATCAGATGCTGGACGTCCCGGCCCGTATCGCGGCTCTTGGTCGCCGAGAGCACCGGCACGAAGGACTGCGCGAATGCGCCTTCGGCGAACAGTCGGCGCATGAAATTCGGGATCTTGAAGGCCACCAGAAAGGCGTCCATACCCACGCCCGCGCCGAAGATGACCGCAAAGATCACATCGCGCAAAAACCCGAGTACGCGCGACAGCAGCGTCATCACGCCGACCGTACTGGTGGATCGCGCCAGCGACGAGGCCATGAATATATTTCCGTAAAAGCGCCAGAGTGCGGCGCACTATAGCGGGATTGCCGAATGCTTTGAAAGCGATCGTGCGCAAGGCGCGCGTATTTCGAACGCGCACATCGCACCCAACGGCCGGTCGCCGATGTCCAACGCATCACGTCCTGCTCTGCACAACCGAGCAGGCGTGTTGAAACGCTGACTACGTGCGCTTTGACCGGGTTGTCCTCTGCTTTAATTGCGCTTGTTCGTGTTCCTTTGCCAACAAGGGCCATCCTTTACTGTTGGCCGAGCGCATCTTCTCGCTGATCGCCAGATGTAACCGCGAACCCGGGAGTTGACAAATGCCGCGCAAATCACAATAATCGCGCGCCTGCCAACCTTACATTCAACGATTTCGAGGAGCCGCTCAGTGGCGAACTCTCCGCAAGCCCGCAAGCGCGCCGAACAGGCCGTAACCCGTCGTGAACGCAACATGGCGCAGCGCTCGCTCGTGCGCACCCATATCAAGAAGGTGCAGAAAGCCATTGCCGCCGGTAGCGAATCCGATGCGCGCGCTGCTTTCCAGGCCGCGGTCCCGATTATCGATCGCATGGCCGGCAAGGGCCAGATTCATCGCAACAAGGCCGCACGCCACAAGTCGCGCCTGAACGCGCAGATCAAGGCTCTGGCGAGCGCTTGATAACGGCCAGACGGGCCGCTTTCGGCCCTGACGAAAAAGCCCGCTACGTGCGGGCTTTTTTGTGGCTGAAAGAATAATGATGTCCGGGCTGCCCTGCGGCCTCGAAGCTTTGCGCTAGCCAGCCCGCGACAGCACCAGGTTGTTGCGGTGGATGAACTCCGGCTCCCCGCCGTAACCCAGCAGCGCTTCAATCTGATCGCTCGATTGCCCGGCAAGCTGGCGAACCTCGCGCGCATCGTAGTTGGCCAGCCCCTGCGCAATTTCCTCGCCCTCGGGGCCGATACAAGCAACCAGATCGCCCCGTCGGAAATTGCCGTCCACCGAGGTAATACCAATCGGCAGCAGGCTACGACCGGCGCTGCGCAGCACCTTCACCGCGCCGGCGTCGAGATGGACCGCACCCCGCACTTGGCGCTGACCGGCGATCCAGTTCTTACGCGCCGCACGGCGTGCACCCTGGCCCGGCGTAAGCAGCGTGCCGATCGACTCCCCGCCCATGATGCGCGCCAGCACATCCGGCGCCAGGCCATCGGCGATGATCGTCGCTGCCCCGGAATCGGCCGCCTGGCGGGCCGCCAGCACTTTCGTTCGCATCCCGCCACGGCCCAGCGCGCCGCCGGTACCGGCCGCGGCCGCCAGCAAAGCGCTGTCGTGGGCATCGCATTCGTCAATCCGGCGCGCATCCGGACGCTGGCGCGGGTCCGCGTCGTAAACCCCTGCCTGGTCGGTGAGAATGAGCATCGCATCGGCATCGAGCAGATTGACCGTCAGCGCGGCCATGGTGTCGTTGTCGCCCACACGAATCTCGTCGGTGGCGATGGCGTCGTTTTCGTTGACGATCGGCACCACGCCCAACCCCAGCAGCGTCATCAGCGTACTGCGCGCGTTTAGATAACGCCGGCGGTCTGACACATCCTCATGGGTGAGCAGCACCTGCGCGGTGCGCAACCCGTGGGTTTCGAAACAGCGGGCATAGGCTTCCACCAACCCCGCCTGGCCAACCGACGCGGCCGCCTGCACCGCACTCAAACTCGACGGACGTTCGCTCCAGCCCAGCCGTACCAGGCCCTCGGCGACCGCCCCGGAGGAAACCAGTACCACCTGACAGCCGGCTTTCTGCAGCGCCGCGATTTGTGCCGCCCAGCCGGCCAGTCGCTCGCGATCGAGCCCGCGACCGTCGGCGGTGAGCAGCGCGCTGCCGATCTTGACCACCCAGCGCCGTGCGCTGGCCAGATCCTTACGCGTCGAAATCATCGCCTTCGTCGTCCGTCTCTCGCATTGCCTCGTCTTGTGCGGGGTCGGCTTCGCGGCGCGCCTGTTCGGCCTCGAGATGATCCATCGCGTCGCCCAGCAATGTCCGCAAGGTATCGGGCTTGACCGCCGACACCGTGTACACGGGGCCTTGCCAGTCGAGCGTTTGCACGATGCGATCCCGAAGCGACGCGACTTCGTCGGCATCGAGTACTTCGGTCTTGTTGAGCACCAGCCAGCGCGGCCGCTCGGCCAGCTGCGGGCTGAACCGCGCCAGCTCGTCGGCGATCATGCGTACGTTCTCGGCCACGTCGCCCTGCTCGAAATCGAGCAGATCGACGACATGAAACAGCAGCCGTGTACGCTGGATGTGGCGCAGAAAACGATGGCCAAGGCCCACGCCTTCCGCCGCCCCCTCGATCAGCCCTGGCAGATCCACGAGCGTAAAGCTGCGCAGCGCACCGACGCTGACCACGCCGACCTGCGGGTTCAGCGTCGTGAACGGATAATCGGCGATACGCGGGCGCGCGCCGGAAACCGCGGCCAGCAGCGTGGATTTGCCGGCATTGGGCATGCCGACCAGACCGACATCGGCCAGCAGCTTGAGCTCCAGGCGTAACTCGCGGATTTCGCCGGGCGTGCCATCGGTGGTCTTGCGCGGCGCCTGGTTGGTGCTGGACTTGAAACGCGCATTCCCCAGACCGTGGAAACCACCCTGGGCAACCAGCAGCGTATCGCCGTCGTGGGTCAGATCACCGATCAGCTCGCCGGTTTCGCGGGCGTAACACAGCGTGCCGACCGGCACCGGCAGATAG
Source organism: Salinisphaera sp. S4-8 (assembly GCF_040361235.1). Lineage (NCBI taxonomy): Bacteria > Pseudomonadati > Pseudomonadota > Gammaproteobacteria > Salinisphaerales > Salinisphaeraceae > Salinisphaera > Salinisphaera sp. S4-8. The sequence goes on along the minus strand of NZ_APNF01000006.1, from coordinate 303,363 downwards.
CGATTCTCGCCCTTGGAACCCGTTCGGTTCTTGCCCGCGCCGTTCCCGCCACGCTCGGCCTTGAACACCCGGCTTACCCGGTAGTCGTAAAGCGTATTGAGGTTGTGGTCGGCAACCATGTATACGCTGCCGCCATCGCCCCCGTCGCCGCCGTCCGGTCCACCGTGCGGCACGTATTTCTCGCGCCGAAAACTCAGACAGCCGTGCCCGCCATCACCTGCCTCAACGCGCAGATTGGCTTCATCGACGAATTTCATGCGGTTCTCTCTCGGCGCTGTGATGCGGTGGGCTGCGCCTCGCGCACGCCCGTGATCACCCTATTCTCGGACAAAAAAAAGCCCCGCGCTCGGCGAGGCCTTTTTCGCGGCATACGCGCGGTTCGTTACTCGACGGCTTCGATCGAGACGAACTTGCGGTTGCGCGGGCCCTTGACAGCGAAATTGACGATACCGTCAGTGCTGGCATAGAGCGTGTAATCACGACCGGTGCCCACGCCATCGCCGGCATGGAAGGTGTTGCCGCGCTGACGCACGATGATGTTGCCGGCCTTGACCTTCTGGCCACCGAACTTCTTGACGCCGAGGCGTTTCGATTCGGAATCGCGACCGTTGCGGGTACTGCCGCCTGCCTTTTTATGTGCCATGAGTGCTTTCCTCTAACCTGTCTGGTGAGCCGAGCGCTACGCGTCGAACGGTCGCTCAGGCGCCCGGGATCGACGTAATCTTGAGCTGCGTGTAGTGCTGGCGATGGCCGAAGGTACGACGGTACTTCTTGCGGCGCTTGAACTTGATCACCTGGATCTTATCAGCGCGCGCATGCGTCATCACTTCGGCGGATACGGCCTTGCCGTCGAGCAACGGCGTGCCGATCTGGACGTTGTCGCCGTCGGAAATCAGGAGCACGTCGCTCAGATCGATGGTGCTGCCGGCTTCCACATCCAGCTTTTCGACGCGCAGAATATCGCCTTCTGCTACTCTGTACTGCTTACCGCCGGTGCGTATAACCGCGTGCATGACCACTCCACATCGCGTAAAAACAAGGGCTGTTGCCCGTTTGAAGAGCGCGAATGATACGTTCTCGAACCCCCGCGGTCAACGACTGGATACAACAGTCGCTGTTCTTGACAGCAAACGGGCACACGCCTAAGTTTGCGGCTGTTTTCTCAGCCCCTGCCCCATGAGTATCCAGCCGCTTCTCAAGCCGGTCGATGACGATATGCGCGCGGTCGATGCGCTGATCCGCGCACGCCTGAATTCGGACGTCATCCTCATCAACACCCTGGGCGAATACATTATTTCCAGCGGTGGCAAGCGTTTGCGACCCGCGCTGGTGCTACTGGCCGCGCGTGCGAGTGGCTATAGCGGCGAAAAACAGCACCTGCTCGCCGCGATCATCGAATTCATCCATACCGCGACGCTGTTGCACGACGACGTGGTCGACGAATCGACCATGCGCCGCGGTCAGCAGACCGCCAATACGGTCTGGGGTAACGACGCCAGCGTACTCACCGGCGATTTTCTGTATTCGCGCGCATTCCAGATGATGGTCGAGCTGGAAAGCTTCGACGTCATGCGCGTTCTCGCCGACGCGACCAACCGGATTGCCGAGGGTGAGGTCATGCAGCTGATGTATGCCCATAACCCGGATCTCGCCGAGGCGGACTACCTGGAAGTGGTGGATCGCAAGACCGCCAGCCTGTTCTCGGCCGGCTGTCGCCTGGCGGCCCAGCTGGGTGGCTGCGACGCGCAGCAGCAACAGGCCATGGCCGACTATGGCCGCCACCTGGGCGTGGCTTTTCAGGTCATTGATGACGCGCTCGACTACGGCCGCGGCGATGGCAACTACGGCAAGAACGTCGGCGACGATCTCGCCGAAGGCAAGGCCACCCTGCCCGTGATCCGCGCGTTAGCCTGCCTGGACGCCGATACGGCGGCTCCGATTCGGGCTGCTATTCGTGATGGCGACCTCAATGCCATGGATTCGATCATGAAAGCGATTGAATCCACTCAAGCGATGGCATACACTTGCCGCCGCGCTGAGGAGGAAGCCGCCAAGGCTATCGCCGCCCTCGACGCTTTCGAGGAGTCCGAAGCAAAGCGAGGGCTCATCGAGCTGGCCGAGTTCTCGGCCCAGCGACGACACTAAAATCGGAGTATAGCTCAGCTTGGTAGAGCGCCACCTTCGGGAGGTGGAGGTCGTAGGTTCAAATCCTGCTACTCCGACCATTGACTCGTCTTTCCCGACTTCTTCCTGATCGCCACGGGCGTATCGGCGACAAAAGCCGATAACACCCTTTGCCCGCGGGCGCGAAAGCCGGGCGCGACACGCCCGGGCTTTCGGCTATCTGGCTCGTCGCTTCAGGCGCCGGCCTGTTCCTCCATCATGTCGTCGTAGGTCTTGGCCAGTTCAGTCTTGTCGCGCTCGCTCAATACCTTGCCGGCGACCTGAAAGACTTCCTGTTCTTCTTCATCGAGGTGATGGGTCACCAGTTCCTGCAGCTGCTTGGCGTAGGTAAGCCAGGCCGGCGAGCTGTAATCGGTCTGCTCCAGCGTTTCCACCAGCTCGTCGATCTCATGATGCTCGGCCACGCTGTGGCGCGCTTTTTCCTGCGTCTGATCGTATTCCATCAGCGGCACATAAAAATGTCGCTCCTCGGCGGCCGCATGATGATGAAGCTCCGCCTTGAGCGCCGCGAACAGCCCCTCGCGCTTGTCGGTATCGCCGTGCGTGTCGGTGAGCGCGTCGAGTAGGCGGCGTTGCTTGTCGTGGCTTTCACGCAACGCTTCGAAGATATTTTTCACGTATTGTCCTTATGTCGTCTCGGTGGTCTTTAGTGCATTGATGGTACCGTGGCCGAAGACCGCATAAAATCCGGTCGGACACCGATGCGCAAGCCGCCCGCCATCGCACCTTCTCGCCGGTGCGGCTCGGGCGTAACCGGTGCCGAAATCATTTCGAGAACACCCTATGGCCACGAAGAAGAATACGCTCGCAACCCCGGCACTGGGCGGGCTGGCGCGGCAACTCGTCGAGGATCGGCTCATCGATGCCGACAAGGCGCGCGAGATCCAGAACGAAGCCCAACAGGAAGGCGAGTCCTTCGTGGCACGCGTGGTCAGCCGTGGCGTGCTGTCCGCGGCGGTACTGGCCAAGGCCGCCTGCGAAGAATTTTCCATGCCGCTACTGGATTTGCGTGCGGTCGATATCGACCAGATGCCGATCAAGAAGGTGCCGGAAAACCTGATCCGCAAGCACGAAGTCCTGCCGCTCTATGAGCGCGGCCGCGACCTGATGGTAGCGGTCGCCGATCCGACCAATCTGCAGGCGCTGGATGAATTCAAGTTCAGCACGGGCCTGAATATCGAGCCGATCCTGGTCGAACAGGACAAGCTCGCCAAGGCGATCGAAAACGCCTTCAGTGCGATCGACAGCGCCATGGCGGGCCTCGACGACGTCTCGCTGGATGGTCTGAGTTTCGATGATGCCGCCGACAGCAACGAAGCCGCCTCCGATGCCAGTCGTGTCGATTCCGACGACGCGCCGGTGGTGCGCTTCGTCAACAAGGTCATGCTCGATGCCATTCACAAGGGCGCGTCGGATATTCATTTCGAGCCCTATGAAAAAAGCTATCGCGTGCGCCTGCGCCAGGACGGCGTACTGCGCGAGGTGGCCGCGCCTCCGGCCGGACTGGGCATGCGCCTTTCGGCACGCCTGAAGGTCATGGCCCGCCTGGATCTGGCCGAACGGCGTGTACCGCAGGACGGACGGATCAAACTCAACCTGTCGAAGAACCGATCGATCGACTTTCGTGTGTCGACCTGCCCCACCCTGCACGGCGAAAAGATCGTGCTGCGTATCCTCGACCCGACCAGCGCCCAGCTGGGCATCGAGGCCCTGGGGTACGAAGCCGATCAGCGCGCGCTGTTCGAAGAGACGATCCACCGGCCTTACGGCATGGTCCTGGTCACGGGGCCCACGGGTAGCGGTAAAACCGTGTCGCTGTATACAGCGCTGAACATGCTCAACACCGCCGACCGCAATATCTCGACCGCCGAGGATCCGGCCGAAATCAACCTGCCCGGCATCAATCAGGTCAATGTACATCCCAAGGTCGGACTCACCTTCGCCAGTTGCCTGCGCGCGTTCCTGCGCCAGGATCCGGACGTGATCATGGTGGGTGAGATTCGTGATCTGGAGACCGCCGAGATCGCGATCAAGGCCGCCCAGACCGGCCATATGGTGCTGTCCACGCTGCATACCAACGATGCGCCGCAAACGCTCACGCGCCTGGTGAACATGGGTGTGCCGGCGTACAACATCGCGGCTTCGGTATCGCTGATCATTGCCCAGCGTCTGGCACGCCGGCTGTGCAACCACTGCAAGGTCGAAGCCCAGATTCCGCGCGAAGAACTCATTGCCGAGGGCTTTCGCGACGACGAGGTCGACGAACTGCGTCTTTTCGAGGCCAACCCGGACGGCTGCGACAACTGTACCAACGGCTACAAGGGCCGGGTCGGCATCTATCAGGTGATGCCGGTTACCGACGAGATCGGCCAGATCATCATGGAAGGCGGCAACGCCGGCGATATCGAACGCCAGGCCGAACGCGACGGCGTGATCGATCTGCGCGAGGCCGGACTCAAGAAAATGCGTACCGGCGTGCTCAGCCTGGCCGAAGTCAACCGCGTGACCGTCGACTAGCGTCAGTAATTCGGCCAGATACCGGGCGTCACCAACTCCAGCAGATGGGCGTCCGGGTCGCGAAAATAAATGCTGATCGCGCCCTGCGGCCAATGCGTTCGCCCTTCGATGGCAATATCGTTGGCCTGTAGATGCCGTTCCCAGTCGGCGAGCGCCTCGGCCTCGATTGCAAAGGCAATATGCTGGCGCCCTGTGCCGTCGTGGGGCGGGATGGTTCCCTGGGCGTCCGGCAATTCGACGGTTTCGCGGGTTTCGCCTTCCGCGAAGATCAACAACATGTTCCAGGCTAGCGCGTAGGCGGTAAAACGATGATCGGCCGTATGCGCCTGCAATCCCATGACCGACTCGAAGAAGTCGCGGGCCGCGTTCATATCGCGCGTGTAGAGCACCGTTTCTACAACGCCTTTGAGTTGCGGCATCGGGGACTCCTTTGGGCAGGCCGCTGTCGTTCGTGGTGGCCGTTTAGTCGTCGTAGCCGCGATCGCGGGTATCGGTTTCCACCACGACGGCGTTTTCGAGGGTTACCTCGCGCAGCAGACGGCTGCTACCGAAATTGAATATCCAGCGTTCGCGATAAACCGGTACCACGCCGCGGGCCCGGCGATAGTCGTACACGCCATCGTCGTTACGCGCGCTATACACATAGCCGCCGCTTTTCTGTACTGGCTGACCACAGGCCACGAGTAGCCGGTACTTGCTCATGCCGCGCACGATATCGCTCGGCCGGCAGCCCGAGCCGTTGCCCGACACGCTGAACCCATAACCGTCTTCGCGAATACGCTCAAGCTCGCCATCGCGAAAACGCAGAATCTGAAGCAGACGCCGCGGACCGCGATTGTAGGTCCACTCTTCCATATCGGGCACCGCCCCATAGGCGATGCTCGCGCCGCCGATCCAGGGATCGACGAAATCGGGCTCGCCGCAGTTCGCACGAACCACGGCCGCCGGATCACCCGTTTGAACCAGTGAGCCACCGCAGCGCAGGTTGTCGGCGTGGGCCGGCGCACTCAACAGGCACGCGAGCCCTACCAACGCAGCCACGGCCATGTTATAGCGGCCCGTGTTCGATTTTGTCATTAGCCCGGGCCTCGCACGTGGTAACGCCTGCCTTGATAATTGAGTGTGGCGCCGGTGGCATCGATACTCTCCACCGCCGGCCCCTGCGCAAGGCGCTCGCCCTCATGGTAGCGCTGTCCGCGCACGAGGATGAAGCTGCGCCCGGGTACTGAGCTGTAGAGATGGCCGTTGATGGCCACGTCCGGCGCGCCCGGCGGGGGACTGTCGGCGACCGGCGCGCCGCGCTCCTCGTCGGCAACGAAGCCGGCGTCGTCATCCAGCGGCGTGGCCGAATAGGTCACTTTGCCACCCGCACGCGGGCGTGCATCCACCGGCGCATCGGGCAGCGACTCGACGGGCGTGTCGTTATCGCTATTATTGCGGCGTGACGGCGGCAGCGTGGGGCTTGCGGCCGTATCGGTCGCGCTCGCTTGCACAGCGCTACCCGATGCACCCACCACGGGCGAATCGGCTTCGGGCTCTGGCTCGCCGGTGGGCATCGCATCCTTTGTGGCTGAGGAGTCATCAGAACGTACAGCCGTGCGCTGAGGACGTTCGGCGGCCGCGGGCGCCGTTACGCTTTCAGGGGCAGTATCGCCTTGCGCTACGGGCTGCGACTGCTGTTCCGTGGCGGGCGATGTCACCAGCCCGGCAGAAACCGAAGCGGGCAGGAATAGATAGACCAGCAAGGCCGCGTTACACAGTACCAGCACGCCCACCAGCCAGCGCAGCGCGCGGCCGGCGCCCCCCTCGGCGGGGCCGCCCCCGGCCACCGATCGCATATCGGCACGCTGATTTTCGTGGCGTTCGCGCTCGGCCTTTTTCAGTGCATCGACGAGATACGACACGCCCTACTCCTGTTCCACCGGTTTCAAGGCCGGCGAACCCGGCGACGGCACCGCGCCATTAAGCATCATCTGCGTGCGCGGGCCGGCCATGCCGTCCGCCTCGAGACCGTTAGCGGCCTGGAAATCGCGCAGACGGCGCTCGAGCGCATCGTCGTAGACTGGCGACGCAGGGCCCAGGCGCGTTTCCGGGTTCTTGCCGTCAATCCGATCGAGGCGCTTGCGTAACCACACCACCGCCGAGCCAACCGCGCCCGGCTGGATCAGGCCCACGCCCGAATCCGCGCGCCAGACAACTTCGAACTCGCCATTCCAGATACGCAGCAGCGCCATGCGCGAAATACGGCGCGTACCGTTTTCGCCCACCAGCGTTGCGTCGTCGTCTTCGAGCGAGCTCAGCAACACCTTGTGGGTACGCCCGTCATGACGAATGGTCAGCAACGCCGGCCGATTGTAGCGTTCGATCATGGAGAAGCTGCCCCGGTCGGCCAGACAACGCAGATCGCCGATCCGCAGATTCTCGCAACCGCTGCGCACCTGGGCACCGAACACGCCCCACAGGCGCAGCAACTGGGTGATGGTGGCATCGCCGGCGGGCACGCCCTCGAGCGCGGCGGTGTTATCGGCGCTGAGTTCGCCGCCACTGTCGCTACTAATGCTGGTCGCTTCGGCTTCGCCGGGCGTCGACACCTTATCGGCCGTCGGCGGGTTGGACGCATCCGAGGTGGCGTCAGTCGCGACCCGCGTGTCGTCGTTCTTATCCGCGGGCGAATCGTCGGCCGCCGCCCCGCTGCCGTCTTCCGGGCGATAACTGTCACCGCCCTCGCCGCGCGCGCTGGCGGCGGGCTCGCTCGGCACGCCCGTTGTGCCATCGGGCTGCGATGACGGCTGGTCCGTGTCGACCGCGACCGCCGGTGCGGAAGCGCCGGAGGATTTCACCCAGTCCGCTGCGCGGCTGAGCTCGATGCCCGGATACCAGGCCAGCGCGCCCACCACCGCGAGCGCTGCCAGGCTGAGCGAGGGCACCGCCACCCGTAGCCAGCGCGCGCGGCGTTCGCGCGGCAGGGTTTCGGCAGCGGCACGCAGCACCATGGGCGCGCCGATGCGCGCACGCGAATGGGCATAGCCGCCCATGAGCGCGCGCTCGCAGACCATATTGATCAGGCGCGGAATCCCGCCGGTCACCCGGCGCACCGCAAACAGCGCAGGGCCGGTGAACAGATGCGGCGGCCCGCCCGCCAGACGCAGTCGATGCTGGACGTAGGCCCGCGTTTCACCATAGCCAAGCGGCTTGAGCTTGAAGCGCGCGGTGATGCGCTGTGAGAGCTGGCGCAGGTCGTGCCGGGCAAGCAGCTGCTCGAGCTCGGGCTGGCCCACCAGGATGATGCGCAGCAGCTTGTGCTTGTGGGTTTCCAGATTGGTCAGCAGCCGCAGTTGTTCCAGCACGCCGCGGCTCAAGTTCTGGGCCTCGTCGATCACCAGCACGGTCCGCCGGTTACGGGCGTGGGTTTCCAGCAAATGCCGGTTCAAACGATCGACCAGATCTTTAAGTGACGTATCGCGACGGGCATCGTAGCTCGCGCCCAGTTCATCACAGATGGTGGCCACGAACTCGCGCACCTCCAGATGCGGGTTCCAGCACAGCGCGATATCCAGATCGGGCATGTCGTTATCGACCAGGGCCCGAATGAGCGTGGTCTTGCCGGTGCCCACTTCGCCAATCAATGCCACAAAGCCGCTGTGTTCACCGGCGCCGTAGAGCAGATGACCCAACGCCTCGCGGTGGCTGGCGCTCAGATACAGAAACGCCGGGTCGGGCGTGACCGAAAAGGGATAATCGTCAAAGCCGTAATAGCGCAGATACATGCGAACAAACAAGCGAGGCGGCAACCCGCCAAGTCTAACCCGCACCCGCAGCCGCGCAAACTCGTACGGTGAAGGTGAAAATCTTTCTGTGCGCAAGCGCGAAACGTTTGTGCTGGGTTAGACTTGCCGAATGGCCGTTGAACTCTCACGCGACGCGCAGCGCTGGCTCGCCCGGCTGCCGGAAATCGTCAACATTGTGCTCGTGATTCTGATCGCGCTGTCGTTGGCGCGATTGTTCTGGCTGGCGTGGCCGGCCGGCGATAACGAACTGACCCCGGCAACCACCGCACAAGAGTCCGCAAAAAACGAAAGCGGCGCGGTGGATGTCGATACCATTGCCAGCGCGCACCTGTTCGGCGAGCAAACGGTCAAGGATCGCGCAGCCGAACAACGCGAGATCATCAACGCGCCGGAAACCCGCCTCAATCTCGTGTTGACCGGCATCGTCTCCGAGGCCAACGGGGATCGTTCGCGCGCGCTGATCAAAAGCGGGCGCAACGATCAGGACAGCTATGCCGTGGGTGACGATGTCAGCAACGGCGTGAAACTGCATGCCATTTATGCCAATCGCGTCATCCTCGACCGTAGCGGCCGCTACGAAACACTCACGCTCGAAAGCGTGAAACAGGCCCGTAACCTGACCGGCGTAAAACGCACCCAGGCCGTATCCAGCGATCTCGCACAGGATCTCGGCGAAGTCCGCAAACAGATCCTGGCCAATCCGGCAAATGCCTCGCGATACATTCGCTTGCAGCCAGAGCGACAAAACGGCAACCTCGTTGGCTACCGGATATATCCGGGGGCCGACCGAGGGCTTTTTGAAAAGGCCGGCCTTAAATCGGGGGAACTGGTCACCGCTGTCAACGGGCAGCCGCTCGACAACCCGGCCGCGTCGCTCAAGCTGTTGAGCAATCTGGCCTCGGCGAGCAGCGCGTCGGTGACGCTCGAACGCGATGGCCAGCAACGTACCGTCACGGTGAATTTTTAGATGACAGCCATGCTATTGCGTCGGTTCTGCCTGTTCGCACTGCTCGCCCTCGCCGCGGGCCCGGCCGCTATGGCGCAATCGACCGGCAATGCAGCCACGGCCGGCGATGCGTTCACGCTCAACCTTAAGAACGCCGATATCACAACGCTGATCGCGACCGTCAGCGAGGTCACGGGCCGCAATTTCGTGGTCGACCCGCGGGTAAAAGGCGACATCACGGTCCTGTCCACCGAGGCGATGACGCCCGACGAACTCTACGAGACGTTTCTGTCGGTGCTCGAAGTCCACGGCTTCGCGGCCGTGCCCTCGGGCGAAGTCACCAAGATCATCCCCCAGATCAACGCCAAGCAGGATGGCGGGTTCGGGCGCGGCGGCAGCACCCGCGAAGACATCGTCACGCGGGTGATTTCGGTAGCCAACGTACCGGCCGACCAGCTAGTGCCGATCCTGCGCCCGCTGGTGCCCCAGTACGGCCATCTGGCGGCGTATTCTGCATCCAACACCCTGATCATCTCGGATCGCGAGGCCAATGCTCAGCGTATCGCCGAGATCGTTAACAAGATCGACCGCAACGGCCTGCAGGACGTCGAGAACATCCGCCTGCAATATGCCAGTGCATCGGAAGTCGCCCGGGTGATCGACCAGCTCAAGTCCGGCGCGGGCAATAATTCCGCAGCCGCGAATTTCAGCGTGACCCCGGACGAGCGCACCAACAGCGTGATCATCAGCGGCGGGCGCAAGGAACGTCTGCGCCTGCGCGCGATCATCGCCGATCTGGATACCGCCACCGAACAGACCGGCGGCACCCAGGTCGTCTACCTCGACTATGCCGATGCCGAATCGCTGGCCCCGGTCTTGCAGAACTTCGCCAGCGGCCGCGGCGCAAGCACCAGCAGCGCCTCTTCGTCGGCCAGCGGCGCAGCCGGCGGCAATGCCAGCGGGCTACGTGCCAGTACAAGCGGCGGCGCGGGCGCGAACGGCGTGACCGTAATAGCGGAACCGGCCGCCAACGCGCTGGTCGTCACCGCGCCGGCCGATACCATGCGCGAGATCAAGCAGGTCATCGATCAGCTCGATATCCGCCGTGGTCAGGTACTCGTCGAGGCCATCATCGCCGAAGTCACGCTGTCGCGTTCGCGCCAGTTGGGCGTGAACGTGGCCGTGTTCGAAGACGGCGGGCCGGCGGCCGCGAGTATTCTGGATTCGGACACGCTCAATGTGGTGCCCTCGCTCGCGCTGGATGGCACGCCGCTCGATCTCGTCAAGCAGGGTATCAACCTGGGCATCGGCAATATCAGCGACAGCGGCACCAGCTTCGCGGTGCTGGTCAATGCCTTGTCCGGCAACACCAATACCAACGTGTTGTCCACGCCCTCGCTGATCACGCGCGATAATGAAGAAGCCGAGATCAAGGTCGGCCAGGAAGTACCGTTCGTCACCGGCAACTACACCAGCGGCACGACCGGCGGCGGCGCCACCAACGGCCTGACCAACCCGTTCCAGACCATCGAACGCAAGGATGTGGGCCTGACCCTGGGCTTTACCCCGCAGATCAGCGCGGGCGATACCATCCAGCTGACCATCGATCAGGAAGTCTCGAGTATTGCGCAGGGCTCCAGCGCGACCGGTGCCGTGGACCTGATCACCAACAACCGGACCCTCACCACCTCCGTGGAGGTCGAAAACGGCCAGATCCTGGTGCTCGGCGGGCTCATAGACGATCAGGTGACCGAAACCGAGCAGAAAGTGCCGGTGCTCGGCGATATCCCGATTCTCGGCGCCCTGTTCACCAATCGATCCGTAACCAAGAACAAGCGCAACCTGCTCAACTTCATTCGTCCGACGATCCTGCGCGGCGGCGGCGAGGCGGATTACTACACCCGCAAGAAATACAACTACATTCGCTCGCTGCAGGAACAACAGGCCAAGACCAGTATCCCGCTGATGGGCGAAGAACAGCGTCCCCAGTTGCCCGCGATCGAGTCCTATGACGACCGCGACTCGTTTTCCGAAGACTCGGGCGTGAGCGGCAATGACAGCGTGCCGCGCGACTCGGCGCCCGATACGCGCAGCGGTAAACGCCGCGGCGATGATTTCTAGCCGTACACGGCAGGAGCGAACATGAGCGACAGCCTGGAAACGCTCAGCCTGGAACCTCTCGTCGAACACAACCCGCCGCCCGCTACTTCGAGCGCGGGCGGCGGTATCGACCGCCTGCCGTTCGCGTTCGCCAAACGCCACGGCGTCATGCTCGGGCCCGAGCGCGATGGCGCGATTCATGTCACCGTGCGCACGCCGGTCAACCAGACCGCGCTGTCGGAAGTGCGCCGCTATTGCGGCCGTCCACTGACCATCGAGCGCGTCGATGCCGGCTCCTTCGATGCGCTGCTGCAGAACGACTACGAAGGCAAGGCCAACGAGTCGATGCAGATCGTCGAGGGCATGGACGAGGATATGGATCTGTCGGACGCGGCGCGCGCGCTTTCCGAGCCCGCCGATCTGCTCGAGTCTTCCGACGACGCACCGATCATCCGCCTCATCAATGCTCTGCTGACCGAAGCCATCAAGGAAAACGCCTCGGATATCCATATCGAGCCGTTCGAAGCCCGGTTGACCGTACGTTTTCGCGTGGACGGCGTGCTGCGCGAGGTGCTTAACCCGCCGCGCCAACTCGCGCCCCGGCTGATTTCGCGCGTGAAGGTCATGGCCAAGCTCGATATCGCCGAAAAACGCGTGCCTCAGGATGGGCGTATTTCGGTACGTATCGCGGGCCGGCCCGTCGACGTGCGTGTGTCCACGATTCCTTCAGGCAATGGCGAGCGCGTGGTGATGCGTCTGCTCGACAAGCAGGCCGGTCGTCTGGATCTGCCCCAGCTGGGCATGCCGGCGGATACGCTCACCGCGATCGACGAACTGATTCACAAGCCGCACGGCATCATGCTCGTCACCGGCCCGACCGGTTCGGGCAAGACCACCACGCTCTACGCCGGGCTGACTCGCATCAACGATCGCACCCGCAATATCATGACCGTGGAAGACCCGATCGAGTACTACCTCGACGGCATCGGTCAGACCCAGGTCAATTCCAAGGTGGACATGAGCTTCGCGCGCGGGCTGCGCGCGATCCTGCGCCAGGACCCGGACGTGGTGATGATCGGCGAAATCCGCGATCTGGAAACCGCGGAAATCGCAGTCCAGGCCTCGCTGACCGGACATCTGGTGCTCTCGACATTGCATACGAACACCGCCGTGGGTGCGATCGCGCGCCTGCGCGATATGGGCGTGGAGCCGTTTCTGCTGTCGTCGAGCCTGATCGGCATCATGGCGCAGCGGCTGGTCCGTACCCTGTGCAAACACTGCCGCACGCCCTACGAAGCCAACCGGCGCGAATGCGAACTGCTGGGCGTAGACCCGGCGACCCCGCCCACGCTCTACAAGCCCGCAGGCTGCGAGGCCTGCAATCAGTCCGGTTTTCGCGGCCGGACCGGCGTGTACGAGCTGGTGGTCGTCGACGACGAGATGCGCAATCTCATCCACGAACAGGCCTCGGAACAGAAACTCGAGAAACACGCGCGCCTGACCACGCCGAGCATACGCGCGGATGGCGTGGCCAATGTGCTGGCAGGCAACACCACGCTCGAGGAAGTACTGCGCGTTACGCGTGAAGGCTGATGGGCGCCTACGAATACACCGCACTCGACGCCCGCGGGCGGGAAAAGAAAGGCATCCTCGAGGGCGATGCCGCACGCGCGATTCGTGCCCAGCTGCGCGAACAGGGCCTGACACCGCTGGAAGTCAGCGAGGTCTCCGACCGCAAGAGCGGTGGCAGCCGCAACATATCCTTTCGACGCGGTATCAGCGTCACCGAGCTGTCGTTGTTCACCCGCCAGCTGGCGACCCTCACCCATGCCGGTCTGCCCATGGAGGAAGCCCTCAAGGCCGTGGCTGAGCAGACCGACAGCGACAAGGTGCGCAAGATCATAGTGGGTGTGCGTTCACAGGTAGTAGAAGGCAATACGCTCGCCGATGCGCTGGGCCAGTTCCCCAACAGCTTCGACGAGCTGTATCGCGCGACCACGGCGGCGGGCGAGCAGTCCGGGCGAATCGACGAGGTCCTCAACGGGCTGGCCGATTATGTCGAGGACCAGCAGTCCATGCGCCAGAAGGTCATGGCGGCGTTGATCTATCCGGCGTTTCTGTCGATCGTGGCGATCGCCATCGTCATCGCCCTGCTGACGACCGTCGTGCCCGATCTGGTCCAGGTCTTCGACAGCGTGGGTGCAGATCTGCCCGCCCTGACCACGGGCCTGATCTCGGTCAGCGATTTTCTGCGGGTGTGGGGCTGGTTGCTGGCGCTGATACTCATCGCGCTGATCACCGCCTTTGTCTACGGCATGCGCCGACCGGCATTCAAACGCGCGGTGCAGGCACGTATTCTCCAGTTACCGTTGATCGGCCGGTTCGTACGCGGCGTGAACACCGCCCGCTTCACGCGTACGCTCTCCATTCTCACCCGTAGCGGCGTGCCGGCGCTCGACGCCATGACCATCGGTGCGGACGTTGTAACCAATCTGCCCATGCGCGATGCGATCAAGCGGGCCTCCACGCGTGTGCGCGAGGGCGATGCCATTCATCGCGCACTCGGGCGCGAACGCCTGTTCCCGCCGATTACCCTGCACATGATCGCCAACGGCGAGATTTCGGGCGAGCTGGACATGATGCTCGGGCGTGCGGCCGAACATCAGGAACGCGAAGTCGAAACATTACGGCAAGGTGTCATGGGCATACTCGGGCCGGCCGTGATTCTGCTCATGGGCGGGCTGGTACTGATCATCGTGCTCGCCATCCTGCAGCCGGTGTTCAATCTCAATCAGCTGGTCAAATAAGCCAGCATCTCGTTCGCGCCGGCTCCGTCGGCACGCGCGTACACTCAGTCAGCCAACACAAACGATCGTCATCGAGGAGTAAAACGACATGACACGACAAGGCCTTCGCGCTGCACAGCCGCGCGCCCAGGGCGGTTTCACGCTTATCGAAATCATGGTCGTGGTGGTCATCCTCGGCATTCTCGCCGCGCTGGTCGTGCCGCAGATCATCTCGCGCCCCGACGAGGCCCGCGTAGCCAAGGCGCGCCAGGATATCCGTGCCGTGGAATCGGCACTTAAGCTCTACCGGTTGGATAACTTCCAGTATCCGACCACCGAACAGGGCCTGGCCGCGCTCGTGGACAAGCCCACCACCCAGCCCGAGCCACGCAACTGGAAGTCAGGCGGTTATCTCGATCGTATCCCCACCGACCCGTGGGGTAATGTCTATCACTATCGCAACCCCGGCGAGCACGGCGAGATCGACGTCTACACGCTCGGGCGCGATGGCCGACCGGGCGGCGACGAATCCGACGCCGATATCGGCAACTGGGCGCTGGACAACTAGCGCGCGGCTGATTCGCAGGTGCCGGCACGGGGTCAACAGCGCGGTTTCACGCTGATCGAGGTACTCGTCGTTGCCCTGATCATCGGCGTGGTACTGGCGTTCGTATCGCTGTCGATCAACCCCACCGGCCCGGCCGACCGTCTCGATACCGAAGCCCAACGCCTGAACGCGCTGCTTGAAGCAGCCGCCGACGACGCCATCCTCTACGGACGCGAACTCGGGCTGGATATCACCCGTGGCGGCTATCGCTTTCTGCGCCTGGGCGACGACGGCTGGCAGCCGCTTAACGCGCCCGACACGCCGCTGCGCGCGCGCGAGCTTGGCGATGGGATCGTGCTCGTACTCATCGACCGCGGCGACGACACCCCGCGGCTCGTCGCCGCCGATGACGATGACGATGAAGAAGAAGAGGATCTCGTTCGCCCGGAAGCGGTACTGCTGTCGAGCGGCGAATTCATCCCCTTCGAACTCGAGCTGTATGCGCCGGACGTGGGCTATCGTTATCGGCTGACCGGTGCCGCGGCCGGCACGCTCGAAATGCAGCGTATCGACGGCCCACGATGAAAACGCAAGCCGGTTTCACCCTGGTGGAAGTGCTGGTCGCCACCGCGATCATCGCGCTGGCCCTCGGCGCCTTTATTTCCGGCGGCGCGCGCTATGCCGACTATGCCCGTTATATCCACGACCGCACCCTGGCCCAGGGCGTCGCGCGCAACCAGCTGGTGCAATACCAGATCGCGGAACAATGGCCGGGCACGGGCACTGAAGACGGCGATACGGATATGGGCGACACGGCCTGGCACTGGGAGGCCGAAATCCAGGAATCGCCCGATCCGGATGTTCGCCGGATCGATATCCGCGTGTTTCGTATCGACCCCAACAGCGGCGAACCCGAAGACAATTCCGTGGCCCTGCTCAGCGGCTTCGTCACCCAGCACATCGCCCTGCAAAATGCCCCCGCGAGCGGCGACAGCGCGCAGGCCGATGAAGACACCGCGAGCGACTACGGCTCGAAGTTCTAATGCGTACGGCCCGAGCTCAAAACGGTTTCACCCTGATCGAACTGCTGATCGCGATCGCCGTATTCGTGGTCATGGCCGCCATGGCCTATGGCGGTTTGTCGTCGGTGATCTCGACCCGCGAGACGGTGAGTGCAGCGCTCGATCGCAGCAAGACACTGCAGATGTCGATCTGGCGCATGCGGGGCGATATCGAACAGATCGTCAATCGCCCGATTCGCGATAGCTTCGGCGACAGCCAGCCGGCGCTGTTCGGCAGCCCGGATATCGGCCTACAGTTCACCCGCAACGGCTGGCGCAATCCCCTGGGCGATATTCGCAGCAATCTCCAACGTGTGGCCTATCGTATCGACGAAGACGACAACCTCGTGCGCGCGCACTGGCGCGTGCTCGATCGCGCCCAGGACAGCGCACCGGTGGAATCGGTTCTGTTCGAGAACGTCTCCAACGTGGAATGGCGTTTTCTCGACAGTAATCGCGAATGGCAGGACCGATGGCCCGCGGATGCTTCGATCGGCGCATCGTTGTCCGGTGCCCCGACCCCGGCCGGCGCCGGCAACTACGAACCGCCCCTTGCCGTTGAACTGCGCCTGACCACACCGGCCTGGGGCGATCTGCGGTTTTTGTTCATGATCCCCGGGGCCGAACGATGACCCGCGTCGGCGCAATCCGACAGCGCGGTGTGGCATTGCTGACCGCCATGCTCATTGTGACGCTGGTCGCGATCATCGGTGCCGGCATGCTCTCGCAGATGAATCTCGCCCTGCACCGCAGCGGCAATATCTGGCAGTCGGAGCAGGCCTGGTGGTACGCCGTGGGCATCGAGAACTGGCTGGGCAAACTGCTGCGCCAGGACGCCGAACACAGCGATATCGACAGCCTCGACGAGGCCTGGGCCAAGCCAGTCGACTACCTGCCACTGGACGGCGGCGCGCTCCAGGGCCGGTTGGTCGACCTGCAGGGGCGTTTCAATCTCAACAATCTTGGCTCCGGCGATGCCGAGGCGACCCAAAAGCAATTCGAACGTCTGATCGAGCTCGTGGCCGATACCGACCAGATCACCGCGCGCACGATCGCGGCCTCGACCCGTGACTGGATCGATGCCGATATCAACCCGACCCTGCCGGATGGCGCCGAAGACGACTATTACCTTGGCCTTTCGCCCGCGTATCGTACCGGTAACACGCCGATGGCGAGCGCCAGCGAGCTTCGCCTCATCAAGGGCGTAACGCCCGCCATTTATAGCGCGCTCGCCCCCTATATCTGTGCATTGCCGGAGGCGACGGCGATTAACGTCAATACCGCCGCGGCGCCGATACTGGCCACGATTGCGCCGGAGCTACCGCCGGATACGGGCGAAGCCCTGGTCAAGGCCCGGGCCGACGAACCGTGGAAATCCGTCGAAGCATTTCTTCAGGAACCCGCCCTGGCCGGCCGGGATATCGAGGGCAACGAACTGGCCGTGACCACCCACTATTTCCTGGCCACCGGCCAGATCAGTGTTGACCGTGCCCAGGTACAGTTTTTCAGCGTACTCGAACGCGGCGACAACGGCGCGGTACGTACACTACGCCATAGCACCAATGTGGATTGACACACGCCCGCCGCGAATCAGCCTGTTCGCACGGCGACGCGCCGCTATGAACACAGCTCGCCCCGCATCCTGGCGTGCAGCCACGCCGTTAGCGCGCGGTGCATTAAAAGCCGTTTGGATTCAGGTAGACTGGCCGCGGATCGGTACGCCCGCGCCGCGCGCCGGCCGATCGAAGATTTCGGGGGTATGCTTTCGTGGCTGAACGATTCATCGTGCATTTCGACGGCGAACGCGCCGCCTGGCTGAATGCGGCCGATGAACTCGTGCTCGGCGAACTCGCCGACGCCGCGCTGGCTGCCGACGGGCGCGAATGCACCCTGTTGATCCCCGGCGAGGACGTGCTGCTTACCCGTGTCACCCTGCCGCCCATCCGCCAGGCGCGCCGCCGCCTGCAGGCCGCGGCGTTTGCCCTGGAAGATCAGCTGGCCACCCGCGTGGACGATCTGCATTTCGCGCTCGCCGCCCGGGCCGACGCCGATGGCGATACGCCCGTGCTGGTGGTCGATCGCGCGCTCATGCAGCGCCTGCTGGATGCCTGCGCCGAGGCCGGACTGGATATCGTTCAGGCGGTACCGGACGTATTCGCCTTGCCCAACCCGGAAAGCGAATGCTGGCACGTCGCCGTCGTGGCCGATCGCGTACTGACCCGAACCGAAACCCACCACGGCTTTGCCTGCGAAGCCTCGCTCTGGCCAGTGCTGGCCAGCGGTTGTACGCCGCCGGCGCGGATCGTGCTCGAGGCCGCACGAAACAATACCGCCGCCCAGACCATGCGCACCGAACAGGGTCTGGAGCCGGCGCCCGCGATCGAGCCGACCGAACACGCCGACGACGACACCGTGTTCGCCCTGCTGCTCGCCCGCGCCGACACCAGTCAGGCCATCAACCTGCGCCAGGGCGTCTTTGCACGGGCCTCGGCGATGCAGACCTGGTGGCAGCCGTTCAAGCTCACTGCCGGCCTCGCGGCCGCCTGGCTGCTGGTCGCGCTTACCGCACGCGGTATCGAAAGCTATCAGTTGCATCAACGCATTAACGCACTCGAAGCGCGTAGCGAAAGCGTGTTCCGCGAGACCTTTCCGCGGGTCGGCACCATCAACGACCTGCGTGTACAGGCCGAACAGAATATCCGGGCGCTGCGCGGCAACGGCGCGAGCGGCGGTGTATTCCCGTTACTGCAGGCGACTGCCGAGGTCGCCGGCCAGGCTGGTAGTCTGAGCATTCAGTCGTTGCAATACCGTGACGGCGCGCTCTATCTGAGCCTGCGCGGAGACAGCGTGCAGTCCCTGGAAGCGCTGCGGGCCGGCTTTGCCCGCCAGCGCGGCACCCGCCTGAACGTGGAAAGCGCGGATGCCGCCGCCGACGGTGTCCAGATCCGGGCCAGCGTGACCGCGGAGCCGACATGAACGCATTACGCCAATGGTACGAAGGCCTGGCGCCGCGCGAACGCGTGGCGGTGATCGTATGTGCTGTCGTGGTGAGCATTGCCCTGTTCTACTACGCCCTCTGGCGGCCGCTGAACACGAGCGTCGAGGAAGGTCGCATGCGTCTGACCGCCCAGGCCGAGGAAACCCGCTGGATGCTGGGGATTCGCGATGAAGCACGCCTGCTTCAGGCCGATAACACCCAGCGCCAGATTCAGGGGCGCAACGATTCGCTGCTGTCGATCGTCGACAGCACCAGCCGCGAAAACGGTCTTGCCGATGCAGTGCGGCGTATCCAGCCCGACGACGACGATCAGGCCACGGTCACCCTGGAAAAGGCCAATTTCAATCAGATGCTGTTCTGGCTGCGCAGCCTGCAACGCGACTATGGCGTGGCCGCACGCCAGATGACCATCACCCGAGACGAAGAAGCCGGCACCGTCCAGGCTCGGCTCACCCTCGCCCGAGGTAACGCATGATGCGCGCGCTACGCTACGGGCTGATCGGGCTGGTCGCCTTCGTCATTGGGTTGCTGGCCTTTTTGCCCGCGCGCGTTGCCGCGGGCTGGGCCGAACAGATGGGCCCTATCGCCATGGGCGGCGTCACGGGCACGCTGTTCGCCGGCCGCGCCAGCTATATCTCCGGACCGGACGGCGCCATCGAGAACGTTGCCTGGACACTCGAGCCGGCATCGCTGCTGCTCGGCCGAGTCAGCGCGCGCCTGCAGATCGACTCCGACCTGGGCGGCTTCGATGCGGATATTTCGCGCTCGCTGTTCGGCCAGACCACGATCGAAAACGTCTCCGGTAGCGCCTCGGCCGGCTGGCTGGCCAAGCTTGGCGGCTATACCTTTCTACCGCTGTCGGCCGACGTACGCGTGAATATCGACCACGCCGTATTCGACGACACACTCGCATTCGACGCGCTCGACGGACAGATCAGCCTGGCGAACACCCGCTGGCAACTGTTCAACCCGCCGGTGCCGCTGGGCCAGTTCACCGCCGCCCTGGCGCGCGCCGACGATGGGCTGGGCCTGACCATGGTCGAAAGCGAAGGCCCGTTGGCGATCGACGGCGGACTGACCCTCGACGAAAGCCGTCGCTACCGGCTCGATGTGCGCCTGCGCGCGCGGGCCGGCGCGGACGAACGATTGCCGCAAATGCTCGATCAACTCGGCCGGGCCGACGCTGACGGCTGGCATACGATCCGCGAACAGGGCCGGCTCTGAAACGCACTTCCCGCCTTAGCCAGGCCGACAAAATGTCGTTCGTTCAACCGGTCTGGTCGAATTCGGCATCCTGGATCAAACGCGGCGCCTCGACCCGCTCCGGGTAGAGATAATTCCGGGTTACCGGCACCACATCGTTGCGCTGTGCGAGCTGGATATGAAAGACCACCAACTCGCCCCAGCGAAAGATGGCCTGACAACCCAATAGATAGAACTCCCACATGCGGCAAAAGCGCTCGCCCAGGCGTTCGCGAAACACATCGCGATGCTGCTGGAAACGCTCGTTCCAGCAGTCCAGCGTGCGCGCATAGTGCAGACGCCAGACTTCGAGATCCGCCAGGCTCATGCCGGTCTTTTCCACACAGGGCGCGAGCTCCGATAGTGACGGCACATAGCCGCCGGGGAAGATGTATTTCTCGATCCAGCCGTGCGTATCCTCGATCGGCGGACCGTTGCGGCCGATGGTGTGGATCAGGCTACGACCGCGCGGTTTGAGCAATCGCTGCACCTGATCGAAGAACACCTGAAACTGCGGCCGGCCGACGTGCTCGAACATGCCGACGCTCACGATCGCATCGTAGCCCTCGCCGTGATCGCGCTGGTGCTCACGATAATCCTGCTTGAAAAAGCGGACCCGCTCGCTCAAGCCTTCGTTCGCCGCGCGTTCGCGTGCATATTCGTATTGATCGTCGGACAGCGTCAGCCCGGTGACATCCACGTCGTAGTGCCGGGCGAGATAGAGCGCCAATCCACCCCAGCCGCAGCCGATATCGAGCACGCGATCACCCGGCTGCAGGCACAGCTTGCGGGCGATATGGCGACATTTGGACTGCTGCGCGGCTTCAAGATCCATCTCCGCGGATTCGAAATAGGCACAGGAGTACTGCATGTCGCGGTCGAGAAACCGCGCAAACAGCTCATGGTCGATATCGTAGTGGTGTTTGACGTTGCGCCGCGAGCGCAATCGCGAGTTGGCTTCGCGCAGGCCGCGCAGCGCATGGCGGGCCAGATCCAGAATCCGGCTGGAGCCGAAATTGCTGGCGTTGGCGAAGTAGAGCTCGAACACGGCGAGCAGGCCGCCTTCGCCGGGCCACCAGTCGCCGTCCATATAGGCTTCGCCAAAAACCATCTCCGGATCGGAGAGCAGCCGGGCGAGTACCTTGCGCTCGCGTAGATGAATATGCGCGGTCGGCTTGCCCTGGCCGATGATCTGCGTATTCGTATCCGGATAGTGGATGACGAGCGTGCCACGGTCGATCAGCCGGTCGAAAAAGCGGGTCTTCATGTCGTCCCAGTCCTTCGGACGACGCATGGTCAGCGCCATCCGCTTCATGCCTGCTGAAAATACTACACAGACTGGCGATCGATGTACATTACACTCACATGTCTTGATTCAATTTAGATTGCGCGCATGGTTTTTATTCGGGCACGTCTGTGTAGGCTGGACGAACGATAGCTTTTACAGGGAGAACGACGATGTTCGAAAAAATCGTGGTCGCAGTCGACGGCTCGGAGCACTCCAAACGAGCGATAGAGATCGCGGCAGATATGGGCCAGCGCTATAGCGCCACCTTGCATATCGTCCACGTGCCCCAGCACACAGGACACGAAAAGACACTGGCGCTGGGGGGCGCGGCGATCACCATCCAACCCTCGCCGGAAGAACTGGAAGCCGCCGGTCGTTCGGTCGTCGATGCCGCCTGCCGGATACTCGAAGACGCCGGCTGCAAGAAGGTGAAAACCGAAATACTCGGCGGCGACCCGGCGCAGCAGATCGTCGCAGCGGCCGACCGTGTCGATGCGGATCTGATCATCATGGGCCGGCGCGGCCTGAGCGATTTCACCGGCCTGGTGATCGGCAGCACGTCGCACAAAGTGGGCCATCTCGCGCCCTGCGCCTGCCTGACGACGCGCTAGATAGCGCGCCGCGCGAGCTGCGCAGCGGTTCAGTCGATCGCCTGCCGGCCCATCGCCGGCAGGGGCCGATCCGCGCGACGTAGCAACCAGACGATATCGCGGCCGAACGACAGCATCAGCAGGGCCAGCGAGACCAGCAGCGCACTGCTTGCCGCCGCCGACCCGATGCCCGGCCACAGACAACCCAGAAGCGTTGCGCCCTGCCACACGCAGGCAATCTTGCGCAGTCGCGAGGCAGGCAGCGGGCGCCTGAGCGGCGGACACACGCCCTGGGCGATCACGAATACATAACGCGCCAGGCCGATCGCAAGCGCCCAGCTGCCCGCCTTATCGAGGGCGACGATCAACACCGATAACACCAGTAAAAAGAAGGCATCCACTTCCATATCGAAGCGGGCGCCGAAGGCGCCGCTGGCGCCTGTCCGTCGGGCGATCCAGCCATCGACCCCATCCAGCAGCAGACAACCGAGCGCCAGCAGCACGAATGTCTGTACATGTGCGCTGAGAAACCCCGGAAACAGGCCGGCGCCTGCGAGTAGCATGACCGCCGCGCCCCGAATAAGGGTGATCCGGTTGGCCCAACCGAACGGCTGCGGCCAGAATGCCCGGTAATGGTAAAGAATTGCCGCCAGGCCGAGATACAACCCGCCGGCGGTGATGTGCAGCGCGGGCGGGCCGCCGACCAGCTGCAACAACGCTTCGATGCCGATACCCAGCATGGCGAACCCGGCGAAAAGTTCGTAGGCACAGGCCCACGACGGCGCCAGCAGGGCCAGTCCGACCGACGCCGATGGCGATCGCGCGGTGGCCACTGGTCGCCGCGAGGGCATGATGCGGGTTACATTTCGCACAGAAGCTCGTACTCGCTGAGCCGGCGCATGGGCGTCGGCCTCTTTAATCGGGCGCGTCGCAACGCCTGCGACGACGTCATGGACTTTAGTTTACGCGAGCCGGCTTTCTCCCGTTTCAATTTTATGACGCTGCCATGCCCCCTGCCGTGACCGATTGCCTTGCCCGTGCCCTGTGGCTGAAACCGCCGTATGACTGCGAGTTACGTGAACAACATCTGCCCGAGCGCGCGCCTGGGCAAGTGACCATCCGTAGCCTTTATTCTGCGGTCAGCCGGGGTACGGAAACACTGGTATTCGCAGGTGCTGTGCCCGAAAGCGAGTACGAGCGCATGCGCGCCCCCTTTCAGGCCGGCCAACTGCCCGGCCCGGTCAAGCACGGCTATGCCAACGTCGGCGTGGTCGAAGCCGGGCCGGATGGTTGGCTCGGGCGGCACGTGTTCTGTCTGTACCCGCATCAAACCCGCTACGTGGTGGATACGGACGCGGTCATCGCCCTGCCGGCAGATGTGCCCGCGGCGCGCGCGGTGCTGGCCGCGAATATGGAAACCGCGGTCAACGCGCTCTGGGATGCAGGAATTGGCGTGGGCGATCGCGTCACCGTGGTCGGTGCCGGCGTGATTGGCGGCCTGATCGCGGGGCTCGCGAGCGCGCTGCCGGGCACCGATATCGAACTCGTGGATATCGATACCGGCAAGGCCGCGCTGGCCAACGCGCTCGGTGTGGCTTTTCGTACACCCGACAACGCGACCGGTAATCGCGATGTGGTGGTTCACGCCAGCGCCAGCGCGGCCGGGCTGAACACCGCCATCGGCCTGGCCGGCTTCGAGGCTACGGTTCTGGAAATGAGCTGGTACGGTAGTGCGCCGGTCAGCGTCGCCCTGGGCGGGGCGTTTCACTCGCAGCGCCTGACCCTGCGTTCGAGCCAGGTGGGCGC
Organism: Salinisphaera sp. S4-8; assembly: GCF_040361235.1. NCBI lineage: Bacteria > Pseudomonadati > Pseudomonadota > Gammaproteobacteria > Salinisphaerales > Salinisphaeraceae > Salinisphaera > Salinisphaera sp. S4-8. Next base: position 279,510 of record NZ_APNF01000006.1, on the reverse strand, counting down.
GGTCTCGCCGACCCGTCGGGCGCGGCGCGATCATCGTTCACGCTTGGCGCTGGCGGTGTCGTTGCTGGCCGATCCCCGCTTCGATGCCTTGTTCGAAACCGAGGACGCTGCGTTCGACGACCTGCCAGCGGTCATGCACCGTCTGACCCGCGACGAAGACAAAAGCCTGTGTCAGCGCATCCGTTACGACTGACCGTAGCTATCCATTCTCAGACCTCACGCAAGGATTCGACATGTTCAGCCTGACCGTTCGCGACCATTTCATGATCGCCCACAGCTTCGAGGGCGAAATCTTCGGCCCGGCCCAGCGTACGCATGGCGCGACCTATATCGTGGATGTCACCTTCATGCGTAAAGAACTCGATGCCGACGATCTGGTCATCGATATCGGCCTGGCCAGCGATGCGCTCAAGCGCACCCTCGCCGACCTGAACATGCGCAATCTCGACGAGATGGACGAATTTAACGGGCGCAACACCAGCACCGAATTCCTTGCCCGTGCGGTGTTCGAGCGCCTGCGCCAGGCCATCCATGCCGGTGAACTCGGCGAGAGTGCGCGCGCGCTCACGGCCATGCGCGTGACCCTCGCCGAGTCGCATATCGCCTGGGCGAGCTACGAGGCCGATATTTGAGCGCGGCCACCTTCATCGTCGCGGGCACGCTGGATCAGCCCACGGGCGGTTATGTCTACGATCGCGCGATTATCGATGGCCTGCGCAGCCAGGGCCTGGATATCGAGGTCATCGAACTGCCCGGGCGGTTCCCGCTGGTCGACGACACCGCCCGCGCCGCTCTCGAGCATGCCCTGGCGAACAGCAGGAGTCAGGCGCCGATTGTGGTCGACGGGCTGGCTGCGGGCGGCGCACCCGAGGTTGTAGAACGGCATGCCGACACGCGGCCGATCGTCGTATTGCTGCACCACCCGCTGGCCGATGAAACGGGCCTCGATGCCGACACCGCGGCCCGGTTATTGGGATCGGAACGGCGCGTGCTGGCCTGTGCACGGCATATCGTCGTCACCAGCCGGTTCACCGCGCGTCGACTGGCCGTGCTCGGCCTGGCCCGCAGCGCGGATGTGACCGTCATCGAACCGGGCGTGCGTACAGCCCAGCCCAGCCGCCCGACGTCTGGAAGCCCGTGCCGGCTGCTGTGTGTCGCAAGCCTGATTCCACGCAAGGATCATCTGATGCTCGTCGAGGCGCTCGCGCGGCTCGGCGAGCTCGACTGGGTCTGCGATTTCGTCGGCGACGACCGGCGCGATCCCGCGCAGGCCCAGGCAATTCGCGCGGCCATCGACCGGCGTGGGCTGACCGATCGTATTCGCCTGCGCGGCAGTCAGCCGCGCGCGGCGATCGACGACTTCTACGCCGCGGCGGATCTGTTCGTGCTCGCCTCGCGCTACGAAGGCTACGGCATGGTCATCGATGAAGCCGTGGCCCATGGGCTGCCGATCGTAACCACCACCGGCGGCGCGCTGGCCGATACGCTGCCGGTCGGCGCGGGGATCGCCGTGGCCCCGGGTAGCAGCGACGCCATGGCCGAAGCACTACGTACCCTCATTACGGATACCCAGCAACGCGCCTGTGCCGCCGCCGGGGCACGCGCCGCGCGGGCACGCCAGCGCGACTGGCAAGCAGCCGCGTGTGAGTTCGCCTCGGTACTCAGCGTATGAACGACGCCGATCGCCATGCCTATTTCGCTGCCGACTGGCTCAGCCTGCGCGAGCCCGTCGATCATGCCGCGCGGGCCGAATCACTCACCGCAGCCGCCGCCGACTGGCTCGCCGGCCAGGCGGACGCGACCTACCGGATCATCGATCTGGGCGCCGGGCGCGGCTCGAACCTGCGCTATCTGGCGCCGCGCCTGCCGGCACGCCAGCACTGGTGTTTGCTCGATCACGATCGCGGCCTGCTCGACACCACGCGGGCCGAAGCCGACCGCTGCACGGACGCCAATGGCGGGCCGGTCACCATCGAAACACGCACGCTCGATCTGGCCAGCGCGGATCTCGAGGCAGCGCTCGATGGTGCGAAGCTGGTCAGCGCGGCCGCGCTGTTCGATCTGGTCACGCAAGACTGGATCGAACGTCTGGCTCGTGCCTGTGCCCGCCGCGGTGCGGCGGTTCTGTTCGTGTTGAGCATCGACGGTCATATCGACCTGGCCCCCGCGCACGCTGACGATGCCGTTGTATTCGATCTGCTCGCCGCGCACCAGCAGCGCGACAAGCAATTCGGTGCGGCCCTCGGCGAGCGCGCGCCTGCCGTGTTGCAACAAGCCTTCGAAGCCCGGGGTTACACCGTCACGCGGCGATCCAGCCCCTGGCAGATCGATCGTACACAGAGCGAGCTCGGCGCGGCCTTGATCGAGGGCTGGCGCAGCGCGGCCTGCGAACAGGCGCCACAGGCCGCGGCCAGGATCGACGACTGGGCAAAGGCGCGTATTCGCGCACTGCGCCGCGGTGAACTGGCGATGAGCGTCGGCCACGAGGATATGTTCGCGACGCCCGGTTCATGAACCAGGGCTTTCGTTTTGCGCTGCGCGCGCTGATCACCGTCGCGCTGCTGGCGACCGTGTTCTGGCAGATCGAGCCCGCCGCGCTCGCCACACAGTTCGACAACCTGCGCTATTCATGGCTGGCGACCGCACTCGCGCTGACCGTGCCACAGGTCGTGATCTCAGCCTGGCGCTGGCGGCTGACCGCAGGTTGCGTCGGCCTGCGGCTGTCGATGAAAACGGCGATTCGCGAATATTATCTCGCGACGTTTCTCAACCAGGTATTGCCGGCCGGCGTACTCGGTGATGCCCACCGGGCCTGGCGCCATGCACGGCGCGACCACGATAGCGCCGCCGCCTGGCATGCCGTGTTCATCGAGCGCTTTTCCGGCCAGCTGTCGCTTGCATTGATTACGCTCATTGCCCTTTGGCAAACACCCGCGCTCATCGATGGCATGCGCCGGAGCCTCACGGCCATGCCGATATCGCCGATGCAAAGCGCGCTGCTGATCGCAGCCCTGCTGCTGTTGCTCGCCGCCGGGCGACGCTGGGCCGGCCGTTCCCCCAACTTGTTTGCGCCGATCGTACGTCTGGGCAGCAATCTACGCCGCAGTCTGCTCGCGCCCGGCGTCTGGCCGGCGCAATTCGTGAGTTCGCTGCTGGTGGTCGCCGGCTATATCGGCGTGTTTCTGCTATGCGCCCGGGCGATCGATACGGGCACGCCAACGGCCGAACTGCTGTGGCTGGTGCCGCCGGTGCTCATGGCCATGGCGCTGCCGCTGTCGATCGCCGGCTGGGGCCTGCGCGAAGGCGCGGCGGCAGTGGTATGGACGCTCGCCGGCCTGCCCGCTCAACAGGGCGTGGCCCTGTCGCTTTGCTACGGCGTGCTCGTACTCGTTTCCAGCCTGCCCGGCGCGCTCGTACTCGCCTTCTGCGCTCGCGAGCCACACCAAAGACCAGATATGGCCGAATGAAAACGGATCAGAAAGAAGCAGATTGGTCCGCAAATGAACGCCAATACACGCAAATGTAAAGAGACAGTTCGTGGGCGAGTGGCTACTCGCTACCCTCAAGCCGGCCATGAAAACCCCAAACTGCTGGCTAGTCTTTTGTCTTTATTCGCGTTCATTGGCGTTCATTCGCGGACAACGTGTCTTTTGCCTTCGCGACGACGGCTTGAAGAATATCCGTCCGCAAATGAACGCGAATACACGCAAATGGAAAAAATGTCTTCCAGCGCATCAGGTCATCAGTCGGCCGCAAGGGCCTTTAAAAACGCAGAACACCAATACTGCTTTGTGTTTATTTGTGTTTATTTGTGTTTATTCGTGTTTATTCGTGTTTATTCGCGGACAAACGGTCTTGGGCTTTGGCGATGATCCCTTGAAGAAAATCATCCGCAAATGAACGTGAATACACGCAAATGGAAGAAGTCTCTTCCCGCGCATCAGGTCATCAGTCGGCCCTAAGGACCTTTAAAAACGCAGAACACCAATACTGCTTTGTCTTTATTCGCGTTTATTTGCGTTCATTCGCGGACAAACTGTCTTGACTTTGGCGATGATCGCTTGGAGGAAATCATCCGCAAATGAACGCAAATGGAAGTAGCAGACTGGCTTGTTGTCTTTTATTCGCGTTTACTCGCAGACTCCTCGCAGACTCACATCTTGCCGGCGCGTAGGTCGAGGTCGAAGAACATATCGTCACCCATCGGCGTGCTGCGACACGGTGGGCGCAGGGCCGTGTCCAGACGCTCGATCGGCCATAACGACAGCGCGGGGCGGCCGGAGCCGATGAGCATGGGCGCGACCACCACATGTAACCGGTCGAGCAGCCCGGCGTCGAGAAAACGCGAGATCGTCACCCCACCGCCCTCGACCAGCACGCGTTCCAGCCCACGCTCGGCCAGCATGGCCAGAATCACGGCCGGGTCCAGGGTCGCGCCATCGCCGGGCATCACCACCCGTTCCACGCCGGGCGGGCTCGGGGGCGCGTCGGTGGCGACTACATGCAGTGTTGGCACCGAATCGTCGCAAAACAGGCGGCGGTCGGCACTCAGTCGCGCGCGTGGATCAAGCACGACACGTACCGGGTTGGCGCCGGGCACGTGGCGTACGGTTAGCTGCGGATCGTCGGCCGCGACGGTGCCCGCGCCCACGATGACCGCATCGACGAGCGCACGCAGACGGTGTAGATGGATCCGGCTGGCCTCACCCGTAACATAGTGGGAATGCCCGCTTTCGGTCGCGATACGTCCATCCAGGCTCTGGCCGAGTTGTGCGATCACGAAGCGCGCGCCGCCGAGCGCGACCGGCAACAACGTATCCAGCAGCGCCGCCGCTGTGTCGGATACGGGGGCCTTTATCTGCCAGTCACCACGCGCATCGATTAGTATAGGCGCCTGCTGCGTATTTCCGTCGCCAAGCGTCGTCGGCGCGATGCGCCGATCAATGCGTGCATCCTGAATCAAACGCCAGGCGTAATGGTCGTCCATCAAAGACATGATTGGGTCGTCGCGGGCTGATTTGGGTTGGCGGCGCGTTTAGCGCATGCGTCACACGCGCAGAATAATGCCACGCCCCGTGCAGCCGCACGGCCGATCACACCGCGGGCGCGATACGCGCAACTTGAGTTTTGCGAAATAGCAACCATACCGGGACACAGTATGCGACAGGTGGAACGTTCGATATTCGATTTGCGGCGCGGTCTTCCCGTGCTTATTCGCCACAGTGCGCCGCAAGCCGATGACTCGCACAGCGCCACCCTCGTCGCCCCGTTGGAAGGCATGACCGATGACATCCTCCAGCGTCTGGCCGAACACGCCGGCAATCCCTGTGCGCTGATCGTCACCCGCCACCGTCTGGAGGTGATGGGCCTCGATAGCGACGCCGAGGTTGCCGCGCTGCCGATCACTGACAGCCAGTCTGCGACGCAGCTCATCGAATGGGCCTGTGCCCGCCATCCGCAATCGCCGCCGACAGCGGCGTCGCTACAAAACGCGGACGTTGGTGACGCCGCCGGGCTGACCCTCATGCGCCGGGGCCTGCTCATTCCGGCAGCGATCACCGCGCCGGTGGCCGCCGACCGGCTCGCGGCGATCGAAGCCCGGGTCACCGACGGCAGCCTGCTGGCCACCGATACCGACGCCGTAGCGGGTTACGACAACGAAGCCCCCCGTTTTCTCAAGCGCATCAGCGCGGCCGATGTGCCGCTCGATGATGCGCCGCGTTCGCGCTTCGTGCTGTTTCGCGAAGCGGACGGCATGCGCGAACATCTGGCCATCGTGATCGGCGACCCGCAGAAATGGGCCGATGCCGTGCCGGTGCGCCTGCATTCGGCCTGTCTGACCGGCGATCTGTTCGGTAGCCTGCGCTGCGACTGCGGCGAACAGCTGCGCTCGAGCGTGGCCAAGATCGACGAGCACGGCGGCGGCGTCTTGCTCTATCTGGCCCAGGAAGGCCGCGGCATCGGCCTGGCCAACAAGCTGCGCGCCTATAGCCTGCAGGACGAAGGCCTCGACACGGTGGATGCCGATCACGTGCTCGGCTTTGGCGACGACGAACGCCGCTATAACGTGGCCCTGGAAATGCTCGCCCAGCTGGAAATCCACCGGATCGAGCTACTCACCAACAACCCCTCCAAGATCGCGGCCATGAGCCGCGGCGGCGTGACCGTGGTCCAACGCAGCGGCGTGTATGGCCGGGTAACCCACCAAAACCGGCGCTATCTCACCGCCAAGGCAACCCGTGCCGGCCACTGGCTCGATCAGGTGCTCGGCACCACGCCGGAAGACGCAGCGGCCACCGACAACTGATCGTGGTGTGGCCTCACAAGCGAGCGACTCTGGATGCTGATCACAGCGATTTGCGACGGAATTAGTCCGCAAATAAACGCGAATACACGCGAATGGAAGTAGATAGTTCGTGGGCGCGTGGCTGCTCGCCACCCTTGAGTCTGCCGCGAAAATCGCAAACTGCAGACTTGGCTTTTGTCTTTATTCGCGTTAATTAGCGTTCATTCGCGGACAAACGGTCTTGGGCTTCGGCGATATTCGATTGAAGAAATCGTCCGCAAATGAACGCAAATACACGCAAATGTAAGTAGGCAGTTCGTGGGCGAGTGGCTGCTCGCTACCCTCGAGCCGGCCGCTAAAACCGCACACTACCGGCTAGCCTTCTGTCTTTATTCGCGTTTATTGGCGTTCATTCGCGGACAACGTGTCTTTTGCCCTCGCGACGACGGCTTGAAGAATATCCGTCCGCAAATGAACGCGAATACACGCAAATGGAAGAAGTCTCTTCCCGTGCATCAGGTCATCAGTCGGCCCCCGAGGACCTTTAAAAACGCAGAACACCAATACTGCTTTGTCTTTATTCGCGTTTATTGGCGTTCATTCGCGGACAAACAGTCTTGGTCTTTGGCGATAATCGCTTGAAGAAAATCGTCCGCAAATGAACGCGAATACACGCAAATGTAAGTAGCCGGTTCGTGGACGCGTGGCTGCTCGCTACCCTCGAGCCGGCCGAGAAAAGCGCAAACTGCAGACTGGCCGTTTGTCTTTATATTCGCGTTTATTGGCGTTCATTCGCGGACAACCTGTCTTTGGCTTCGGCCGATAACTCGAAGTAATCGTGGGCCAGTCGCGAACACGCAAAAAGTGGCTGTCAGGGATTGCGGTGACCGAGCGTATCCAGATCGAAGGCCAGCGTTTCGTCGATGATCGCGGCCAGGCGGACGCTGAAATGTGTGGCCAGCGTGGCGCCGCGCTCGGCGCTGGCCAGGCGGGTATCGCCGGCCACGCCCTGCGGATGCAGATCTTCGGCCATCCAGGCAAAGCCGGCGTCGCCTTCGGGCAGTAACGTGGCTCCTGCTGCGGCGCGATGCGCGCCGATGGGTTTGAAGTCGGCCAGCTGGTCACGCCGCACCGAATCCGGCGCGAAATGCAGCATCAACGAGGTTTCCAGCGCGCCGCCGTGCAGGCCGTGGGCAAGCTCGTCCGCCGCGAGAATGGCCGGTGGCGCGCTAAAACGAAAATAATTCGCCTTGACCACGAGCATGGCGTGGGCCGCGCGCAGCTTGAGCGCGACGATATCGAGCACCGCCTTGTTGCCGCCGTGACTATTGAACAGCAATAACCGGCGAATGCCGGCCGCCGCCAGCGACGCGCCGATCGATTCGATCACCGCGATTGCGGTTTCCGCGTCGAGGCTGAGCGTGCCGGCAAAGCTACTGTGTTCCGGACTCGCGGCGATGGCCATCGTGGGCAACACCAGCACCGGCGCGCTGGCTGTATCCATATGTTCGAGGGCGCCGGCAAGCAATCCCTCGCCGATTGTTACATCGGTGGACAACGGCAGATGCGGGCCGTGTTGTTCGATGGCGGCGATCGGCAAGACGGCCAGCGCGCTGTCGTCGGCCAGTTCAGCCAGTTCCGGGCCGCTCAGGTCCTGCCAGTGGTGCCAGGCCACAATCAGGCTTCGCTGTCGCGCGGCATCCGGCCCATGAGATAGAACTCGTCGTTGGGCCGCATCGAGGTCAGGTTGGCCATGCGATTCGACAACGCGAAAAAGGCCGCGATCGCGCCGATATCCCAGATATCTTCGTCACTGAAACCGTGTTCGGCCATCCGTGCATGGTCCTCCGGGCCGACCGTATGGGCGGCATTGGACACCTGTACGGCGAAATCGAGCATCGCACGCTGTCGCGGCGTGATATCGGCCTTGCGATAGTTGACCGCGATCTGGTCGGCGATCAGCGGATTACCCTCGCGAATACGCAGAATCGCGCCATGGGCGACCACGCAGTACTGGCATTGATTGATGCCCGAAGTCGCCACCACGATCATTTCCCGCTCGCCCTTGGTCAGGCCGCTCGGTTTTTCCATCAGTGCATCGTGATAGGCGAAAAACGCTCGAAACTCGTCGGGACGATGCGCCAGCGCCCAGAACACGTTGGGCACGAAGCCGGCCTTGTCCTGCACCGCGAGAATACGCTCGCGAATATCGTCCGGCAGGTCGTCGGGTGCCGGTACGTTGAAACGGCTGATCGGTTTATCCATTACACGCTCGATGCTTGGAAGACGCCGCGCAACAATAGCAGCGATCGGTGCCGCTCGCGGCTAATTGCTGTTTTCGCCCGCGCGCGCGGCAGGCTCGCGTACGAAGCCCAGCGTTTGCGCCATTAAGGCGCGATCGCAGCGATACACGGGCAGGCGCGCACCCGCGAAGGCGATTTCCAGCTCGGTCTGTTCGCCGCTGGGGGTATCGAGCGCGCCCTCGAGCGCCTGTTCGTCGATCTCCGCTTCACTGCCCGCCTCGTGCAGGCGTTCAAGCACCCAGGCCAGATCAGCGCCCTGAATGAGCACCGCGCCCTGCGGCGTATCGAGCACGCCCGTACTTTCTTCATCCAGATACAGCGCGGTGGCGCTATCGATGGGGTTGCCGGTATGGGTCACCAGCCGGTCATCGGCCTGGACCCGTGCGACCAGCGGTGCGTATTCGAGTTCGATATAGCCACGCTGCGGGCCATTCTGAAAGAACCAGCGGCCGTAGTCGTCCACGCCGTAATTGCGCGCGATCGTATCCACGATACGGCGATGGCGAATCACCTCGCCCTGAATCAGCCATTCGCCGCGCCGGTTGAGCCCCAGCCAGCCGAATAGTGCCGGCACGTTCGGCATGCGCGCCATCGCGCGTTCCACCCAGTCGTCCATCGCTCATGCTTGTCGTTGATTCAGAGCGTGATCATACGCTGCGCGCGGCGCGTACCGACACGGCGATGGCCCGCGACCCGCTTGTGCTGGCACGCCCGGCCGCGATCTGCTGCAATCGCGATATGTACGATTGCATTGTCGTTGGCGGCGGTATTGTGGGCCTGGCCACCGCGCGTGAACTGCTGCGCCGCGAACCGGCGCGCCGCGTGCTGGTACTGGAAAAGGAAGCCGAACTGGCCGCGCATCAGACCGGCCACAATTCGGGCGTGATTCATGCCGGCGTCTATTATCCGCCCCAGTCGCTGAAAGCCCGCTTCTGCGTGGCCGGCAATACCGCCACGCGCGCTTTTTGTGCCGAGCACGGTATTGCCTACGAGACGCCCGGCAAACTGCTCGTGGCAAGCGTCGAGGCCGAGCGCGCGGGGCTGAAGAGCCTGTTCGAGCGTATCGCGGCCAACGGGATTGAACACCGTTGGCTGGAAGCCGACGAACTCGCCGACCGCGAGCCTGCGGTACGCGGCGTGGCAGCCATCCATGTGCCGAGCAGCGGTATCGTCGACTACCGCGCGGTCAGCCGCGCGCTGGCGGCGGATATCGAAGCCGCCGGTGGCGAAATTCGTTGCCAGACGCCGGTGCGTGCCCTGCATGAATATGCCAGCGAAGTCGTGGTCGAAACGCCGAACGACACGCTGCACACGCGTGAACTCGTGGCCTGTGCCGGGCTCATGGCCGACCGGCTGGTTCGTATGCTCGATATCACGCCCGATTTCATCATCTGTCCGTTTCGCGGCGAGTATTACCGTCTGCGCGCGGCGCGGCGCGATCTCGTGCGCCATCTCATCTATCCGGTACCCGAGCCGGGCATGCCGTTTCTGGGCGTGCATCTCACGCCGATGATCGACGGTTCGATTACCGTCGGGCCCAACGCGGTGCTGGCAACCGCGCGCGAAGGCTATCGCCTGCGTGACGTGAACATGGGCGACACGGCCGAACTACTGGCCTTTGCCGGCGTACGCCGCATGCTCGCCCGCCATATTCGCCCCGGACTGCATGAACTACGCAATGCCCTGTCCAAACGCGCTTATCTCGCCCGTGTGCAGCGCTACTGCCCGCAACTCGAACTCGACGACCTCGAAGCCCACCCGGCTGGCGTACGCGCCCAGGCGGTGGCCCGCGACGGCAGCCTGATCGGCGACTTCAAGTTCGTCGACACACCGCGCACCCTGCATGTTTGCAACGCGCCCTCGCCCGCGGCGACCTCGGCGCTGCCGATTGCAGCGCATATCGTCGACCGGCTGAGTACACGCGACTGAATACACGTTCGTCTTGCAAGCCGCCGAGCGCGCGTTAGCATCGCCGCCATGATGCGCCCCGCCAAGGAAACCCCATGACCGATCAGAACGCCGTTCATTTCTACGAGCCCCGTAACGGCCACGGCCTGCCCCACGACCCATTCAATGCCCTGGTCGCGCCGCGACCGATCGGCTGGATTTCATCGAAAAGCGCGAACGGCACACTCAACCTCGCGCCCTACAGCTTTTTCAATGTCTTCAACTACACGCCGCCCATCATCGGCTTTTCCAGCGTGGGCTATAAGGACAGCGTGGCCAATATTCAGGAAACCGGCGAGTTCGGCTGGAATCTGGCCACCGAAACACTCGCCGAGCCCATGAACGAAAGCTGTGCCGCCGTCGGCCCCGAGGTGAACGAGTTCGAACTGGCCGGACTCACGCCCGCGCCGTCTCGCGTGATCGACGTACCGCGGGTGGCCGAAACGCCGGTATCGTTCGAGTGCCGGCTCAGCCAGGTACTACGCTTGACCGGCGCTGATGGCAGCCAGACGAACACCTGGCTGGTGCTCGGCGAAGTGGTGGGCGTGCATATCGACAAACGACTGCTCGTCGACGGTGTTTACGATACCGCGGCCGGCCAGCCGATCATGCGCGCGGGCGGGCCGGCCGATTATTTCCGAATCGGTGCCGATCAGCTGTTTCGTATGCGCCGGCCTGGCGCATAGACAGCGGCGCGATTCGGCGACGCTGGTTAGCCGGCGTCGCTATCGGTCTTTTCACTGGCGCTGCGAATACGTTCGATCACCGGCCCACATTGGTTTTCCTCGCCACCGGTCGGCGAAACCAGCGCCAGCAGTGAGGCCGCCGGGGTGGCAGCCACGCCCAGTGCCACCGCGGCCGCGCCGCGCGCAAGCAGCGGCCCGGCCTTTACGCCGGGCGACGGGTCGGCAAAGGTGCCACGCACATACAACGGCGAGCGCAGCGTGAACAGACGCGGACCCTTGCTCTTGGGGGTAATGGTCAGATCCAGGGTTTCCGGGCCGAAATCGATATCGCCGGTGATATTCACGATCGCGTTTTCGGTATCGAATACGAATACCGTCGGCGTTGCCAGGCCCTGGTCGACCGGGATATCGGCCGCCGCGCAATTTATACGCACCAGCTCGTCGCCGAACAGCTTGCCGACGACATAATTGCCGACGTTCAGCCCGGCCAGTTCCATGAGATTGCGACTGATCGCACCGCGGTCGATGAGCACGGTCAGGCGCCCGTTCGCGCCGCCCAGCAATGCCGCCACCGAGTTGCCGGTACCGGTAAAACTCGCATCGGCATTGATCTGACCGAGACTGCCGTCCAGCGCTTCGACCTCGGGCACGATTTCGTCGAGCTGCAAGCGCCGCGCATGCAGATCCGCTCGCGCGGCCAGCGGCGACTTGTTGCCTTCCAGGCGCACCGTGGTATTGAGCTCGCCCTTGGCCACACCGAAGCGCAGCGGGTCCAGCAGAATTTCGCCGTTGTCGAGTACGAGGTGGGTATACAGGTCGTTCAGCGGCAAGGTGTCGCCGTGCTGGATGCTTTCGGCGGTGAATTTCACATCCGCATCCATCGCCGCCCAGCTGTCGGTATCGAAGGTTTCGACCGGCAACACCTTGTCCGTGGGCTGACGCGTGGATTCGCCGCGCTCGGCCTTGTGTTCGTTGGAATCCGCGCCGATCAATGGCGCGAGATCAGCAAAGCGCAGCTGTTTGGATTTGAGTTCGCCGGTGAGCTTCGGACGTTCGCCGCGCTCATCAAAGCGCAGGCTGCCATGGATATCGCTGTCGCCGATGTGCCCGGAGAAGTTGCGATAGGCAAAGGTCGAACCCTCGACGTGATTGATCTCGGCGCTCAGATGCCCGCGGGTGGCATAGGCGGGCGTCGGCGGCAGCGTCACGCCGGTCAGGCGCTGGAGGTTGTCGAGACTGGCGCCGGAAAACGCGACGTCCAGATCCGCGCCGCCGAAATTCAGCGGCTGACTGATCGTACCCGCCACCTGTACCCGCGTGCTGCCCGACCGCACATCGGCCTGAACCGGGAACGGCGTGGTTTCGCTCTTGAGCGCGAGCACGCCGCCGATCTTGCCCTGGCCGGACAAGGGCGCGCCACGATAGCGCCCGTCAATATCCCAGCCGAAGACATAATCGCGCACCGCCGCAGCGTCGGTTTCCACGGCGCTGTCGTCGCCCGTGACCTGGGCAAAGGGCACGGCCTTATCCAATGGCTTGACCGTGAGATCGATATTCGCGTCGAGTGTGGCATCGCGGTAGTGCACCGTGCCTTTGTCGAAGGCGATTTCGTCGATGTCCACCGACCAGGCGCTGCCTTGCGAGGCATTGTCATCACCGCCCGTGTCGCCGCCGATATCGAAGGTCCAGTTATCGCGGCCATCGGCCTGGCGAACAAGCGTGGCATCCGCGCCGGCGAAGGCAATACGCGGCAATGATATTTCCTTGGAGAACAGCCCCAGCGGCGCCAGCCAGGCATCCACGCGCGCAACACGGGCCATCGTTTCCGGCTCGAAGCCCTGCGCATTGGCCAGGGTGATGTCCTGGGCGTGCACATGCGGCCACGGAATCCAGGCCGCCAGACCCTGCTCATGTTCGGGTCGATCCCAGTCCAGACCCAGGTCGCCACTGATGGCGAAATCGCGTCCGATCGCTTCGGAAACCTGCGCGTTGAGCCAGGGCTTGATACGGTTGAAATCGAACAACAGCACAAACGCGACCAGTATCAACACCACGGCCACCAAACCGCCGAGGATGCCGATTCCGATTTTCGGTGCACGCTTCAAGGCGCTCTCCTGAAAAGAAATATGGCCTATGCAGAAGCAATTATGGCGCTAAACGGCACGCCGGTGTAGAACAGCCCCCTCGACCCATTTCCAAAACGCAGGTCCGCCATGACCCGATCCCCCTTCCCCGCTGTCACGGCCGCGCCGCTGATTTGCGCGCTCCTACTGGCTGGCGGCTGCGCCAGCAGCGCCGATCGCCCGGCGCCGGCCCAGGCCGCGCCGGCCCCCGCGGTCAAATTACTGACCTATCGCTGCGAAAGCGGTGCACGTGTACGCGCGACCTATCCCACCGATTCGATCGCGCTGGTGCGCTATCGGGGCGAAACGCGTGAGTTGCAGGTGGTGCGCGCAGCCAGTGGCGTGCGTTATGTCAACGACGATCTCGAATGGTGGACGAAAGGCAGCGGCACCGGCGCCACCGCCATGCTTTCGCAACGTGACAGCGATAACGTGCTCGAGCGCTGCGAGCAGGTCGCCGTCGAGGGCTGAGTCAGCCGCGCCCGCCACCCCGCCCGGTCGCGCGTATCGATCGGGTCACAGCGCTTGAAGGCCTGCTTTCTCGCCCCGATAATCCGGGCATCACGTTGAATCACGCACCGCGCGCAAGGACTTTTCATGGCCGACAAAAAATCCATCCTCACCGAAGATTCGCTGGATTTTCTCGAGCGCTATCTCAACAACGCGTCACCGACCGGTTATGAATCGTCGGGTCAGAAACTCTGGATGGATTATCTGGCGCCCTATGTCGATGAATTCATTACCGACGCCTACGGCAGCGCGGTGGGCGTGATCAATCCGGATGCGGACTACAAGGTCGTCATCGAAGGGCATGCCGACGAAATTTCCTGGTATGTGAATTACATCACCGACAACGGTCTGATCTACGTACTGCGCAACGGGGGCTCCGATCATCAGATCGCCACCTCCAAGCGGGTGAATATCCATACCCGCAACGGCATCGTCGACGGTGTGTTCGGCTGGCCGGCGATTCATCTGCGCGATCCGCAGAAGGAAGAGACACCCAAGAAAGACAATATCTTCGTCGACGTGGGCGCGACCTCGAAAGAAGAAGTCGAAGAGATGGGCATTCACGTCGGCTGCGTGATCACCTACCCGGACGAATTCTTCGTACTCAACGGCGACAAGTTCGTCTGCCGTGCCATCGACAACCGCATGGGCGGCTTCATGGTGGCCGAAGTTGCGCGCCTGATTCACGAATCCGGCGAGCGTCCGAACTTCGGGCTCTACGTGGTCAACTCGGTACAGGAAGAAGTCGGCCTCAAGGGCGCAGGCATGATCGCCGAGCGCATCAAGCCCAACGTGGCGATCTGTACCGACGTGACCCACGACACCACCACGCCGATGATCGAGCAGAAGAAAACCGGCACCGCCAAGATCGGCGCCGGCCCGGTGATCACCTATGCCCCGGCGGTCCAGAACCGTGTGCGTGAGCACTTGATCGCGACGGCCGAAAAACACGAAATCCCGTTCCAGCGCTTGGTCAGCGCGCCAGCCACTGGCACCGATACCGACGCCTTCGCGTACAGCAACCAGGGCGTCCCCTCGGCGCTGATCGCGCTGGCCCTGCGCTATATGCACACCACGGTGGAAATGGTGCATCGCGACGACGTCGAGAACGTGATTCGGCTGATTCACGAATCCGTGCGCAGTCTGGAGTCGGGCACGACGTTCAGTTATTTCGACTAAGGCCAGACAGCGGGCGCGATGTTGCAGACGATTGCGGCTGGGCCGGGTCTGTCTCATTCCGCCTGCCCTTCTTACGGGTGAGCTGATCGGCTGGGCTGGCGAGCAGTCCTCGACCGCGCGTGCTTAGGCACGCCCGTTCGGCTACGCGCAGCAGGCCGGCAGTTGAGCGATACTTACAATTGATCCCGATGTTTTCCATTCGCAAATCGGCTAGCGGGGCGCCCGGCCATGATCGGTAGCCTCGCCGCCCTGCTCCTCTTCCAGCTCGCCGGAGAAATCATCGTGCGCCTGACCGGCGCGCCGCTGCCGGGCCCGGTGCTGGGCATGATCCTGTTGTTCGTCGCGCTCGTCCTACGTGGACGCACGCCCAAGGTGTTCGCCGATACCAGCCGTGGCCTGCTTAATTACCTTGCGCTGCTGTTCGTGCCGGCGGGCGTGGGCATCATCAGCTATCTGGGTCGCGTGGCCGACGAGTGGTTGGCAATTACGATCACCCTCGTTGCCAGTACCGCGCTCGCGGTGATCGTGACCGCGTTCACCCTGCGCGCGCTGACCACCCATCGGGGCGATTGATATGGACCGGCTCGCGCAGATCTGGGTCTATATCGAGGAAACGCCCCTCCTGTGGCTAACCCTCACGCTGTGCGTGTTCTGGCTGGCGCAACAGCTGTATCGACGCTTGGGCAACTTTGCCCTGCTCAACCCCGTGCTGGTGAGCGTGATCGTGCTGGTCGTCATCCTCAAGGCAACCGGCACGCCGTATGCGGATTATTTCGAAGGTGCCCAGTTCATCCATTTTCTGCTCGGGCCTGCAACGGTCGCGCTGGCGGTACCGCTAGCAGCACAGGCCGCCGAGCTGCGCCGCTACTGGCTGCCGATCACCATCGCGCTGACGGCCGGCTCGCTTACCGCGGTCGCAAGCGCCATGCTCATCGGCTGGATGCTAGGACTCGACTCGCAGACGCTACTGTCGATGCTGCCCAAATCCGTGACCACACCGATCGCCATGGGTGTGGCCGAACAGATCGGCGGTCTGCCCTCGTTGACCGCCGTGCTGGTGATTCTGACCGGCATCACCGGCGCGGTGATCGGCATTCCCCTGTTGCGCCTGCTCGGCCTGCGCGACCCGGTAGCCAAGGGGTTCGCCATGGGCGTGGCCGCCCATGGCATCGGCACCGCACGCGCCTTCGAACACAGCGAACGCGCCGGCGCCTATTCCGGGCTGGGCATGGGCCTGAACGGCGCACTCACGGCCCTGCTCGTGCCGCTGCTGGTGTGGCTATTCGGCCTGTAGACACAGGGGCTTGTCTCGACCCTGCCCTGTACCCATGCTGGAACGTATAACGACCCACGCCGGGACCGGCTCAACCCGATCGACTGCGCGGCACGGCGCTTCACCATTCAGCGCCCTTCCGCGCGCCCGCCCTGGCCCGATTCGAAGACACCATGAACGACGAAACCAACGAAGCGACCGAACAACACAGCACGCGAAGCAACCATGCCGACGAGATCAGCCATACGCTGGTCCACAGCGGCCCGGCCCCCAAGCCGGAGGTGATCCAGATTCTGCCCATGCGCGAAACGGTGCTGTTTCCGGAGCTGGTCATGCCGGTGGTGATCGACCAGCCCGGCGCGATTGCCAGTGCCCAGCATGCAACCCGCAACAAGCAGCCGGTCGGCCTGCTGCTCGCCGCCCCCGATAACGACGACGAAGACAATGGCGATACGCCCGGCGCGGGCCTGCACCGTATCGGTACGGGCGCCAACATCATGCGCTATGTCACCAGCCCCGACGGCGAGCACCATCTGGTGTGCCAGGGCATCGCGCGTTTTCGGGTACGGGAGTTTCTCAAGGACGACGAAGGCCGCCTGAGCGCAAAAGTAGAGTGGCTCGAAGAGCCCGCGCCGGAGGGCGACAAACACGTCGATGCACGCATGGACAACCTGCGCAACAGCGCGCTGGAGGCCATCGAGCTGATGGATCAGCCCTCGCGCGAGCTGGCCCATGCCATTCGTTCGATCACGTCGGCCGCCCTGCTGGCCGACGCGGTGGCCGGCTATCTCGGCCTAAAGGCGAAGGAAAAACAGCAGATTCTCGATGCGGTGGATCTGGAATCGCGTCTGGATCGCGTGCAGTCGTTTCTCGACTATCGCCTGGAGGTCATGCGTCTATCGCGCGAGATCAACCAGCAGACCCAGCAACGCATGGGCGAACACCAGCGCAAGGCCATGCTGCGCGAACAGATGCGCTCGATCCAGCGCGAACTCGGCGAAGACGAAACCGTGGCCGAAGAGGTCGAGCGCCTGCGCGAAGCCCTCGACGAGGCCAAGCTGCCCGATGAAGCCGCCGAACAGACCGAGCGCGAGCTGCGCCGGCTTTCGCGCATGTCGGATGCCTCGGCCGAATATTCGATGGTACGCACCTATCTCGAGCTCATGGCCGAGCTGCCCTGGTCGAAGCTGTCCAGGGACCGGATCGATATCGACGAGTCGCGCGCGATTCTCGATGAAGACCACTACGGCCTCGACAAGATCAAGCGCCGTATTCTCGAGCATCTGGCGGTGCACAAGCTCAACCCCGAGGGCAAGGCGCCGATTCTGTGCTTCGTCGGCCCGCCCGGCGTGGGCAAGACCTCGCTCGGACGCTCGATCGCGCGTGCGATGAATCGCGAATTCGTGCGTGCGTCGCTGGGCGGCGTGCACGACGAATCGGAAATCCGTGGCCACCGGCGCACCTACGTGGGCGCGATGCCCGGCAGCATCATCAGCCATCTGCGCAAGGCCGGCACCCGCAACCCGGTGTTCATGCTCGACGAAATGGACAAGCTCGGCGCCTCGGCCCACGGCGACCCGGCCTCGGCGTTGCTGGAAGTGCTCGACCCGTCGCAGAACGACAGCTTCAACGACCACTATCTGGGCGTGCCCTTCGATCTGTCGAAGGTGATGTTTATTGCCACCGCCAATGTGCTCGACTCCATTCCGGGGCCGCTACGCGATCGCATGGAAGTCATCGAAGTGCCCGGCTACACCCGCGAGGAAAAACTCCAGATCGCCAAGCGCTATCTGGTGGATCGCGCGCTCGAACAGGCCGGACTGACGCGTACGCAGTGCGATATCGCCGATGCGACGCTGGAAGCGCTTATTTCCGATTACACCCGCGAGGCAGGCCTGCGTAACCTCGACCGCGAAATCGGCGCCATCGTGCGCCATGCCGCGGTCCAGGTCGCCGAAGGCAAACCCGGCCCGGGCACGATCGCACCAGAAGATCTGGCCGAGATTCTCGGCCCGAAACGTGTCGATAACGAAATCGCCATGCGTACGAGCATCGCCGGTGTCTCCACCGGCCTGGCGTGGACCCCCGCCGGCGGCGATATTCTGTTCGTCGAGGCCTCGCGCGCGCCCGGCAGCGGGCGGCTGACCATTACCGGCCAGCTCGGCGATGTCATGAAAGAATCCGCCCAGGCCGCGCTCAGCCTGGTCAAGGCCCGCGCCAAGGACCTGGGCATCGAGCAGGAACGCCTGGACAAGTCGGATATCCATATCCACGTACCGGCCGGCGCGATCAAGAAGGACGGCCCCAGCGCGGGCGTAGCCCTCTACACGGCGCTCGTGTCGCTACTCACCGACCGCAAGGTGCGCGCGGATGTCGCCATGACCGGCGAGATCAGCCTGCGCGGGCAGGTGCTGCCCATCGGCGGCGTGAAAGAGAAAACGCTCGCCGCTCACCAGGCCGGCATCAAGACCGTCATGCTGCCCGAGCGCAACCGCAAGGACGAAGAGGATATTCCCGACAACGTACGCAGCGCACTGGATATCCGCTACGTGTCGCATGTCGACGAGGCGATCGAGATCGCGCTGTCCGAGGCAGATTAGCCGATACTGCTTTGCATTGATCGCTTTTACACCGGTGTCCGAGCGCAATGCCCTGGAACATCTGCATAGATGTGTGTCGATCTTCGGCTAGCTATTTAAAAAACGTAGCCGCCAAAGGAACGGCGCGAGGAGCGTTCTTTGGAGACATAATCGAAGATTGCGCCCTATATGTCCGCAGATCGACGCCGATCCACGCAGATCGGGAAAGCCTGTCGGCCAAAGTTCAATGTCGAGAGCCATCTCCGTAGATCTGCGTTGATCTGCGGATAATTCTCAAGGAACGCAGCCACCGCAGGAACGAACCGTCTGGCTCGACCGTTGTGGCGCACATTCTTTGAAGGCAGAACCGCCGATTGCGCGGGCTGACTCATTACCGGCCCTGCCGTGCGGTGGGCACAGGCGCGATTGCGCTTTACATGTCCGCAGATCGACGCCGATCAGCACAGATCGGGAAAGCCTTTCGGCGCATTGTCGAGATACATCTGCGTAGATCTGCGTCGATCTGCGGACAATGCTTGAGGAACCTCGCCTCCGCACGAACATCTACGCCGAGGCTGGAAAGGTTGCTGGGCGCGGCCGCGCCGCCTCGATTGCGCGCTTAGCGCCCGTGTTCGGCTTCGATCTCGCGCAGCCGTGCCTCGATGGCGAATACGTGGGCATCATCGGCCTCGAGCTTGCGTAGCGCGTCGGCCAGATTGAGCAGATAGTCGCGGTTGGGCCCGCTGGGCCCGTGCGAGACGGCGATCTGGCGGGCGATGGCATCAATGGGTGCCTCGCCCAGCCAGGCCTCGTTTTCGGCCGTGGCAATATACACCAGACCTTCATCGTGGCTGCCGTCGGCAAAGGTCATCTCGGTGGAAAAACGCAGATAGCCGTTTTTCTCACGATGATCGAGATGCCCGAATACGGCCGGGGTAATGCGATAGGCCATGCCGGTGCAGACCTTGCCCGGCGCTTCGACCAGCGTCGCAACCCGCCCGGGCGCCTCGGGCGTACCCCGATGATCGTGCGACCCCTGCCAGAAACGCCGCTGCCAGCCCGTGATCGTGGCCGGCTTTCGGTCGATATAGTCGAAACCGGCCTTGTAGATCAGCGAGCCGTAGCCGAACAGCCACAGCTCGTCTCGGTCTTCGAAACGCGCCGCTTCGCGGTTGGCCGCCGTCGTATCGAAAGACATGCGTCTGCTGCGTTCAGGCGGCCTTGGGCTCGGTTTCGCCGGCCACGCCGAAGTGCGTATACAGCCGATCGAGCACGCCCCGCAGCGCCTCACCCTGCAAGGCCACTCGCGCGGTGAGCTCGGCCACGGCATCGCCGGCGTCGAGCGAATCCAGATCGTCCTGGATCAGATCGAGCGCGCGGATACGCTTGAGATCGAGATTCTCGTCGAGATCGAACTCGATGGCATCGTCGACCGCCACATTGAGCTTGACGACCTGCATGCCGGCTGCCAGATGCGCCAGCACTTCGTCGCGCTGCAAGTCCATGGCCGTAATACGCACGCTGGATTTCACCTCGTCGGTGGTCTCGAACACGCAGCGATCGCCACATTCGAAGCCGTTGGGCAGCGCATTGACGTCCTCGAGCCAACGCGACATTTCCTCGGCCGGGCGCACGCGGGCATCCGGACGTGCGACCGGCAGGCTGCCCAGAGCTTCGCGCAGGCGCGCCACCACATCCTCGGCGCGTTTTTCCGACGAGGCGTCCACCCAGACACGATTGGCCCGCAAGTCGATGATCAATGGGGTGCGCTTGGAGCGGGTGAATGCCCGCGGCAACAGCTCGAAATGGGCCTCGTCCTTGATATCGGCCTTTTCGCGGCGACTGACCTTGCGTCCTTCGGAGGTTTCGATACGCTCCACGCGCTCGTCGACTTCCTCGGCCAGCACGGCATTGGGCAACACACGCGTGATTTCCTGGTGTACGCAAATCACCAGACCATCAACTGCATGCACCATCGCATGTTCGCCCTTGATCGGCGGCACGAAACCATCGACCCGCGTGGCCTGGTCGCCGCATTCCGGGCATAGCGCATCGGCCAGCTTTTCGTCGAGTTCGGCGGCTGTCCAGGAAAAGGATTCGGTGCCGAGAAACACACAGAGATTACGTATCCACATAGCGATCGATAACCCATGGTCGGGGAAGGACGCGATCGGCTCGAGCCGACGGCGACAATGGAGCGCGACCATACCCAACCGCGCAGATCGCCTCAAGCCGACGCCCGGCCGGCCGCTATCCCTGACCGGCGCGCTGTGGCAACATTCGCGCCGCATCGCGCCGGCCGGGCACGCGCATGCACACGTTGCGCGCGAGCGCATGGTAACGACCCGGCGTGAAAACATAGAACACAGGGTTTTACCGGGGTGACCTGCCGCATGTGCCTAGCGCATGTGGCCCGCGGCCCAGCGCCACGCCGCCGATAAGAAAACGAAAGACCGACGTGCGCCCACGTGGGCTTGCAACGGCCGACGCACCGCTGTGCCGATGCGTAACGCGTATGAACCGGCTGTTATAAGCATCGAACGCTTTCGTATTGGTGAAGTCGGCCCCGTGCCCGCATGTCCAACGCTTTACCCAGCCAGACCAGGCCTGCCATGTATCGATTGTCTTCCGTCGCCCGTGTGTTGTCGCTGCTGCTGTTCGTTAGCGCCGTGAGCATGCTCGGCGCCTGCTCGTCCGAAAGTAACGCCACCAACGACAACAACGCCCAGCCTGCCGAACGCGTACAGGCCGAAATCGGCTATATGCCGATCCTGCCGGACGCGCCGCTGTTCGTGGGCCTGGAAAACGGTGATATCGCCGAGGCCGGTATCGATACCAAGCTGGTGTCGTTCCAGAACGGACCGGCGATGGTGCAGGCGCTGCTCGGTGGCCAGCTCGATATCGCCTATTTCGGCATCGGCCCGACGATGGTCGCCCGCGGCAAGGGCGCGGATATCAAGGTGGTGGCCTCCAACATCATCGAACAGATCAGTTTCGTCGCACTGGGCAACCTGGCGTCCTATTTCGAGAACGGCGACCCGGCCACCGCGTTCGCGCGTTTCGAAAAAGACAACGGCCGCAAGGCCAAGATTTCGACATTCCCTGTGGGTTCCGTGCCCCAGACCGTGCTCGCCTACTGGCTCGACAAGCAGCTGGGCGTTGAAGACGATGCCATCGACGTGATCTACCAGGGTGCGTCGCAGGTCCAGCAAGCGCTGCTAACCCATGCCGTGGACGGCGCGGCCATCCTCGAGCCGGTGGTCAGCATCGTGAAAAACCGGTTGGACGAAGCACGCGTGGTCGCCCACGGCGAAGCCATGTTCCCGGGTCAGCCCGGCGCCGTACTGGCGGTCCGCGCTGAATTCATCGACGCCCATCCCGAGATCGTGCAGAAACTGGTCGCGGCCCATGTCGCCGCCACGGAACAGCTCAAAGCTGGCGACGAGGCCGCTATCGATGCCGTGCATAAATATGTGGGCGGCGGGCGCTTGCCGCGCGAGGTCGTGGCCGAAGCAGTCGCCCAGTCGGCCGACAGCTTCGTGGCCGACCCCAATCGCATCATCGACGGCACCCGCCGCATGCGTGATTTCCAGCAGGCCACGGGCACGCTCGGCGCGAATACCGATATCGATGCGCTGTTCGAAACCCGTTTTTACGACGCGCTCGGCTCCAGCGAATCTGACTCGCAGCCGTAGCGCATGGTAACGAGCCCGAATAAAACACGTTCGCGCCGCGTTGCCCGACCGGCGCATGCCGCAGCCGCGCGGCTGCGCCGTATCCTGCTCGGGCTGGCCGGGGTGGCCGCATTCATTGCCCTGTGGAAACTCGCCTATCTATTCAACTGGGCACCGCGGGGCACGATACCGGATCCGTTCGCCGTGCCGGGCGCGCTCTGGGAAGAGTATCAAGGCGGGCGCCTGGTCCCGGCGATCGGCTCCAGTCTCGTGCACTATGTCTGGGGCCTGGGCATCGGCACGCTACTGGGCTTTGCGGTCGGTCTGCTCGCGGCCAGCCTGCGCGTATTCGACGAGGCCCACTACATGCTCGCGCGGATTCTGCGCCCGATTCCGCCGCTGGCCTGGGTGGTGTTCGCCATCGCCTGGTTTCAGGTCAGCCACGCCGGCGCCGCCTTCGTGATTTCCATCGGCGTGTTCTGGGTGAACTATTTCGCCACGGCGGCCGGTGTACGCGATGTCGACCCGCGCTATTACGAACTGGCGCGTGCCTTCGGCCACGGCGGCTTTTTCAAGCGAATTACCAGCATCACGCTGCCCGGCGCGGCCCCCGGTATTCTTTCCGGTATGCGCACGGGTGTCGGCCAGGCCTGGATGACGCTCATCGCCGCCGAGCTGCTCGGCGTACCCGGCATGGGCCAGGAAATGAATTCGGCCGCGGGCGTGGGCGCCTATGATGCCGTGGTGGTCTACATGCTCACGATATCGTTGATCTATACGCTTTCGGACGGGCTGTTCGCACTCGTGGAAAATCGCGTACTGGGGTGGCGACCATGAGCGGCACAGGCGCAAAACTGCTG
This sequence comes from Salinisphaera sp. S4-8, assembly GCF_040361235.1. Lineage (NCBI taxonomy): Bacteria > Pseudomonadati > Pseudomonadota > Gammaproteobacteria > Salinisphaerales > Salinisphaeraceae > Salinisphaera > Salinisphaera sp. S4-8. The sequence goes on along the minus strand of NZ_APNF01000006.1, from coordinate 256,090 downwards.
GCGCTCAACGAGGTCGGTTATCGCTACCCGAACAGCGAACAGCCGGTTTTCGATGGTCTGAATTTCAGTATCGGCCCAGGCGAATTCGTCGCCCTAGTGGGCGGCTCCGGCGTGGGCAAATCCACGGTGCTGCGCTGCGTGGCTGGATTGGCCGAAGCCTCGTCCGGCCAGATCGTGCGTCCCGCACATACCGATCGCGGCACGCGCCCGAGCGCGGTCGTCTTTCAGGATACGCGCCTGCTGCCGTGGCGGCGTATTCGCGCCAATGTGGGCTACGGGCTGAGCGGGCTGGGCCTGTCACGCAGCGAGCGCGACGCGCGTATCGACGAGGTGCTGGATTTAATCGGTATGACCGAATTCGGCGACCGCTGGCCGCACGAGATCTCGGGCGGCCAGGCACAGCGCGTGGGCCTGGCCCGTGCGTTGGCCGTGCGCCCGCATATCCTGCTCATGGACGAGCCGTTTTCGGCGGTCGATGCGCTCACGCGTAGCCGCCTGCAGGATGAACTGCTGGCCATCTGGCAACGCCTGAACATGGCCGTGCTGTTTGTCACCCACGATATCGCCGAAGCCGTCTATCTGGCCCAACGCGTGTGTGTGATGCGCGGCTCGCCCGCACGGCTGGTGTTCGACGAAGCCGTACCCGCCCCCTATCCGCGTGAACGCGACGACAGCCAACTCAATGCATTCGCCCAGCGCGTGGCGGATGCGCTCTAAGGAAGCTCTGCATAACCTCTCGCGGATCGCGTTCGAGTCCTCACAGACGGTGCGGCAAGGCGCCCTGGCGCAGCGCCTGCCTTATTGGCAGGTCAAGCCTGGCAACGAGGCCGCAGCGTCTGTGAGGCCGAACCCCTTGCGGGCCGGGGCTTTGCGCGCGCTTGATCGGCGTCAGTGTTCGCTAGCGTGCAGCAAGCACGCTACGCTCTCACTTCCTTGCCAATCGCGCGCAAAGCACCCGGCGCGACCGCGACAGGTTGTGCAGAGCTTCCCTAAAGGTGTACCCATGTCCGAATCGCCGTTGCAACTGATCATTCACGCGGCCGACGCGGCCTCGCTGGCGCGGGCTCGCAGCAATGCCGCGAACTTCGTCGCCGCCCGGCCAAAGGCCGAGGTGGAAATCGTGGTCAACGCCGATGCCGTGGCCGCGGCACTCGAGGCGCCGCATACCACCGACGCCTATCTGCGCCTGTGCGCGAATACACTCGAAAAAAAGCAGCTCAGCGCGCCCGCCACGCTGGCACGCGTGCCGGCCGCGGTGGTGTATATCGCCGAGCGCCAGCGCGCTGGCTGGGCCTATATGCGTGCCTGACTGCGCCGACGCGCTGCGCTTATGCGCCGGCGCGTATCTCGGCGATCAAATCGTGCGGACAGTCCGAAAGCGTCTCGATAGCAGGGCGTGCATATAAATAGCCCTGCTGGAGCGTAATACCGCGCGCATAGAGCCAGCGCGCCTCCGCCAGCGTCTCCACGCCCTCGGCGATCAGGCGAATATCGAGCCGATCAGTCAGGGTCACCAGGCCGTCCATGATGGCCTGCCGGCGTTCGTTGCGATCGACATCGATAATCAGATTACGGTCGGCTTTGATCACGTCCGGGCGGATATCCACCAGCAGTTCGAGATTGGCGTAGCCGGCGCCGAAGTCGTCGATGGCGGTCAGAAAGCCCATCGCCCGATAGGATTCGACGATACGCTGCAAATGCAGACGATCGCGCACGTATTCGGTTTCGGTGACCTCGAACATGATGTTGTGCAGCGGCCAGCCAAGCTCGGAGGCCAGCTTCAGGGTCGCCTGGATACAGGCATTGGGTTCGTACACCGCATTCGGCAGGAAGTTGATCGATACCGGCCGCTCACAGCCCAGCCCGTGCGCGATCTCGATCGCGCGGGTACGACAGGCCTGGTCGAACCGATACAGTGACGCCGGTGTGACCTTGGCCAGAATTTCCCCCGCGGACTGGCCGTCTACCCCGCGCACCAACGCTTCCTGCGCAAAAACCTCGCCCGCGGCGATATCCACGATTGGCTGGAAAGCCATGGTGAAATCGAAGTCGAGGCCGTGATCGCAACGACGACACGTCCCATTCTCATCGCGAAGACATTTAGACATTATTTACCTGTGTTGCTTGTGTGCGCGCGCAAGAACGTCGGCCGATACAGAGTCTTATCGGCAAGCAAGGCGCTAACTTGCCCCCTGCGGACGCACATTTTCGGCAAATAACGCCAAAGCACGACGCCGGCGCTGGCCGCGGCGCGTTCCGGTGGCGGCCGATCATGGCCGGTCGTGGCCATGACAATATCGCCGTGCGACGGTTTGGCTTGAGCATGACGCGCAACCCTGCTGTGATGTCGGCGATGACGACCCGATTGAATCCATTCTTACAACGCGCTAATGCCCACAGGGAGCCTGCGCAATGACGCTTCGCAATATCGATGCGCTGTTTCATCCGCAAGGCGTGGTGATCTACGGCGCCGCGCAAGGCGCCGCTCAGACCCAGTTGCTGCGCAACATCGAAGCCAGTGTGGATGCCGAGCATTGCCGGCACGTCAAGACACGGGCCGATCTCGCCCGGCTCGAATCCTTCGACGCCCGCCTGGCGGTCATTCTGGATGCGCGCTGGGGCACCGAACAACGCATCGACGCGCTCGGCGCGCGTGGATGTCGCGCCGTACTGTGGGCGGCCGAGCGACGTATCTCCGGCAAGGTGCTGCGCGCCGCCCAGCCCTACAACCTGCGTCTGCTGGGTTCGCGCACCGCCGGCATCGTCCACACGCGCGACGGCCATAATTTCAGCACCCTGGCGCTGGAACCGCGCCCGGGCAAGGTCGCGCTCATCACCCAGTCGCAATCGCTGGCGGCCGCCTCGCTCGACTGGGCACTCGGGCGCAATATCGGTTTTTCCTGGCTCGCCTGCAGCGGCGCGGAAGCCGATATCGATATCGCCGATCTGCTCGACTATGCCGCGCTCGACCCGCGCACCCGTGCGATCGTGCTGCAGGTCGGCCATATCCGCTCGCCGCGCAAGTTCATGTCATCGGCCCGCGCAGCGGCACGGGTCAAGCCGGTGCTAGTACTTCAAACCCGACGCGCCGTGGATGACGGCCCGCTCGGGCCGGACCCGGTACGCTCGGCGGCCTTTGCCCGCGCCGGCCTTGTGGAATGCGAAAACCTGGGCGGACTGTTCGACGGGCTGGCCGCCATGGAGCTCTTACCCACCATCGGCAGCCATCGGGTGGTCGTCGTGGGCAACGGCGCCGGGGCCTGTGCGCTGGGTACGGATGCGATGTTTCGTCACGCCATCGAACCGGCACGCCTGTCGAGTGCCAGCCGCGAAGCACTCACCGAGCAAGCCCCGCAGGCCGTGGATCTGGGTGTGGCCATCGATATCGGCCGTTCGGACATCGATGAAACGCTTGCCGCACTGGCCCATACCTGTCGCGATGAGAATGTCGATGCCGTGCTGTTCATTCACAGCCCCATCGCCGGCCAGCCGCACGAACCCATGGTCAAGGCGATCGGCGCGGCCGAGTTCTCGCATCGCATCATGAGTGTCTGGCTGGGTCTGCATACTGCGCTGCCGGCGCGCGCCGCCAGCGCGAAAGCACGGCTGGCCACCTTCGTGACCGCGGACGATGCCGTGCGCGCGGTGCGCTATCGTGCCCGCTATCAGTTCACCCGCGAACTGCTTACGGCCACGCCGCCCCCCGACCCGACCGTGACGGCGGATGTCGACAGCCTGCGCGAACGCCTGACCATGCTGGCCAGCAGCGGCGTGGAATGGCTATCCAGCGACGAAGCCAGCCATCTGCTCAGTGCCTACGGCATTGCCGGCGAAACCCCGGCAGAAGCGGCCGTGCGCGTGCGCGTTCGTGTCTATCGCCACGGCGAACTGGGCATGGTGATGAGCGTGCGCGACGAAGCGCTGGGTATCGAACCCGCTTATGGCTTCGCACCACTCGATGCGTTGCTGGCACGGCGCATGCTCGAAGGCGCCAGTGCCGGGCGCCTGCGCGGTACGCGGGCAGCCTTCGAAGCGCTGGCCCAGGCGCTGGTGCGACTGGGCAAGCTCGTGGTGGACCTGCCCCAGCTCGCGGGTCTGGACGTACGCGTGGCCGCCGGCCCGCGTGGGCGCTTGCAGGCGCCGGCCGATAGTCTGATCGAAATCACCGATAAACCGCTTGCCGAGCGCGACCGGCTGGCGATGTCGCCCTACCCGGCGCGCATGCGCCATATCGTGTCGTTACGCGGCGGCACTCGCTATATCGTGCGCGCAATTCGCCCTTCGGACGAGCCGCTGGTACTGGATTTGCTGGAAAGCCTCAGTCCGGAAGAAATCCGCCTGCGGTTCTTCAATTTCATCCGCCATTTCTCGCACGATATGGCCGCCCGTATCACCCAGGTGGATTACGACCGGGAGGTCTCGCTCGTGGTCAGCCCCTACGACCGCCCGGACGCGCTCGCCGGCATGGGCACGCTGATTGCCGACCCGGATAACATGGAAGCCGAATTCGCCATTCTCGTGCACCACGATCACACCGGCGTGGGGCTGGGCCGGCATCTGCTCGACTGTTTGCTGCGCCAGGCCAGTGCCCGCGGTACCGAGATCGTCTATGGCGATGTGCTGGCTCAGAACCGGCCCATGCTGCAGCTCGCTCGCAGCCTGGGCTTCAAGGTCAAGCGCTCGCTCGACGATGCCAGCAGCGTACGGGTGGAAATCTCCGTGCGTAACTATACGAGCGTCTTACCGAGCTAGGAGATTCAGCCATGGCCGGATGCTGCCACGAAGACGATGCCCACCTGCAAGCCATGCGCGACGGCCAGCGACGTGTGCTCTGGACCGTGCTCGCGCTCAACGCGGTGATGTTCGTCGGCGAATTCACGGCCGGCTGGATCGCCGGTTCCACGGCGCTGCTCGCCGATTCGCTGGATATGCTCGGCGATACGCTGGTCTACGCCTTCAGCCTGGCCGTGATCGCGCGCGGCGCACGCGCCAAGGCATTGTCGGCCGGCTTCAAGGGGATGGTCATGCTCGTGTTCGGGCTCGTCGTCTGTGCCCAGCTTGTCGCCAAGCTTGTCTACGGCCTGCCACCGGCCGCGCCCATCATGGCAGTCGTGGGCACGCTTGCATTGATCGGCAATATCGTCTGTCTGGTGCTGCTTACTCGTCATCGGGAGGACGATATCAACATGCGTTCGGTATGGATCTGCTCGCGCAACGACCTGTTCGCTAACAGCGGTGTCATCGTGGCGGCCGCACTGGTTGCCTTCACCCACAGTATCTGGCCGGATCTGATTATCGGCGCGGCGATCGCGGCCCTGTTTCTACGCTCCGCCTTTGGCGTGCTCGGTGATGCCCGCGGCGCCTACCGGGAGGCAGCACAACCCGGGCACGCCGTGGACCGGTCGGCATGAGTCATTACGGCGTCGAAACGCCCGAAGCGGCGGTATCGCCGGGCTCGGTCATCGACTTCTGGTTCGACACGCTCACGCCCCGCGACTGGTTTCGAAAATCCGCCGCGCTCGATCGCCGGATCGCCCAGCAGTTCGGCGCCACCCTGACGGCCGCAGCCAACGGCGAACTCGCGCACTGGCGCGCCACGCCGCCGGGGCGGCTGGCCGAAATCCTCGTACTCGACCAGTTCTCCCGCAATATCCACCGCGATAGCCCGCGTGCCTTCGAGAACGACGAGCGCGCGTTGAACTGTGCCCGCGAGGCCATTGCAAACGGCGACGACACAGCGCTGACGCCCCAGCAGCGTGCCTTCGTCTATATGCCGTTCATGCACAGCGAAACATTGGCCGATCACGAACGGGCACTCGCGCTGTATCAAGCGCTCGGCCTGGCCGGACATCTCAAATCCGAACGTGAGCACTACACGATCATCGAACGGTTCGGCCGCTATCCGCACCGCAACAGCCTGCTTGGCCGTACCACCACGCCCGCCGAAGCCGCTTTCCTTCGCGAGCCCGGCTCATCGTTCTGAATACCGATTACGAGTACGCGTCGCAGTTGCGGCCGCTGAGCACTCTCGGCAGGTCTATCGCGGGTGAGACAGGTATTCGGGAAACCGAGCAGGCGTACTCGCGGCTGGCGCCGCTCACCCTTCGGGCTCGTCGCGTACGCGACGATTCGGCCTCGCTACGCGAGGCCGTCGAACCAGCATTGTTGGTTTTGTCGCAGGTTCGACACGTATTTAAAAACCGAGCAGGAGTATTCGCGGCTGGCGCCGCTCACCCTTCGGGCTCGTCGCTTACGCGACGATTCGGCCTCGCTGCGCGAGGCCGTCGAACCCGTCTTGTTGATTTGTCGCAGGTTCGACGCTTATCCGAAAAACCATATCAAAAGCCGGCGCTACGGCCGGCTTTTGATATGGTGCCCCGAGCAGGAGTCGAACCTGCGACCTGCCGCTTAGGAGGCGGCTGCTCTATCCTGCTGAGCTACCGGGGCATGGCGCGCGCCGCGGCTAGCCTACCGCAACCGCCGCAATATCTCGACCGCGTTTTGATGTACGTCATTGAACTACGCGCCGAACGACATAGTATTCGGGGACGCTCTGTATTACCTCTCGCGGCTCGCGTTCGCGCTGAAAAGACTTTCAAGGTCAAATGCGTTGCGACAAGGCGTGCGAGCGCAGCGCCTGCCTAATTCACAGGTCAAGCTCGCACAACGCAGTCGTAGCACTTTTGAGGCCGAACCTCTTCGGACCGGCGCGACCGTGACAGGTTGTGCAGAGCTGCCCTAGCCATTCGACTTCAACGGAAAACGCTGCTGTTGGCAATTACCATAACTACTGCGTCATACATTGACTCCAGTGATATGGCCCCGCTAGCATGCGCCAAATATACCCTATGAGTCATACCGCCGTGTCCGGTAACGAAAAGTCGCCGTTGAAACCGACCACTGCACGTGGCGAGGCGACCCGACAGAAACTATTGGCTGCCGCCGAGGACGCGTTCGGTAACACTGGCTTCTTTCGTGCTTCGATAAGCGATATTACCCGTGCTGCCGGCGTCGCCCAGGGTACTTTCTATCTCTATTTCCGTAACAAGGAAGACGTCCTTGCGGAACTGGTCCGGCATATGGGGCGTGAATTACGCCGCATGCTGGCCCACTCCATCCCGCCGGGCCTGTCGCGCCTGGACGCGGAACGCGAAGGCATGGCCGCGTTCATCCGCTTTGTCGGCAAGCGCCGAAACCTTTACCGGGTGGTTCAGGAGTCGCTGTTCGTCGACGAACAGATCTATAAGGACTACTACATGGATTTCGCGCGCGGTTATATCAGCGCCCTGGAGAAATCCGTGGAGAAATACGAGATTCGCGACGGCGATCTCGACGTCTGGGTCTGGGTACTCATGGGCACCGCCCATTTCCTGGGCCTGCGTTATGGCCTATGGCAAAACGAAGGACTGAACGAGGCCGAACTGGATGCGGTCATGGACTTCATCCGTAACGGGATCGCTATCCGCACCAGCGAGACCCCGTAAACGCGCCAGTGCCCGCCCGCGGGCGCGCTATTCGCAGCATCCGGGGCCCGACCTAGACAGTTCGGCAAACCCGGATTCGCATCCAGACAGGCCCGGCCCACGCGGCAGAATCGCCGCCATTTTTGCGCAGCGCAACACCGCATTTGCCAATTTTGTTGTATTGCGCACCTATTTAGTCGAATTATTTTCAATGGCGAATTAGTGCATTAGCACAGTTCGCGAAAAATGTTGCAGTGCATTCCTTGAATATACACATATCTCGCCATACGCTATACCCATAGCCGAATAGCAATACGACTTTCGTTTAATACCGCGCCAAATCGCGCGAACACGTTTTCAAGGAGACCGCAATGAACACCCGTATCGCACACACCGCCCTTTCCACCGCACTAATCGCCGGGCTTGTTGGTTTCTCCTCGCTCGGTTTCGCCCAGTCGGAAGCGGTTCAGGCGCTTGACGCCCAGAATGCGCAGCCCCAGGCCAACGCTACGGTCGCCAGTCACCCGCAGGCCGACCAGCTGGCCGCGGAACTCGATGCATTCAACCGCCAGGATACCCAGGGCCGTATCGTCGGCAATGGCCTGGCGAGCAGCGATCAGAGCGCCGACGTGTCCCGCACGGCGATGCAGCTGAGCAACGAAATCGAAAACTACAATGCCCAGGCCAGCGAAGGTCTGGTACCGGAAACGCACATGCCTGCCGGCACCACGGTCCATACCTATCCGCAGACCGAAGCACTGGCCGCCGAGCTGGCCCGCTACAACGAGACCGGTGGCAACCTGAACGCACTGCGCTTCTAACCCCCTGAGAAGTGCATGCGAGCCGGGAGCGATTCAATCGCTCCCGGCTTTTTTGTGAGCGTTATGGGTATAATGGTTACGCGCTCGTTTGCATAAAAAGCGGCAAAATACAGCTATCACCGTCTACGAGCGCTGAAACCAGAATAAAAGGCTGCCCTAAGGCCAAGCCGACCACTCAGGAGAGATGATATGCACAAACCGGCAAAAACACGTTACGCACTGATCTGCGGCTTTGCCTTGGCGGGCACGATGGGCAGCGTTGGCGTTGCACTGGCCGAGCAGGATCAGGCCAATGAGCCGACCCGTGCCGAGGAATTGTCGCAGGAAGTCGAGCAGTTCAATCAGAACCACGGCTCCTTGAAAGAAGAAAGTGCGGCCCGCTCGGGCGCACCCACCGGGCATATCGACGCCGATGGCGAATCGCTGCCAAAAACACCGGCCGACCACGAAAAAGCTGACGAACTCGCCAACGAAGTGCGCGATTACAACCGTAGCGGCGGCTCGCTCAACCGCGACAGCGCGGCCGACAGCCAGGTCAACGACGATCTGTCCAACTCGAAGCCGGTCGATCACGAACGTGCGGATGAACTCTCGCATGAGGTTCAAGACTTCAACAAGAGTGGTGGTTCACTCAACAGCGACAGCGCGGCCGACAGCGACCTCGATGATGACTGATTAGCGGTCTGTCTCTACGGGCAGATAGCGTGTTAATCCAGGACGCCGACAGGTTTTACCGCTTGTCGGCGTTTTTTTACGTTCTCTAGACAGCCAGCGACATCGATATTAGGCCGGATCAGGGCGCTCGACGCCATCAGCGTGCAACGATGGACGGCAAAAAAAACGCCGGCATAAAGCCGGCGTTTTCGCGAGCCGAAAGGCCTCAGTCGGCGTAGGTCAGTCGATCCTTGGGTTTGGGCATTTGGCCCGACACCTGCTCGGCCAGCGAAATATTCTCGCCGACGAATTCCTTGATCCGAACACGGCCGACTTCCGGACCCGGCTCCCAGGCAATCACCTGGCCGCTGGGCGAACGCACCAGCGAGCCTTCGCTGTGTACCGCCAGCTCGTCACCCACTTCAAGGCCCGCAGCCCGGCCGGCATTGATATACATATCCTCACCCTTGAGGGCGAAACTGTGACCGAACCAGGGCGCGATGCCAATCCGATCGGCCGCGGTATCGAGAATACGATCGCTCCAGATTTCCAGGTCCGAATTCGATCCATCGGCAACCTGCACGCGTGTGGACAACGGCTCGTAGCGAATATCGAAATCCGGATCCATCATGCGCGACTCAAGCGTTACCGAGTTGCCACTGCCTTTGGGATCCACGACCAGCAGACCCCGGATACCGGGGAAGATCGCCAGCAGGCGCGGACAGTCGAGCGGGCTTTCCGAGCCACAGGCATCCGAGCCGCCAACGGCTTCGTCCAGTTCGTTGGGCGAGATCAACGTCAGCCCATGCCGCGCCGACTGGCGTTCCAGCGCCGCGAGCAGACGATAAGCGGTCATCGAATCGCGCTGATCCTTGGCGATATAAACACCGATCTTGGGTTTCATCCCCGATGAATCAATCGTCTCGACCGGGGCCGCAGCCACCGTAGCCGCCGGCGCCTGACCGGATCGTATGGCATCGGCACGTCCTTCTTCACGCGCCTTGTCCATCCATTTTTCCCAGAAGGGTTTGCCCCAGTCCGTCTGCTCGTAACCAAACGCCGCGTCCGAATCGGCCAAAGGCGCTTCGCCGTTGTCACCGGCGGGGTTACCGGGCCCCGAGGCACAGCCCGCCAGAACACCTGCCGCCGCGGCGGCCCAGACAAGCGATTGAACGCATTTGAAACGATTCGACAACACAGCGACTCCCGATACAAAAAAAGAGGGGCCTTCGCCAACGGCGAAGACCCCTTCAACCTTACTGACGCTTAGAACTGTACGCCAAGATTCACGCTGCCGGCGATTACCCGATCGTCGGCAAAGGTGCCACCGTTCGGCGTGCCGCCGCCAATCAGGCTATTGCCACGCAGAATACCGACATCGTTCTCCTTGAGCATACCCAGCGTGGCCCAGGTACGGACCGCTTCGTTGAGCTGATAGCTGGCCTGCAAGTCGTAGACCGTGCTGGTGTCGCTGGTTTCGCCATTGACCGCGGCCGAATCCGGCACTTCGATATCCAGGAAGCCCAGCGCGCCGCGCACGGCGAACTTCTCGGTCACATTCATGCCGATACTGGCGATATACAGCGACTCGTCGAAGCCTTCACGCCCGAGGTAACGACCCATCTGATACAGGCTGGTCGGATTGGCGGTGGATTCCGGGCTGGAGTTGATCAGGCTCGAGTAGGTATCGAAGCCGGTCGACATCAGACCGCCGTCGCGGGTCGCCACGTACTGTGCCTTGAGTTCGAACATGCCGACGTCGGCGCCGATGCGGAAGTAACCCGAATAGGCGTCGTCGTTGAAGTAATCGCCGCCTTCTGCGGTCTGGTTCGCATTGACGTTGCCGCCTTCGAGCCAGTTACCACCAAAGGAAATATCTACCGGGCCCACGCTACCCTGCATGTAAGGCGAGTAGATATTCGTGTTCGACAGCACATACGTATTACGCGGTCCGGCCGGCCCCACCAGGTCGCCGTTGTAGTTGTCGAGCCAGTGCACGTAGAGGAAGCCCAGCGACCAGCCGGATTCGCCCAGCGGGGCGACAAAACCCGGGAAGATTTGGTCGCCGTTGTCTTCGTTGAGGTAGCCGGTGTTGTCCTGACGACGGTCATAACCGATGAAGGCACTGACCTTGCCCAGCTTGGTCAGAAACAGCGCACGATCGCGACGGTCGTCGCAGACCAGGAAACAGTTGTTCCAGTTGGCTTCCTGCCGGCCGACGCGCAGCAGACCATATTGGAACGGAATCTGTACGAAGCCCAGGTCGAGCCGGACGTTGTCGCCGCGGTTGTCCGCATTGAACGAGTTATCGGAACTGGTCTGGTAATCGCGCTGGTCGCCACTCCAGCGATCGCCGGCCAGTTCGACACGGGTATGGACTTCGACACCGGTTTCTTCGTGCTTGAGATCGGCCTTGACGCGTAGGTAATGCGCAAAGCCGTTATCGTTGTCTTGCGGGGTGATTTCCGGGTCGGTGGCCGGCGTGGCAAACGACTCGGACTCCACATAGAAACCGGTGGCGCGATAGTCGACGCCGATATCGGTCTTGATGGTGGCATTGGCTGTACCCACACAGCCCAGCGCTGCCAGGGCGGACAAACCGATGACGCGGGTCAGATGGCCCCGACGGCCCGGCTGTTTCGCCTCGATTGCTTTATTGAGATCGCGGATCATTTGTTCTTTCTCCCCTCTAGTTACTACGGGAACGCATGGACTGGTGTTCTCGAGTACTCCGCACACTGCTTGGGGCGTCGGTCGACCGGTTCGTGCCTCAGGCCCGCCTGGTCTTTATCGCTCGCACCCGCGTCGTGCTTTCAAGCCCAGGCCGTCGCGGCGACCGGTGGGCTCTTGGCCGACTTGCTCGATGTTGAATACTCCCCCTGGGTGACTCGTGAGTCATAAGTCACGACTGTCTGTTTATAGTATTTTTTTTTACCGTGCAAGCGGTTAGTGAACTCCTGTTTCATTTTTATTGACGCAACCTGAAAGGCGAATTTTCGGATATGAATCCGCTTTCCTCATCCGACTGTTTATAAACGACTTATAGCGCTTTCATACCGCAATGCAGCATCCGATTCGACTTTAATCGAATGCACCATGCAGGCGTTGATGTGCATTGCAGCATGCGCATATTCGCCCGTCGCTTGTCGGGCCGTAAAAACGCATACCAAACCGGACTTTCCGAGGCGTGATCCGCGCAGAAATTTGGGCAAATGAAGCCCGCGATTCGCGCGTTGGCGCCATCGAACCGCCTTGTTGTCGGCTGGCTGCCACAGGGATAGAGGCTTGCGCCAGTCACGCGAATGGCGATACGTGGCGTATCCTTCAGAGCCGAAAGCGGCACTGCCGTGATGTGTGCGTTATCGACTGGCCGGCGAATGTTCTATCTGTATCACCACAACGATCTGAGCCGGCTGGCCGAGCTGTTCGGCGCACTACGTCAGCAACGGCCCGCGCCGCCCCTGATTCGCGACACCGTGCTCGCCCCGAACGCCGGTATCGGCCGCTGGCTGCGTATTCAGCTGGCCGAGAGCGAAGGTATCGCGGCGAACATCAACGGCCGTCTGCCCGGTGAGTTCATCTGGGCCTTGCTGCACGATCTGATCGACGATGCCGACGCCGGCGATCATTTCGAGCCCGATTGCCTGCCCTGGCATCTGTACCTGGCATTACCGGCGATGGCGCATGAAATTCGCGCCGTGGCGGATTATCTGGGCGACCCGGTCGACGAGGTGCGCCGCTACCAGCTCGCCCGTCAGCTCGCCGATGTGTTCGATCAGTATCTGGTCTACCGCGCCGACATGCTGGCGCGCTGGGAGGCCGGCGAAACACCCGCGCACAATCCCGGCCACTGGCAGGCCGCGGTCTGGCGCTGGCTCACCCGGGCGGAACGGCTTGGCGCCCGTCATCGCGCCCGCGTGCTGACCGATTTCATCCAGCGCCTGAAAACCGACCGCGTCCTGCAACAGCGCCTGATCGCCCACTGCCCCGACCCGCTGTATTGCTTCGGGCTGGTCGCGCTCGCGCCCGATCATCTGCGCCTGCTCTATGCGCTGGCCGAGCACGTCGACGTGTATTTCCTGTTGCCCAATCCCAGCGAGGCGTATTGGGGCGATATCGTCGCCGGCCGCTTGCCGCTGGAACTGCCGGGCGACGACGACACCTCGCTTTTGCCCGGCGAGGCCGCCGTGGAAGCCGGACATCCGTTGCTCTCGGCGCTTGGGCGCATGGCACGTGACACGGTGCGCGTACTGTATTCCGACGAATTCGCGGGCATGATCGAACCCGAACTGGGCGATCTGATGGCCTACGAGATACCGCCCGACGACAGCCTGCTGCATCGTATCCAGGCCGATATCGTGCGCCTGGACTGTCGCGACAGCGCCCAGGGCATGGCCGACGACGATACCTCGTTCGAAGTGCATGCCTGCCACAGCCCGCTCCGTGAAATACAGGTGCTGCAGGATCAGTTGCTGGACCGTCTCGCCGCCGACGATGCCCGCGTGGCCGCCGGTGAAATCGACGCGAGCGCGCGCCTGGCCCCGCGTGACATCATCGTCATGTTGCCGGATGTGGCCGCCTACGCGCCGGCCATCGAAGCCGTGTTCGGTGGTGCGCCGCCCGATCGCTATCTGCCGTTCGGCCTGGCCGATCGCGCGCGCTCGGCCGCGCACCCGATCGTGACCTGTGTCTCCGCCCTGCTCGATCTGCCGTTATCGCGCTGGCAGGCCAGCGAACTGCTGGATCTGCTGGCCGTACCCGCGGTCATGCGCCGCTTCGGCCTGTCGGCCGGCGAACTGGACGCGATGACCGACTGGGTGGCCGAGGCCGGCATACGCTGGGGCCGCGACAGCGCCCACCGCGCCGAACTCGGCGCCGGCGCATTCGAACAGAACAGCTGGCGTTTCGGTCTGGATCGACTATTGCTGGGCGTGGCCCAGTCCGACGACCAGACGCTGACCGCAGGCGTGGCCCCCTGGGCCGATCTGGAAGGCGGAATCACCACCGCACTCGGCAAGCTCTGGCGTTTCGAACGCGTACTCGCCGATACCGCCGACGCGCTGGCGGAACCCGCCACGCCCGGCGAATGGCAGACCCGGCTCAATACGATGCTCGATGCACTCGTCGCACCGGCCACCGACGCGCCCGACGAACAACGCGCGGTCGATAGCCTGCGCAGCGTATTCGCCCGTTTCGAAACCGCTGAACGCTGTACCGCCGAGCGCACACTAAGTGGCGATCGCCGTATCTTCTGGCCCGCCGTGCGCGACATGCTGCGGGCCACGCTCGAATCCGCGGCCGAACGCCAGCCATTTCTGGCCGGCGGCATCACCTTCTGCGGCATGGTGCCGCTACGTGCCGTGCCGTTTCGGGTGGTCTGCGTGCTGGGCATGAACGACGACGCCTTCCCGCGCCAGGACACGGCCCGCGCCTTCAACGTAATGTTCGATGCGCCGCGTCTGGGCGATCGCAATATTCGCGACGACGACCGGCTGCTGTTCCTGCAAGCGCTCACCGCCGCACGCGACGCCTTCTATATCAGCTATCTCGGCCAGGACATGCATACCGGCGAAAGCCTGCCGCCCTCGCCGATCGTGGGCGAAACGCTGGAATTCGTGCATCGCCATTATTTTCGGGATCACAGCGCGAAGGCGTTCAAACAGCGCCTCGTCCACGAACAGCCCATGCAGCCGTTCTCGCCGCGCTACTTCACGCCCAACGAACCCGATACGCGCGTATTCACCTTCGCCGGCGACTGGCGCGCTGCCACCCGTGCGGCGATCAGCGCTCGCGCCACGGCCGCCCCGCTACTGGACAACAGTAGCGCGCCGCTGCGCGAGGCCCTGGACACGATTGACCTGGAAAGCCTGAAACGGTTTTTCGACCACCCGCCGCGGGCATTCTTTCGCGAACGAATCAAACTCGACCTCGACATCGAGGACGCCCGTATCGAAGATGCCGAGCCCATCGCGCTCGACCCGCTCGCCGCGGCCGGGCTGCGCCAGCGTCTGTTCGACAGCGCCGATCGTGGCGACCTCGATGCGATCAGCCTTCAGCCCACCGCGCTCGAACGCGCCCGCGGCACGCTCCCCCCGCCACCCCTGGCTGATGTGAACTACGCCGATCAGGCAGACGCCGTGAACCAGCTGTTGCCGATCTGGCAGACCTGGAAGGCAGACGCCACGCCGACCACCGTGGATATCGATCTATCGATTGCCGGCGTGCGGGTGACCGGACGCGTGCCGCAAAAATGGCCGCAGGCACTTCGGCGGCTGCGTACCGGCAAGCTCAAGACACGTTTTCGGCTGCGCTACTGGATCGATTATCTCGCGGTAGTGGCATCCGGCCACGACGTCGCACTGGAAATGGCGGGCTTCGCGCCGAAGAAGAAGACCCTCGAAACCGCCTACTACAGCGGACAAATCGACGCAGCCACTGCCGCGGCCACGCTCGCCGACTTGATCGCGATCTATCGCGACGGCCAGTGCCAGCCGCTGGCCTATCATCCCGACCTGGATGACGAATACGACCCGGACCAGAACAAGGCTTTCGACAATGTCAGCTATCGCTTCAAGCCGGACGCCTACTTCCCCCACCATCTGACTCGCGACCCGTACTTCGCGCGCCTGCTCGGGCCCGACGACGCGCCGCTGGGCGAAAGCGCCGAGCAAAGCCCCTTCATTCAGGCCATCGAGGCCATCGGCGGGCCGATGAACGCCGTACTGATGCCGGTCGACGATCGCTGAATCCCCGTATTGCGGCCCACTCGAACGTTCGCGCGCCTGGGTAGCGCCAAAGTACGGGGGAGAATTGCGGATTCCATCACCCCAAGCGAGCGTTTAGCCTACGCGCGGTTTGAGGCATGACAGGCGACAGCGCAGCGTGAAATATCTTTCGATCGTCGTTTTCGGGCTCATCGGCGCGGCCGGCCTGGGCCTAGCCGTCGCCAACTTGCTATCGCTGATTCCCAGCGATATCTGGTGGATTCGCATCACGGATTTCCCGCGGCTGCAGAGCGCGGTGATCCTGGTCGTTTTGTTGCTGGGCGCGGCCTGTTTTCTGGGCCGCTATCGGCGCGCGAGCCTGGCGTTGATGGCGATCATGCTGGCCACGCTGATCTATCATGTCGTCGTCCTGCTGCCCTACGCGCCGCTACACGGCCGGCTGACCGACAATAGCTGCCCGGCCGATAAACGCCTGACCGTGATGGTCGCCAACGTGCGCCTGACCAACAACCCGGACGGTCGGCTGATCAAGCAGGTTCGGCGCTACCAGCCGGATGTGTTCGTGGTGCTCGAGGTCAACGATCAATGGCTGAATGCGCTGGCGCCGCTCGAACAGACGATGCCCCAGACCATCCGCCATACCACTGGCTCCTATTTCGGTATCGC
Organism: Salinisphaera sp. S4-8; assembly: GCF_040361235.1. Lineage (NCBI taxonomy): Bacteria > Pseudomonadati > Pseudomonadota > Gammaproteobacteria > Salinisphaerales > Salinisphaeraceae > Salinisphaera > Salinisphaera sp. S4-8. The sequence goes on along the minus strand of NZ_APNF01000006.1, from coordinate 239,761 downwards.
GCTGTATTCGCGCCTGCCGCTGCATTCCAGTGAAGTGCGGTATCTGGCCGGCCAGGACACACCGCAGATCATCACCGAAGTCGAGCTTCCCACCGGCGAGCATGTCGATTTTCTGGGCATTCATCCGCGTCCGCCGCATCCCTCGCAATCCGCGCTCGGCCGCGACGCGGTGCTGCTCAAGGCCGGCTTGCTGCTGCACGACAGCGACCGCCCCGGCGTGGTTGCCGGCGACCTGAATGCCACACCGTGGGAACGGGCCGTCACGCACATGCGCGAGATTGCGCGCCTGGTCGACCCGCGCCACGGCTACGGTTTTCTGCCCACCTACGACGCCAACTCCTGGTGGATGCGCTGGCCGCTGGATCATGTGTTCTACGAAGCCGGCTTTGATGCGCTGGAACTGATTCGCGGTGACGATTTCGGCTCCGATCACTTTCCCTATGTCGCGCGCCTGTGCCGGGTCGAGAAAAGCGAGAGCGAAACCCGCGACAAACCCGAACAAGCCGCCCTACGCAGCGCGCACGCCACCATCAAACGCGCCCGGGCCCAGGCGGACCGCGCCGATGGGCACTAACACCGCCACAAGCTAGCGTCGGGGCGTCGTCCCCGCGGGCGGGGCATGCCACACTTGGCTCAATGCCATCTGCACTGTCCTACGCTGCGCCCCGCGTGACCGAACGATCTGAATGAGCCCGACCCAGCCTTTCGATGCCGCCACCCTGCCGCTGCACGGCCTGCGCCTGATCGAGGCCAGCGCCGGCACGGGCAAGACCTTCAGCCTGGCCGGGCTGTATCTGCGCCTGATCGTGGAACAACGCGCGAGCGTGCGCGAAATCCTGGTGATGACGTTTACCCGCGCGGCCACCCAGGAACTGCGCGAACGCATCCGCGCGCGCCTGGCCGATGCCGCGCGTATCGCCCACACGCGCGAACTCGCCGTCGCCGGCAACGCCGAGCACGACTTCACCCTGCGTGTGCTCGACCACAGCGACGAGCCGCCCGAAGCTCTGGCCCGCCGGCTCGCCGATGCGGCCGCGCGCGTGGACGAAGCCACGATCGTAACCATCCACGGCTTTGCCCAGCGCGCCGCTACCGAAAATGCCTTCGAGTCCGCGCTGGCGTTCGACCGGGGCGATCCGATCGACGATCCGTCCATCTACCGCGAAGCCACCACCGACTACTGGCGCGAACATGTTTTCGGCGCGCCTGCGCATGCCGGCGACGTACTCGCGCTCTGGCCGACGCCAGACACGCTGTATGCCACGCTCGCACCACTTCTCGCACGCCCGCATGTACGCCTGGCCGGTATCGACCACAAACGCCTCGCCGAGCTGGGCGACGAACTGGCACAACACTGGCCGGGCACGGCCGACATCCTGACCAAAACCCTGGTCGAGGCCCTCGAAGCCGACGCGCTGCTCAAAAGCGGTGAGCTGTACAAGACACTGGCCGCGTTCGACGATATTGCGGGCGAAATCGCGGCCCTCGACAGCCGTATTCGCGACTCACTCGCTGCAGGCACTACCCCGGCCCTGCCCACATGGATACGCGTGCTCGCCAATCCGGCACCGCAGTTCAAGAAGGCCGCCAAATCGCAGGCGTACGGCCAACCGCTGGCCGACCTTGCCGCCCTGCCGCTGCTGGCCGAGTTGCAACCGCTGGCGCGCCTGGCGGCGATCGACGAGGCCGCGCGTGCCGTGCGCGCGCTCGCTGCCCAGCGCAAGATCGAACGCCGCCAATACAGCTTCGACGACCTCATCGCTGCGCTGCATGCGGCATTGCATACGCCCGGTACCGGCGAGACGCTGGCCGATGCCCTGCACGAGCGCTGGCCGTACGCGCTGGTCGACGAATTTCAGGACACCGACCCGCTGCAATACGCCAGCCTCGCGCGTGTCTATTTGTACACACCGCGCGAGCGCGGCGCGCTGCTGCTCATCGGCGACCCGAAACAGGCGATCTATGGTTTTCGGGGCGGCGATATCTATGCCTATCTCGCCGCCGCGCGCGCGGCCGGCGACGCACGCTATACGCTGACCACCAATTTCCGCTCCACCCAGTCCGTGCTCGATGCGATCGAAGCGCTGTACACGCTGCCCGCGCAAGCGCCATTTCTGGTCGACGAGATCGACTTTCCGCATATTCAGGCAGGCCGTACGGCCCACGACAAACGCATTGTCGACGCCCACGGCGACGAAATATCCGCACTCACTGTCTGGCAGCTGAGCGGCGGCAAGGGCACGAAAGGCGAAGACCGCCCGCTGCTCATCGACCATACCGTGGCCGCCATCGCGCGCCTGCTGGACGGCGCCACCCATTGGCAAACCCGCGACGGCCAAAACCAGCCGATCGCGCCCCGCGATATCGCCGTGCTGGTCAACAGCCATCACGAGGCCACGGCCATTCAGGCCGCACTCGCAAGCACGGGCGTCATGGCCGTCTGCCAGCATCGCGACTCGGTGTTCGCGAGTGCAGAAGCCGACGACCTGCGCCGGGTGCTGCGGGCCATGGCCACACCGGACGATGCCATGGCCGTACGCGCGGCCCAGCCCACGGCACTCATCGGCAAACGCCTGGCCGATCTCATCGCGCTGGCCGACGACGACCATGCCATGCAGCAGGCCATCGAACGCTTTCACGCACTCCACGAAGCCTGGGCCAGCCGCGGCGTACTGACCGCGCTGGAACGGCTGTTCATCGCCTGTGCACCGGCGCTGCTCGCGCTCACCGACGGCGAGCGCCGCATGAGCAACTACCTGCAACTGGGCGAACTGCTCGCCAGCGCCGAGGCCGAATGCTTCGGCATGGCCAGCGTCGTACGCTGGCTGGACGAGCGCATCGCCGCCGCCCTGGATGGCACGGCGAACGCCATCGATGACGACAGCCAGCTACGCCTGGAATCCGACGCCGATCTGGTGCGTATCACCACCGTGCATGCCGCCAAAGGTTTGCAGTACCCGATCGTGTTCATGCCGTTCGCGCTGTGGCTGGGCACCGCCGGCACGCCCGACAAGCCGCCGCTGATCTTTCACGACGCCGACGGTCAGGCGATGATCGACCTGGTGGGCGATAACGACACTCATCGCGAACAGGCCGTACTCGAGGCGCGTTCGGAAGCGCTGCGCCTGCTCTATGTGGCCCTCACCCGAGCCGAACAGGCCATCGTCGTCGGCTGGCGTGAGGCGCCCACGACACGCGCCAGCGCCCTGGCCAGCCTGCTCGGCCGTGGCGAACAAAGCGCCGCGGCCGCGCTGGAACAGCTCACCGACAACCCGTCGATTACCGTCGAACCTGTCGATGCCGAAGGCACGCCGCCGACGGTGGAACGGCGTACACTGCACAGCGAGCAAACGCTGGGCGAGGCGCGGGATGATTTACCCGCGCCGCGTCCACGCTGGTCGACCTATAGCTTTTCGCGCCTGGCCCATGCCCCGGCCGACAACCGCCCGGCCGAACTGCCCGAAGCCGGCGCCGAAGACGAACTGGCCAGCGCGCCGACAGACATCGACCCAGCGGATAACGAAGACGCTGCGCCCACGCTCGACCCGCGTCTGGCCGGTGTGCGCTTTGGCTCGGCGGTGCACGACGTGCTCGAAGAGTGGGTAGCCAACGCCAAACGCGCGCCCTGGCCCGCGCCGGGCTCGCCGCTTGCCGACGACCAGCGTGCCTTTCTGATCAAAACGCTAAAAAAATACGGGCTCGTGGGCGACGACGAACAGGACGTGCGTATCGAACAGACCGCCGCGCTCATCGCCCGCACCGTCCATACACCGCTACCCGAACTCGGCCCGCTGGCCGCACTCGATGCGAACCGCAGCCTCGCCGAGATGGAATTCATGCTGCGCCTGCGGGGTAATCGTCTGGGTGCGCTCGTGACATTGCTGCGCGATGCCGGTTATCTGCCCGCAGCGATTGGCGGCACGCCGCAGCAAACGCTCTATGGCCTGATGCAGGGCTTTATCGATCTCGTTGTGGAAAAAGACGGCGCCTATTACGTGCTGGACTACAAGACCAACCGCCTGGGCGACACCGCCGCCGCCTACAACGAGGCCGCGCTCAAACGCGCCATCGGCCGGGCCCACTACGACCTGCAATATCTTATCTACACCGTCGCCCTGCACCGGCATCTACGCCAGGCGCTGGGCGACGCCTACGACCCGGCCCGGCATCTGGGCGGCGTGCAATATCTGTTCGTACGGGCCATGGACGGTGAAACCAGCACCGGCGTGTTTACCGACACACCGCCGGTCGCGCTGATCGAAGCGCTGGATGCGTTGTTCGATGCCGAACTGACCGCGCAGGGGGCGAGCGCATGAGCTCGCAACCGCACGTAGCTCCCGTAGTCCACGTAGGTCGGCTTAGGCCGAAGGCCGTAAGCCGACATGCTGGGATGGCGCATCGCGCTCGATTTCGAGCTCGACAAAGCCGCACCTCGGGGTCTACGGCAGACTGCGAGTTGGGACGTAAACCAGCCCACGTAGGTCGGCTTAGGCCGCAGGCCGTAAGCCGACATTCCGGCGTCGCAGTCGGGCCCAAAAGCCGAGAAAACCACGCATCCCGATCCACGGCGGACAGTGAGTCACGGCGCCACAAGCACGTCTCTCGGTACTCGCGACCCCACCGTGTCGCGCTGCAGCGCGACCCACTTTCGTTTGCTTGTCCAAACGAAAGCAGGCAAAGCAAAAAACACCCGAGTTACGCGTTGGCGCCGCGCGCCGAACCCCCTTCGACCCTGTGCTTCTCGTTCGCTCCACACCGGGGCCAATACACGCGGCTAGCCCGTAGCGTCGAGTCGCTACAGCTACAAACCAGGTTTCGCTCTAGTGGCCACGGCCTGTCGGCTTACGCTTTGCTAAGCCGACCTACAAAAGACGTGACCTTGAGCGAGCGACAGCGATGCTTGCCTGTATTTGGCCCCTTGGGCGCAGCGCCGAGCAGCGCGGAGCGCGAGCGGAAAAAGACGGCCGGATGTTTGAGCGTCAGCGAGTTTCCGGCCGTCCCGCTCGCGATTCGTGATGGGAGGAAACCGATGCGTAGCATCGGCGCAAGACAGGGTGTCTTTTGCTTTGGTTACTTTCATTTGGACAAGCAAATGAAAGTGACTCGCACAGCAGTGCGAAACCCCAAGCCAAAATTCACCCGCTCCGTTGATTTCCGAACACCGTGTTTCGGAACACCGCGCCGATTAGCGATTGCAACGCACCTACGACTCTCACCTTTCGGGGCACCGACCGTACGCACGATGCATCGATGCGAACGCAATCGAGGCCGCCCATGAACAACTCCCGTACAGGCGATCTGTTCGCTGACGAGCCGGCCTCAACAGGACCGGCCAAGCCGGCCAAACCAACCGCCGCGCCACAATCCGCGACGCCCGTAATGGCCGAAGAAGTCCACGTAGGTCGGCTTAGGCCGCAGGCCGTAAGCCGACATTCCGGCGTCGCAGCCGGCGTAGCGCTCGGCGCTCAAACCCGCGAAAATCGTGCGTCATGGCCCACACGTAAACCGAGCGCCTATCGCTGCTCACGAGGTTTACGCCCCCTCGGTTTAGCGCTGCAGCGCGATCCACTGTCGTTTGCTTGTCCAAACGGAACTGGGCAAAGCAAAAGACAACCCGGTTACGCGTCGGCCCTGCGCCAGCGCAATACGAAGCGCTCGGGACGAATGGACACGGCCGTGTTGGAATTTGACCCGGTCGCGTCGCATTGGCATCGCATACGCGTTATCGCCCAGCCATTTACGCCCAGGCTATGCGGCAACGATCGGCTCAATATGCCGCTTGGGCCGGTGCGCGGACAAATCGTATGTCGTCTGCATATTCACCCAGAATTCGGGCGATGTATTGAACGCCTCCGACAAAAGCCATGCCGTATCTGCAGAAATGCCCCGCTTACCGCGAATGATCTCATTCACGCGCTGAACGGAAATACCCAGATGGCTGGCCAGCGCCTTCTGGCTCAAACCCAACGGTTCGAGAAATTCATGCAGCAGGATCGCACCCGGATGGGTCGCTGTTCTTTGCGTGGGAATCATCTCGGCACCTCCAAAAGCTTGATGTCGCACTACTCATCCGTGGTAATCCACGATGGCAACGTCATGCGCGTCCGCGCTTTGCCATCGAAATACGATCCGCCACTGGCTGTTGATTCGAATGCTGTGGAATCCCTGGTAGTCGCCGCGCAACGCCTCAAGCCGATTGCCCGGCGGCACCTGCAGATCGCGCACCGTCGTTGCCGCATTGATCATATCCAGCTTGTAGAGCGCCGAATCGAGTATTTGCGAAGGCAACCGCCGTACTTTGTTGCTGGATACGCCGTTGAACAGATCCGCGGTCGCGCGGTTGCCGAAAGACACGATCATCATATCAACTTAATGGATACCGTTAATCCATGCAACGGGAGCAAAGCCAGCCAACCTCGATCAAGTCGTGGATCCGCAAACCGCCCCGGTCGCTTGCTGTGCTCATCTGTTAAGCCTGACCAGCCCAGACCCGGGAGCCGGCATTCCACGGCCAGCGACCGCGCTCGCCAGGCGAAAACTGCGTCGACCCACGGCGAAAACAGAGCGAACCCTCGCCCGGCGTCCGCCGTTTTCGTACGTCGCCGCGCTCCATAACGCGAAGCTCGCAATGACCGAATCCCGCACCGGCGACTTGTTCGACGCGCCAAGCAAAAGCAACAAAGCGACGAGAACGCCCGCCCCCATAGCCGTCGAACAAGCAACGACATCATCGGCCGTACAAGACGCCGCGCTGTCCGATCTCGACCTCGCCCTGGCGGACTGGGCCCGCCGCCACGGCGCCGATCGGCTCGTGGCTCGCGCCTTTGCGCTGGCGAGTTGGGCCGTGGCACAAGGCCATACCTGCCTCGCGCTGGATCAAATCCCCACCGCGTTGATGAGCGCCGTCAACCAGGCCGCGCTGGCGGATGCGCTTGCCACCAGCGATCTCGTTACCGTGCGCGACGGCGCATCGAAGCACGACGACACACCCACACACCCGCTGATTCTAGAAAACGGCCGGCTCTATCTACAGCGCTATCACGCCTACGAAACCGCGCTCGCCCAACGTCTGCGTACGCTGATGAATGCCGCGCCGAGCCCGGTCAACGTCGACGCACTCAAACCCGGCAACGGCCTGTTCGCCGCAGACGCGGCCAACCCCAACGCCACCAACTGGCAGGCCGTGGCCGCCTTTGCGGCCCTGCGCCATCACTTCACGGTGATTTCCGGCGGCCCCGGCACAGGCAAGACCTACACCATCGTTCGCCTGCTGCGCGTGCTCATTGAAGCCGCACTCAGCAACGACGACACACCGCCGCTCATCGCCCTGGCCGCGCCCACCGGCAAGGCCGCCGCGCGCATGCACGAATCCGTACGCAACGGCCTGGAGGACATGGGCGCCGACGCCACCTTCGACAAACAGCGCGTGGAAGCACACATCCCGCAAACCGCCCGCACGCTGCACCGCCTGCTGGGACTCACGGGTGCCACCACCCGCGCCCGTTTCAACACCGACAACCCACTGCCGTATGACGTGGTGATCGTCGACGAAGCCTCGATGGTGGATTTGCCCATGATGGCCAAGCTGGCGGAGGCCATACGCGACGACGCGCGGCTGATTCTGCTCGGCGACCGTTACCAGCTCGCCTCGGTCGAATCCGGCTCCGTGCTGGCCGAAATCTGTGCGAACGCCGGCGTGAACCGCTTCACCGAAAACCAGCAAGCCGCTGCCGGCGAACTGTTGGCGCAACCGAGGCAACCCGCCAACCATGCCCTGGCCGATCACGTCGTCACGCTACAAACCAGCCGCCGCTTCAACGCCGACAGCACCATCGGCCAACTTGCCGCCGCCGTAAACGCAGGCGACATCAAAGCCGCCGAAACACTGCTCACCGCTGGCCACGACGATCTCGTCTATCACCCACGCGCCGACGCCGCGGCGATCAGCCAACTAATCGATCGCCTGACGGAGAACTACGCCAAACTACTCGACGCAACGGACCCGACGCTCGCACTCGCCGAACTGGGCAAACAAACCGTACTCACCGCCGTACGCCAGGGCCCCGCCGGCAGCGAAACCCTCAACGCCGGCATCACCGAACGCCTCGCTCGTCGCTTCGACTTCAACCCCGGCCAGCCGTGGTATCACGGCCGCCCCGTCATGGTTAGACGAAATGACTACAAGACCGGGCTCTACAACGGCGATGTCGGTATTGCGCTCAAAAACGCAGACGGGCAACTTAGAGTCTGGTTCGAGGGGGATAACGGCCTACGCGCGTTCCTGCCGAGCGCACTACCCGCGCACGACACCGTGTACGCAATGACCATCCACAAAAGCCAGGGCTCCGAGTTCGATGCCGTCACACTCGTGCTGCCGGACTACGACGTGCCGGTTTTAACGCGGGAGTTGTTTTATACGGGGTTGACGAGGGGACGGGAGCAGTTGTCGATTTACTCGCAGCGAAACGCGCTTGAGCAAACCGTTACTCGTCGCGTCTTGAGAGTATCTGGGTTAGCAGAGCGCATCGCCCAACCTGGCGAAAAGTAATCCATTGGCGTACCATCCTCGTATGCAGACCGTAGCCGAGACGCCGGAGTTCTCGCGCAAGATTCGCAAGTTGATCGGCGATGCTGACTACCAAGCGCTGATCGCGTATCTGGCAGAACATCCAAAAGCCGGCGACCTCATGCGAGGCACCGGCGGCATACGAAAGCTTCGATGGGCTCGCGACGGATCCGGCAAAAGCGGTGGCGTTCGTGTCGTCTACTACTTTCACGACGAACGCATACCCCTTTATCTGCTCACGATTTTCGGCAAGAACGAAAAGACCAATATCTCGCAAGCTGAACGCAACGCACTTGCTCAGCTTGTCGCACTGCTCACCAAGACAGCAGGAGTCTAGACATGAGCGACGCGTTTGAAAGTATCAAGGCCGGTCTCGAACAGGCGATCGCGCATCAAGCGAATAAGCCGAACGAGGTCGTCGTTCATGAAATGTCGGCTACAGACGTTAAGGCCGTACGCGATAAGGTTGGCATGACCCAGCGCGAGTTCGCTGCTTCGTTCGGTATCAGCCTCGGGACATTGCGGCATTGGGAGCGTGGGGATAGGCAGCCGCACGGCCCCGCTCGGGTTTTGCTCAATGTGCTTGACCGGCGGCCCGATGCTGTACTTGGCGCGCTTACGGAGTCCAATGTCATTGCGGCGGCGCACGATGCAAGACCTGACCCCAACTAGCTCCGGATTATACGAGCGCACACCGCCCCAGCATGTCGCTAATACGCATATCGCAGCCGCGCCCCGCCGTAAGACGAAATGACTACAAGACCGGGGTCTAAAAGGGCGATGTGGGTATTGCGCTCGAAAACCGAGACGGGCAACTTAGAATCTGGTTTAAGGGGGATAACGGCCTGCGCCCTTTCCTACCCAGCGCCCTGGCCGCACACGACACCGTGTACGCAATGACTATCCACAAAAGCTAGGGCTCGGCGTTCGATGCCGTGATGCTCGTACTGCCGGCCTACGATGTGCAGATTTGGACCTAGGAGTTGTTTTATACGGCGTTGACGCGCGGGCGGGAGCGCTTAGCCATTTTTGCTGAATCGAGCGGTTTGACACGGACGGTTGACGAGCGAGTTGCGCGCGTGTCGGGGCTCGCAGATTGCGCTTAACTACACACGACCGATCATGAGCAGCAGCACAAGCCGCTTAACCCACAAGCGTAGTTAGCCTCGCCCATGCTTCAGAACATTATTGGCGTATTGCAGCAGCATATATACGGAGTAAACACGGGATGACTGAGGACACGGAATCTCCAAATCTTCTCAAGGTTCGAGATGACCATGAGCCACTGCATTTTGTTGCAAAAGGCGATCATTTCAAGCTCCAAGCAGGCTCGAAAGTCTCTTGGTTAGGGTCGACAGAGTTTGGTGTTAAAGAACTCCGTAATCGAATTGAGCCTTGGCTTACATCGCTGTTTCAGTCCGAGCACCTCTCGGTACTGGCCGGCTCCGGACTCACCCATGCCGTACACCACATAGCTACAGGAGAGGCTGCTGCTGGAATGGGCGCTATGCCTATCACCAGCTATCGGAAAGAAATCGACCAAGCGGCCGAAAAAACCGCAAGTGCAGCCTGCCGCGAGAAAGGCAATCTGGAAGATCAATTACGCGCTGCTAATGAATTGCTCCGCGGTCTAGAAATCCTCGGACACGACTCCGATGCCAACGTATTGCGCAACGAGCTTCAGAGCGGCATTAAGACATTTGCACAGTCAATTCTCAAGAGCGAGGCGGGCATAGCCAATGCCGAAGATCGCAAGCGCGAGCAGGCTTTCAACACGCTGGTGACCTTTCTAATGAGTTTTGCTAGCCGCACCGGGATGCGTGATCGGCTGAACATTTTTACAACTAACTATGATCGGCTAATAGAGGCCGGATCAGAATTGGCTGGTCTACACCTGCTCGATCGTTTTCTCGGTAATCTCACGCCAATTTTCCGCGCTTCGCGCTTGGATCTAGACATGCATTACAACCCGCCAGGTATTCGCGGTGAACCGCGTTATCTGGAAGGCGTAGCGCGCTACACCAAACTGCATGGTTCCGTTGACTGGTTACAAACTGGCCAAGACATCCGGCGTTTCGGTCTGCCTTTCGGGGCTGACAGCGTAACGCCCTATTTATCGGCCCCGGGCCTCGGTGAGACCACTGCGCATCAATTAATGATTTATCCAAACTCTGCTAAAGACAGGGAAACTGCCGACTATCCTTATGTGGAGTTGTTTCGAGATTTGGCGGCAGCTGTATGCCGCCCAAACAGTACGCTTATAACCTATGGTTACAGCTTCGGCGACGAGCATATCAATCGCGTGATTCGCGACATGCTTTCCATTCCTTCAACCCATCTGGTCGTGATCTCGCGGGACGATCCGCTCGGCCGAATCAAGCAAGCCTACGAAGAGATAGGCCGACCATCGCAGATTAGTTTGCTGCTCGGGCCGGCGCTAGCGGATTTGAAGACGCTTACCGAACACTATCTACCTAAGGCCGCCATCGATAAAACAACAATACGGATGAGTGAGTTGATAAAGCAGCGATGGGACGCTAAACAGCCACACCCTTCAGCGCAAGACCAAGATACCGATTTTGCGGAAGTACTATGAGTATCTCACCTATGGCGTATGCCGACGCCTTGCGCATTGGCACCATCGACTTCGTATCGCCCGATGAAATAAAAGTGCTACTAGAGATTGAGGCACCCGACGGCGTAGCGCTTAATACCGGTACGCCGCGTCCATTTCCGCGCATCAACGGCTACGTGCTGATCCCGAGCGACGAGGGCCACTTGGTTGCTCAAGTTGAATGGATCACCGTCGAGCGTTCGCAGTATCCCAAGCGCAGAGGTATGCAGGATTTTGGCTTGGTGGATTTGCCCTACCCGCTGCGCAAGATGAGCCTAAATCCTCTGGGCTCGCTGTCTTATGACACCAGCGAGACAACCGGTAGTCAGAACTATCGGTTCTGGCGCGGTGTCGAGAGCTATCCGACCGTAGGCGATTCGGTCCTGCTTCCGACTCAAAATCAGCTGCGTGCCATCGTGGAGTCTGGCGATAACCGACACGTAATGATTGGCACCAGCCCACTGGCTGCCAATGCCGAAGTACGCGTCGACCCTGACCGGCTATTTGGTCGCCATTTAGCCGTGCTAGGAAATACCGGCAGTGGCAAATCATGTTCTGTTTCAGGGTTGATCCGCTGGTCAATGCACGCGGCCAAAGAAGCGCGCAGTGATGGGAGCACTCCTAATGCACGTTTCATCGTGCTTGACCCTAACGGCGAGTATTCCAACACCTTCCGCGACATGAGCAAAGTCCGTGTGTTCGCCGTCGAACCGGATGAAAATGTTGAACAATTGCAAGTGCCCTTATGGTTCTGGAACAGCGAAGAGTGGAGTGCGTTTACCCAAGCGAGCCCCAAGGCTCAGCAGCCCACGCTGGTGCAAGCGCTGCGAGCCGTTCGGGAAGGGGTGTTTACCGGAACAGTCACGCATAGCCACGAAATGCGCCGCTATTTGCGCACGCTGGTCAGCATTCTGCAATTGGAGCGTAATGCGGGAAGTCCATGGGGAAAATTTCCTCATCCCAAAAATTTCTTTGAAAAATTAAAGAAATGGCAAGACGGACTAGGCAATCATGAATCTTTCAGTACTGACGAAACAGCAGCACTTGAAAACATACGAGACAAAATCGCGGCTTTTGTTAGCGAACGCAGTAATCAGTACCCCACCTATGAATTCACTCGCGGCGACATTGATGAGCTTCTGGCGCTAATTCAGACAGCGCACGCTATCTTTGGGGGAAGCGACACCGACAATTTACCTATTGATGCGGACGTGCCTCGCCAGTTCTCGGGAGATCAACTTCTGAGAAGCATCGAAGCCACCGCAGAGCTTCTAGGGGTGTCGGAATATGTCGAGACGATGCAGATGCGCATCCGTACCATCTTGTCGGATAGCCGTATGAAGGTAGTGTCTGGCGAGGACACAGAATTAACGCTGGATGACTGGCTTAGAAACTACATTGGCGATAGTCAAGCATCAAATGGTTCCATCACCGTCATTGACCTCTCTCTTGTACCCGCCGAGATGGTACACGTCATCACTTCTGTAATCGCACGCATGACGCTCGAGGCTCAACAGCGATACCGCAAGCTGAACCGCGGCAAGACCCTACCCACCACGCTAGTAATGGAGGAGGCGCACACCTTCATTAAGCGCTATAACCACGACGGCAAAGACCAAAATTCGGCGGCTATCTGTTGTCAAGTCTTCGAAAAAATAGCTCGTGAAGGCCGAAAATTTGGGCTAGGCTTAGTGCTGTCTTCGCAACGCCCAAGCGAGCTATCGCCTACTGTGCTTTCTCAGTGTAATAGCTTTTTGATGCACCGCATCAGTAACGACCGAGACCAAGACCTCGTGCATAAGCTAGTGCCCGACAACCTGCGCGGCCTATTGCGAGATCTTCCATCGCTACCCTCTCGTCACGCTATCCTGCTCGGCTGGGCATCGGAACTGCCGGTCTTGGTTCAAATGAGAGCGCTACCTGAGCATCATCGCCCGAAATCGGACGACCCGGATTTTTGGGCCGTCTGGACGGGTCAAAACAGTAAAGGCGAGACTGTCGAACGCGAGGTGGATTGGAAGGCGATTGCCGAGGACTGGCAGCAGGTCGACACGTCCATTCAAGACTAAGCAACCGCTTCGGCGTCAGATACCCTCTCGAACTTCCCGCGCCGCCATCGTCATATCGGCCTGCGGCGATCCGGGGACGGCGATCCGGGGACAGTATACTAAACGCGCCCGCAGAGCATTGCCGTTCACGCTAGAGCCCAGGCATAGCTCTGCAAGCTCAACTCCCCGCTAAACCGCAATCTGATCTAAAAATTACAGCGCCGGTAAGTTCACCCGCCGCGGCACTAGCTCGAGGCCGCGACGGCCAGTGCTCTTCGCACCGTCGAGTTTGTCGTCGGCCACATACAGTACCGGTCCGCTCATCACACGTGGGCGTAATGGCCGGGCTAGTACGCCCCCGCGCCTAAGCACGATCTCTTTAGGCCGACAGTTCCAGGCGTCGATCACTGCGGGCAGGTCTTCCAGCACACTTGAACTCTTCCGCCCCATCACGCATACGGCACATGGTTCACCCGTAAAACTTAAGCGCGGCACTACTCGAACACTAATTCAAGGCCCGCCGGGTGCCGCCGATAGTCGATTAAGTTGTGCGCAAGCGATCGCCGGAATCATCGGCAGAACAATGGCTTGACCATGCAACGAACATGCTGATCCGGTGTTCGCCCTCGCCTGCGTGTGGCGTTCCGGAAAGGCCGGTGCCCTTTCGTTTAATCGATTGTTTTGGAGAATTACAAATGACTCGAATCGACCGAACCCATTCGGGCGCGTCGCGTGCCGCACGCTGGCCCGCCCGTACGACGCTGGCTGCGGCCTGTGCGATTGCTTTGGGCCTGGCCGGCTGTGGTGGCGGAAGCGGCGGCGGTGACGACGACGGCAGCTCGACGAGCACCACCTCCGGCTCGACCAGCGAGAGTGTGTTCGCGCGCGGGCCGGTCACCGGCTTCGGGAGTGTCATCGTCAACGGCCGGCGTTTCTCGACCGAAGATGCGGCGATCCTGTTTGGCGATGAAAGCGACGTCGAGGCGCGCCTGCGTGTCGGCCAGATCGTCGAAGTCAAAGCACGCCGCGAAAACGGGTTGCTGGTGGCCGCAAGCGTGCGCTACGACGCCTCGCTCAAGGGCCCGATCACTGCCCTGGCGCTCGACAATAACCGCTTCGAGGTCGCCGGCCAACCGGTGAAGGTCGTCGGCGCCACCGTGTTCGACGACGATAACGCGTTGGACACGCTCGCGCTCGGCGATGTGGTCGAGATCAGTGGCCAGCGCACGGGCGCCGGGTTCACGGTCGCAAGCTATGTGGACGTCGACAACGAGAGCGACGCGGATGCCGTCACCGTTACCGGTGATGTCCGCAATCTCGATACCCAGCTGCGGCGGTTCACCGTGGGCAGTCTGACGATCGACTACGGCAACGCCGAGCTGGAGATCGATCGCGACGGCGGCCTTGCCAACCGGTTGCTCGTAAAAGTCGAGGGCCGCCTCGATGCAAACGACGTTCTACTGGCCGACAAGGTCGAGGACGAATCGTATGACGAAGATTTCTTCGATGACGGCGCCGAAGTGGAATTGTTCGGCCAGATCAGCGAACTGACCGGTACGAACGGCTTCGTGCTTCGGGGCGTGACGATCCGCTTCGACGCCAATACCAAGTTCGACGATGGCAGCGTGGCCAATCTCGGCGTCGGCGCGGTGGTCGAGGTCGAAGGCGTCGTTGACGATAACGGCGTTCTGCTTGCCAAGGAGATTTCCTTCGATGAGGATTTCGGCGATCGGGACGACGATAGTAATGATGTTGAAGACGACGATCGTCGCGAAGACATCGAATTCGCCGGCCGTGTCAGTTCCGTGGCCAAAGACGCGATCGAACTCTTCGGCGTGACGGTCCGTGTGGAGGATCGCACCCGCCTGCTCGACGAGCGCGACGACCGTCGGACCTTCAGCCTGGCGGATATTCAGCCCGGCGACCGGGTGGAACTGGCCGCGCGCAATGACGACGGCACGCTCTTCGCAAGCCGTGTCGAACGTGAGGACGACGAGAAACGCGATGAAATCGAAGGCTTTATCGATCGCTTCGATGGCGGCCTGAAGACGCTCGTGGTTTCCGGCGTGACCATCGACGCCACGGCGGCGTCGTTCGACAATCTCACCGAATCGGATTTCTTCGCGTTGGCGAAGGAAGGCGTTCGTATCGAGATCGAGGGCCGCTTCAACGGCAGTGTCTTCGTCGCCGACGAGATCGAACTCGACGACTGATCCGTTTCGATCGAGCCACTGGGGCCGAGCCATAGGCCCAAGCGAAACGGCCGCGGGGCAACCTGCGGCCTTTTTTTGCCAACACTGCGCCCAGCACGTGTCATTCATCGCCCCACGCCCGGCTGGCGCCGGGTCGTTGGCGGGTGACTTACAGCCCGTAGATTGCCATCGCCCAGCCGGGCATATCGCCCACGGCTTTATCGAGCTGGCCGTGCTTGAAAGTCAGAATATGACGCGGCGGTGCATTCGCCTTCGAGCTGTCGAACACCTGGGCAAGGTCGCACAGTGCAACGGCGGCACGAATATACCGCGGGTTGCGTGCGTATCGCTCCCGTATTTTATGCTCCGGCACGTCATGCCCGCCCTGGGTGACGCGAAACCGCACACGGGCGACCGATATGTCGGCGCTCTGAACGTTGACGTGAAAGATGACGACACGAAAGCCCTGGGCCTTGGCATGCCGGATCAGATCGAGCTTGCTTGAATGCGAGAAGACCGTTTCGGTGACGAACGAGCGCTGGACGTTCAGGTAGGCGTCTCGGGTCGCTGCGGCTACTCGCGCGGCGGCGTAGGCATCGAGCATCTCGCCCTGGGCCTGTCTTTCCTTGCGTATTTCGTCCGCATTGACGAACGGCACGTTGGTCATCGGACCAAGCCGTTGCTCGTAGAGCGTCGACTTACCCGCCCCATTCGGGCCAACGAGCACATACATCGTTGGCCGCGACTCCACTTCAGCTGCCTAGATCTTGCGGATCGATCCCAGCGGCGCGCTGCTTCTCGGCGAGTTGTTTGAAAAAAGCCTTTTCTTCGTCGCCGGCCTTCTCCATGAGGGCTTCATGTTCGACGTCGTATACGGAGCGCTCGTAGGGGTCCAGTTCGTCGGGCGCGACATGCCCACGCAATGCGTCCTGCACCTTGTTACGGTCATATCCAGGCGCGTTTTCGATCGCCTGGCCAACGCGCGCCCAATGCTCGAGCTGCGCTTGAACGGTGCGCGACATCACGCCCGCCTCTTTTCGCGCCTGACCGAGTATGGCGCGTGATAGACGAACACTTTCAGTAGCCATGACCAGCCTCCTGCCTTGCCCTGATTATCCGACGGCGCAGCATCACGCGCCCATCGGCATCAGTTCGAATTTACCACAAATGTGGCAGAAAGGTGCCATCCCAGCCGCACGATCAGCTTGGAGCGGACTGACGTCGCCTATTGCGACCGGTGCCGATTAGTTCCGAAAGCCGCTGGTTTGGTTTGACTCGCCATGTCGTTCGACGGGCGCTCATGGCCCTTTCACAGACGAGTGCCGTTCGGCCACGCTTCCATCAAATCGCTCAGACCATAAAAAACGCCCAGCGAACTGGGCGTTTTCTATGCTTTCGTACGGCCGCTTAGCCGCCGAATTTCTCGTTCTCGCCAACGTCCGGCGTCTTGTCGCTTTGGATGTTGGCCTTGGCCATTTCATAAAGCTGGAAGACCTTGCTTTCCTTGGCCGCCCAGTGCTCACCCATCTGAATATCGATTTCGAGCATGACAACGTCCGGATCTTCCTTTTCCGGCAGCCAGGCGGCGACGCCCGGGTTCCAGTAGCGGTCGATGATGGCCTGATCGTCGGTGATACGCGCGGTACCCGACATCGAGACATAAACGCCCGCTTCCTGGTCGGAGAACGTTAGGCAGATCTCGCTGTCGCCCTTGGCTTCCAGCACTTTCTCCGAACTGCGCCGGGTGTAGAACCAGATCGTGCCGTCGTATTCATCCTGAACCAGATGCATGGGACGGGCACGGGGCACGTCGTCGTCCAAAGTGACGAGCATCCCGACCTGGATGTCTTTGATGAGGTTCCAGATCTTCTGCTTGTGTTCCGGGCTAGACATAATGTTGCAATCCTTCGAGTGCGTTTGAAGTGCGTTCGGCCCAGCGGGCCGATAGACACGGCGTTCGATCGTGGTGCACGGCGTTAACTGCGGTCAATCCATAGCGTGGCCGCAACTCGTCAGCGTCAGTCAAAGTGAGCGCCACCGAGGCCGCAACACGATCTGATAGCCACATAACGGTAGACCAGACGTAGTCCCGCCCTAAGCTGCACGCCATGCGCTTATCTGACGCTTAGTACGCATTGGTAACCGTTTGAGATGCCGCTGAACGCTTGCGAAGCACCGACACCCGGTCCGGCTATGGCATCCGGATTTCGCCGACCCGCCTCATGCGAGTGGTTACGCGGGCCGGGCAGAAACCAGATCAATAAAACTCAACGACTATCCCGCCGCCTGAATAATCGCCGTATGTGCCGTCCGGATGATAGCTGTATTGCCATGGTTCTAGCGTGTGGAAGCGAAACCGCCGTTGGGCATGCGCGTCCAAGTAGCTGGCGATATTCTCGTACTGTCGCTTGATCTTTTCACAACCGTGGTCGCCCGCCTAGGGGATGAAGATCACCAGCGCACAGTATTCAATCGAACCACCCAAATGTGCTCCACCTCGATCCATGAGCGCTTGCAGACGATGCACATCGGCCATGCATGGGCCATTATCCCAACGCCGTTTGACTTCTATTACACCGAAAGGCTGGGAGTCGTTTCGCCAGAGCACGATGTCTGCGCGGTAATTGCCGGCGAGTACGGCGGGAAGCGGTCCGGGTTTCTGATTGGCGCCCGAGCATTCCATAATTTCCGAAAAGCTCTCTTCGCTGGTGGCGCAGGCACGTTTGCGCGAGCATCTCGCCGCTGCAAGCAATTGCTTCATCGCCTCGACAACGAGAAAACTTTCCGCGCCGTAATCCGATAGCCAGCTCCCGCCCGAGAGGTTTTCGTATTCATTGTTGGCGTCGAGAATGGCGTTCAATAGCGCTTCTGTGAGTGCTTTCTTTTTCATATCGGGCCATGGCTCCAATTTGCCTCGACTCGAGTTGCTGAGTTCGCTTCGCCTCCCACGAGACAACTTTTGCTAATCAAAACACCGGATCGCAGGCGCGTAGTGTGCCCGCACGACGATCCACCGCGCAGCTCAATTTCCAGCCCAGTAGACTGAACGCGCGCAACCCGCCCTGCTCCGCAACTCGCTCGACTCAACCGCGCCTACTCGTTTGCCGAAAAGTCATGGCTAGCGGGATCCGCCAATCCACTGTCAACGGCGTCGCCACCCCCATTCGCAGTTTTCGGCCCGCCCACCAGCCATAGCACAGGCACGAGAACAAGCGGCGGCCGTTGATCACCGGCGTCGTACGCTTCGGCTTTGAAATAACCGACAAACAGCACACCAACGATCGGCACTAGCCAAATAACGGCGACTTGCGCCGCTCGACGTAGTTTGGACTCGTCGTCGGTTACAACCAGGTACGTCACCGCACCCTGTAGGTAAAGATGAACTAGAACCAAGGCCGTCAAGACGATCAACAACACAACTGGCATGACTGAACTTCGCCTCTGCCGCCGCTACCCTGACGATTATGCCGATCGCGGTATTGGCGTCGACGACCAACGGTAACGCCCCGATACAGCGCGATCGAATGCGCCGCCGGCGCCACGGGGCTCGCCGTGTTTAGGCTGTTCGGCTCGAACCCAACATACGCGCAATCCACCGCGCAATCGACTTAGCGGGCGACGTTTACACCCCCATCCACCACAAGCGTGGAGCCCACGACATAATCGCCGGCTCGGGATGCGAGGTAGATCGCGGCACCGGCCATGTCTTCGGGCTCGCCGATACGGCGCGAGGGGATTCGGTCAGCGATCTCGTCACCATGGTCGCGCGCGACCTTGTTCATGTTCGAGGCGAACGCGCCGGGGGCGATGGCGCTGACCACGATGCCTTCGGGGGCCAGGCGTACGGCCATGCGCTTGGTCAGGTGGGTCAGACCGGCCTTGGAGGCGTGGTAGGAATAGGTTTCCTGCGGATTGAGCGACAGGCCGTCGATCGAGGCGATGTTGATGATCTTCGCGAGCGGACCGGCGGCGCGCGCTTCCAGCAGCATGGGCTTGAATGCCTGGGCCAGGAAGAACGGCGCTTTCATGTTGAGATCCACGGCCTTGTCCCAGCCGCTTTCGGGGAAGGTATCGAATTCCGCGCCCCAGGCCGCGCCCGCGTTGTTCACGAGAATGTCGAGGGTTTTCTCGTGCTCGCCGTACGCGGCGACCAGCGCTTGAATGCCGTCCATGGTGGACACATCCGCCGGCAGCGAAACACAGGGCCCGATTTCGGAGAGTTCGCGCGCGGTTTCGTCACAGGCGTCGGCTTTGCGTGCGCTGATATAGACGCGCGCACCCTGGCGCAGCAGGCCTTCCGCGATCATGCGGCCGATGCCGCGGGACCCGCCGGTGGCGAGTGCACAACGACCTTCAAGGGAGAAAAGAGCGGCGGTATCCATCCTGAATCCTTTTATCGATATGTTTTGGCCCGGCGCATAAACCAAGCACGGGCGAGCCGTTCGAGAGTGGCGAAGCCCGGTGGAACCGTCAACGCCCCACCGGCCCAGCATGCGGTGGCGCCTTCAGGCGCCACCGCGGGCCCACGTCAGGTGCCGCAGAAGGTGCGCTGCACGACCTCTTCCGGCTTCGGCGGCTGCGCATAATCCGCGAGCTCCGGATGGTCGTCGAACGGATTCGCGACCACCGTGAGCAATTCGTCCAACGGCTGATAATCGCCCGCCTCGGCGGCATCGATGGCTTGCTGGATACGATGGTTACGCGGGATATACGCGGGGTTGACCGCTCGCATGGCCGCGCGACGTTCGGCGTCGTCCCGCGTTTCGTCGGCCAGGCGCTCGCGCCAGCGTGCTGCCCAGCCGTCGAAGCTGGCCCGGTCATCGAATAACGCGCGTACGTTGTCGTCCCGGTCGTCCGCTTCTCGACCGAGATCGGACAGATACCGGAAGGTGAGAGTGAAGTCTGCGCCCTGCTCGGTCATGCACTTGAGCAGATCGTAGGCAAGATCAGCGTCGCCTTCGCGGCGTGCTTCCAGGCCGATCTTGGCCGCCAGACCGTCGTGATAGGTCGTTTCGAAACGCTCGACATAACGTTCGAGCACAGCCTGGGCCTGCGCTACGGCTTTCTCCTGGTCTTCGTCCAGCAACGGCAAAAGACACTCGGCAAAGCGCGCGAGGTTCCACTGGCCAATCCCGGGCTGGCGGTTGTAGGCATAGCGTCCACCGTGATCGATGGAGCTGTACACCGTGGCCGGGTTGTAGCTGTCCATGAAGGCGCAGGGGCCGTAGTCGATCGTTTCCCCCGCAATGGAGACATTATCGGTGTTCATCACCCCGTGGATGAAGCCGACCAGCAGCCACTGCGCGATGAGGTCGGCCGTATGTACCGCCACCTCTTCCAGCAGGGACTGGTAGGGGTTATCGGCATCGGCGCAATGCGGGTAGTGGCGCTCGATGACGTAATCCGCGAGCGCGCGCACGGCTTCGTTATTGCCGCGCCGGGAGAAGTATTCGAACGTGCCCACGCGTACGTGACTTGCCGCAACGCGGGTCAGCACCCCGCCCGGCTCGGCGCGCCTGCGAAGCACCGGTTCGCCGGTCGCGACCATGGCCAGCGCGCGCGTGGTGGGAATCCCAAGTGCGGCCATGCCTTCGCTAACGACATATTCGCGGATGACCGGGCCGAGCGCAGCGCGCCCGTCGCCCCGGCTCGAAAACGGTGTCGGCCCCGCGCCTTTGAGCTGGATATCGCGCCGAACGCCGTTGCGATCGATCATTTCGCCCAGTAGCACGGCCCGGCCATCGCCCAGCAACGGCGAGAAGTTGCCGAACTGATGCCCGGCATAGGCCATCGCCAACGGTTCGGCGCCCTCGGGCACACGATTGCCGGCCAGAATGTCGACCCCCGCGGGGCTTTCGAGCGCCTGCACATCGAGGCCGAGCTGTTCGGCCAAGGGGCGATTGACCCGAAGCAGACGCGCCGCTGTAACGGCCGTCGGCATGGCACGGGCGTGGAATTCGCTCGGCAGGCGGGCATAAGTGTTGTCGAGCACGAACGGCTCGGCGGCTGCGGTTTCGGTCATGGCGATGCCTCCGCGGCAAACGATATTGCCAGCGCGATGTGGGGCGGCTGGCTGGGCTTGACCTTATCAAGGGTGCGGGCCGTGACCGCGACGTTCAACGGCTGGGCATGGGTTCATCCAAGTATGCGCATTTGCGACGCCGCAGCAATGTCGTGGCGCGAAAGCGCCCTTTCAGGCTGGCGCGCCCGGCGATACACGCCGCCCGATGCAAACGCGCCCCCAAGGCGCTTCAAATCGCACGGCGTGCATGAACCTGAACAATCGTGCTATCAAGCCTGCTGCATACACCCGACTGATAGGACTGTCCATGTCGCTCACCCCGGAAGTCGCTGGCGTTGTTGCCAAAATGCGCGAAGCCGAGATCTCGTTTGCCGATCTCGAGCTGGCCGAGGCGCGCCAGTTCTATATCGACACCCTGGCCGCGAGCGGCGGCGAGCCGGTGCCCATGGCCGAAGTCGTCGACCAGACGCTCGCGCTCGACGGCCGCGACCTGGGCGCGCGGCGCTATCGCCCGGAGGGGTTGGCTGCGGGCGCGGCCCCAACGCTTGTGTATTTTCACGGCGGCGGCTGGGTGCTCGGCGATCTGGCATCGCACGATCGCATCTGCCGTCAGCTGGCCCAGCGCGCAGGCTGTCAGCTTATTGCCGTGGATTATCGCCTGGCCCCGGAACATTGCTTGCCGGCGTCTTCCGACGACGCGATCGCCGCCTACGGCTATCTGGTGGAACACGCGCAGGATTTCGATATCGACGTGCAAAGACTCGCGGTCGGCGGTGACAGCGCGGGCGGGCATCTATCCGCCGTGGTGGCGCTGGCCGCCCGTGACGCGGGCTGGCCGCTGGCCCTGCAGGTGTTGATCTACCCGGCCACCGACTTGCGCGAAGCGGCGGGCCAATATCCATCGAAGGGGCGCAATGCGAATGTGCCGCCGCTTACCGCCGAGCTCATGGCCTGGTTCGGCCAGCGCAGCGTGGATGCCAATACCGACCCGCTCGACTGGCGGGTATCACCGATTCTGGCAAAAACACTGGAAGGCACGGCACCCGCGCTGGTGATCACCGCCGGCGCGGATGTGCTTATGGATGAGGGTGTGCTCTATGCCGCGCGGCTGGCCGACGACGGTGTGGATGTCGCCCATGCCCACTACCCGGGCGTGATCCACGGCTTTATCGAAATGCATGCCTGGCTGGCCGCCACTGGCAATGCGATGGACCGAATCGCCGCGGCCGTGCGCACCCATCTGGGCAGCACCGGCTAACGGGCGCTGGCAGGCGCGTGTTTTAAACCCATCGCGCGGCCACCGCACCCGGCGACGACGACAGGGCCGGGCGTCGTATAGCGGCGCCCCGGGGCATTTTAGCCGACCACGCGGTTGCGGCCACCAAACTTGGCCTGATAAAGCTTTTCGTCCGCTGCGTGCAGCATGCGGTCGAGCGGCTGGCCCGGCTTGGTGGTACTGACAAACCCGATACTCGCGGTAAGCGGCAGCACGTCGTTGTTGTGGCGGTAGTGCAACGCTTCGATTGCTTCGCGCAGGCGTTCGGCCAGACGGGCGGCCGCACTGTTGTCGGTATTGGGCAGCAATACACAGAATTCTTCCCCGCCAAGGCGACAGGCCACATCGTCGCCGCGGGTCTGTTCGCGCAGGGTATCCGCGATCTTGCGTAACACGGCATCGCCGGTGGCGTGGCCGTATGCATCGTTAATGCGTTTGAAATGGTCGAGGTCGAGCATCAGCAGCGACAACGGCAGCGTTGCCGTACTCGCCAGACGGCCAAACGCCTGTTCGAGCTGAACCCGATTGGCCAAGCCGGTGAGCGAGTCGGTCAGCGCCTGATGGGAAAGCTGATCCTCGGCGGATTCGCGGCTGGCCTCGTAGAAATAGGCAAACAGATAGGTCCAGAGGGTTACGCCAATGATGTTGGCCGTGGCCCCGGGCGTACTCAAAGCGAAATCGATACCAAAGCGCCAGACAAACAGGCTCGCCGCCACGACGAGGTAGAACATGGAAAACAGACCGCCTAGACGGCGTCCCAGCAACAGGTGCGCCGTCAACGGCATCACCAGCACCCAGCTGAACACCGTGATCGAGGTGGTCGGCGAGGCCAGCGCATAGAGTGTGGCCGCATAGATCGAAACCAGATACCACATGCACCAGCGCCGCAGGTGAAATGTTCTGCGCACCACGGGAGACAACGCCAGCGCGACCACGGTGATGGCCAGATCCACCAACATCAGTCCATAGCGTCCGGCGGCGAAGTTCACGACCACGAAAACAAAGCCGAACACGGCCGTGACCAGCAGCAGAAGACGCAGTAGATTGCGGCGATGTCGATGCGAAAGCGGCATGCCCAGATCGGGCGAGGCAAGGCTCATTCGTTCCCCTGTCCGTACCGAGGGCGTGCCCTCTAATTCATGTTTCCCAGCGGTTATCGGCCGTGTCAGGGTATGTTTAATGCGTTTCAGGCTAGAACGTGTTTGCCACTGAACCCGACGCCAGCCCGCACGATGGGGCTGGCATGCGTCGCGAATGAAACCGGGCCGCTCTGCACAAAGCCCGGCACGCCGCGCTAGCCTGCACTCAGGCGCCCGCCATACGACTGTGACACGCGGGCCCGGTTACGCGCCGTGGGCGATTATCCGCTGCAACCGTTCGGCGAGCGCTTCATATCGATGATCGAAATGATGCCCGCCAGGCAAGGCCACCAGGTGCAGCCCGGCCGCCTCAAGTTCCTGGCATATGGCCTCTGGATCCTCCACGCCGTAGAGACAGGTGGTGCGATCCGCAGGTAGCTGTCGCGCCTCGGGCAGCACGGCAAGCCCCTCGGGCCCAAGGCCGATCCACGACAGCAGGTGATACTCGAAGGTGATATGACTGGCCAGGCCAAGCAAGATGATATCGGCGGTCCGGGCTTTTGTTTGCGCACTCAGCCGATTGAACAGGAACGGCATGACATCGGCACCGCGTGAATAGCCGATCAGCACCACATGCCCCAACTGCCAGCGTTGCCGATAGGTTTGCACGACGCGATCGAGATCGGCCGCAGCCTGGGCGGGCTCGCGCCGGTGCCAGTAATAGCGCAGCGAATCCCAACCGACCACTGCATAGCCGGCCTGTGCCAGCGATTGCCCCACCGCTTTATCCAGCCCGGCCCAGCCGCCGTCGCCCGAGAGCATGACAACCAGCGTATCCCGCGCCGTCGCATTCGCGTGCGTCATTGCCTGCGGCGGATAGATCACCAGCGGCAGATCCGCGACCGCGGCGGCGACGGGCTCACCCCCCGGATGAAAAATACAGCCCGGGGTGCCGACAACAATAGCGGCGAGTCCGAGCAACCAGGCCACGCGCTCACGAAGAAATCGCCGATTCATGTCGTATCTGGTCAAGTGGGGCCGATGCGGCCGATACAATGCCACGCCAGTATATGCGAGCCCACGCAGGCGGACTTCGAAACGTACAATGCCGCCTATTAATCCGGCACCAAAACAGCTGACTGGGTCCGCTGTTTTCAACGCCATCGAACAATAAAGGCCGGCCCGTGTCCCTGTTAATTTTCCATGGCTTCGCAGCCGCTGGCTGCGGCGAGCATGGTTTCACATGCCCGCTTTATTAACCCGAAAACGCATCCATTTTCACGCGGGGTTAATAATTGCAGTCTTCTGCCAGCACCACGCGATTGCGTCCGCCCGTCTTGGCCAGATAGAGCGCGGCGTCGGCCTGGCTGAGCAAATCATGGCTGCGGCGCCGGTTCGGCCCGGCCACGCTCACGCCGATACTGACCGTTACCTGCGGGCCTTCTCCCGGTTTGGGCTCGAAGCTGGCGTCGGCCACGGTCTTGCGTAACCGTTCGGCCACCGCGAGCGCCTGCGCGGCGGTGATGTCGTACAGCACGGTGGCAAATTCTTCGCCGCCGAGCCGGGCAAACAGGTCGCGGCGTTTGATACGGGCGCCGCAGGCGCTGGATACCGCACAGATCACGGCATCCCCCGCGGGGTGGCCATAGCGGTCGTTAATGGTTTTGAAGCGATCGATATCCATGATCAGCAAAGCTATACGGCTGTTCTGGGTATCGTATTTGGTGAGCGCTTCGTTGAGCGCGTGCATCAGACGTCGGCGATTGGGGAAACCGGTGAGCTCATCGGTTTCGCTGAGCCGACGCAGGCGTTGTTCCATCTCGTGGCGGGTGGTGATGTTGCTGGCCAGCCACAGTACGGCGCGCTCGCCGTTCACGGGCGAGCGGATCGGCTGTACACGGCCCTCGAAGCGAATAGGGGTTGCCGGGCCATCGTTGCTATCGACGCCGGCGACATCGGCAGCCGCCAGGTCGTACTCGACGATACGCAGGCAGTTGTCGGCCAGCGTCTGGCGAATTTCGCCGAGAAACCAGTCGGCCTGTGCCTGCGACAGTACGTCGTAGAGGCTGAAGTCCACGAGAAAGGAACCGTCGTGGTAATACTCACGATCCTGGCCGCCGAAAATCGCGGCATAGCGCCCGCTCTCGGTCAGCACGAAAACCGGGTCCGGGAGCGCAGCCAGCGCCTCGCCCATGAGTTGCGTTCCCCGCCGGTCGAGATTTTCGATGTTGATCCCCCAATCAATCAGGCCTACAAATCTGACCGGGCACGTCACAATCTGCAAGTCTGCAGTGACAATTGGGACCAGCCTGCGGCAAAACGCGCGGCGCGAGCCCCTGACTACATCAGGTCACTCGCAAGCCGGCCGTTGCGGCCCGCCCCAATCATCCTGCGCAATCCCACCGCGAGCATAGTCGACACAACCCCTGCCCGAAGTTTGTCGCGCGGCCCTCACTTTTTGAATGCAACTTTCAGCTGACTTGCGACGGCGTGGACCGATGGCGCCTTACGAGCGATGACCTGCGGGTCCGTACAATAGTCGGATACCACCCGAACACGATCGGAACCCGCCAATGAAAACCTCGATTGCACCGGCCCTGCTCGTCCTTTCCGGCCTGATTGCGCTCCTGGCAGGCTGCGTGGGCATTCCGGATGGCACGCGCGCGGTCGAGCCGTTCTCGCTCGATCGATACCTGGGGCGCTGGTACGAAATCGCGCGGCTGGATCACCGTTTCGAGCGGGGTTTGGACTGTGTAAGCGCGACCTACAGCAAACGCGATGATGGCGGCGTGCGCGTGGTCAATCGCGGCGTAGATCTGTCCAAGGGCGAAGCCAGCGAGGCGGTCGGCAAGGCCTATTTCGTGGCGGGCGAAGATACCGCGCGCTTCAAGGTGAGCTTCTTCGGCCCGTTCTATGCCGGCTATAACGTGCTGGCGCTCGACGATGACTACACCACCGCCGTCATCGGCGGCTCCAATCGCGGTTATCTGTGGATTCTGGCCCGCCAGCCCGAACTTCCAAAGACCGAGCGCGCCGCGCTCGTGAACAAGGCCCGCGCGATGGGATTCGATACCCAGGATCTGGTGTATCCGAAACAGGGCGATGTCTGCACGCCCTATCGACAATCCTGATCCATGAACGCCGAACGGCAACTGCCGGCTTGCGATGCACGCGCGGCGCCGAGGTAGCCGACACCCGCAGGCCATGCTATGCCACCGACCGAATTGGCGTGGCACTGGCAAGGCGTGTCGAGACCAGGCCTACGATTGATACCGCAGCTGCCCACAACCACGCACGTTTATAGGGAGTCCGACCATGCTGATACCGGCTGCTGCCCTACTCGTGGGCCTGGCTGTACTGGTATGGAGCTCGGAACGCTTCATCGAAGGGGCCGTGGGCACGGCGCATCATCTACACCTGCCCTCGTTTCTTATTGGTAGCGTGATCGTGGGCGTGGGTACCTCGGCGCCGGAGTTTCTGATTTCCGGGCTATCGGCCTGGCACGGCCAGCCGGGACTTGCCATTGGCAACGCCTACGGCTCGAACATCGCCAATATCGCACTGGTGCTGGGCGTCGCCCTGTTGCTCTCCCCGATTCCGGTGGCAGCGGGGGTGGCCCGCCGCGAAATTGCCCTGCTCGTTGCGGTTACATTGCTCTCGCGATGGCTTATTGACGATGGGGCAATCAGCCGGCTCGATGCGTGTTTGCTGCTGCTGCCGCTCATCGGCTATCTCGCCTTGGTGGCGATCGAGGCACGACGGGCCGGCCAGTCCGCGACCGCGGCGCCGACGATCGACCCGGAGCCGGAGGTGGCACCCCTGGGACGCTCGCTGCTCTGGTTGATCCTTGGCCTGCTTTTGCTGGTCGCAAGCTCACGCCTTCTGGTTTGGGGTGCGAGCACGATCGCGACCGCGCTTGGTGTGAGTGATCTCGTGATCGGTCTGACCGTCGTCGCCGTCGGCACCTCCCTGCCCGAACTGGCCTCGTCGATCAGCGCCGTGCGTCGCAAGGCCTACGCGCTGGTGCTGGGCAACGTGGTGGGCTCGAATTTGTTCAATACGCTTGGCGTGGTTGGCATCGCGGGTCTGATCAATTCGATCGAGATCGAGCCGAGCGTGCGCCACCGTGACTGGCCCATCATGCTCGCGCTGACGGTGTTGCTTTGGCTCTGCGCGATACGATTCGGCCGCCCCAGCGCGCAGCTCAACCGCACGCAAGGCGGGATTTTCGTGCTCGCCTTCATCGTCTATACGGCCTGGCTTGTTATCGGTGCGTTCGCCGCCACCGAGTGAGCTCGGATTGCCGCGGCACGCAGGCCGCACATCGGCACCGCCCGATGTCGCGACATATGCCCGCCGCACGCAGGCTCCGCGTACGGGCGCCTGCCGGTTTTCACGTTACGATAGGACGCCATGCTGCCTGTGCGTCGTACCCCATGACCTGCCCCTGCCAGTCCGGCCTTGCCTACGCACAATGTTGCGCGCCGTATCATCGCGGCCGACCCGCGCCAACGCCGCAGGCGCTGATGCGCGCCCGCTACAGTGCGTACGCCCTGGGCGATACGGCCTACGTGAAATCGAGCTGGCATGCGAGCACGCGGCCCGCCACGCTCGATCTACCGGCCGGCGACCGCTGGCTCGGCCTGACCGTGGTGGACAGCGGCGAACATGACGACGCGGGCTGGGTGCATTTCCGTGCCATCTGTCGCGATGATAACGGCTTTGCCGTACTCGAGGAATATTCCCGATTCCTGCGCGAACACGGCCAGTGTTTCTATGTCGACGGCGAGCCGACGGTGACGGCCCTCAAGCCGGGCCGCAACGACCCCTGCCCCTGCGGCAGCGGTCGAAAATTCAAGAAATGCTGCGCGGCGTGACCGGTAGCGAGAGCGCCGCGACCGCGTTGCCGGGCTTGGCCTGCCAATCAGGCAGGCGCTGCGCTCGGACGCGTTGTCGCACCGGCGGTGAGGACTCCAACGCCACCCGCGAGAGGTTATGCAGCGCTTCCCGGGCGGCCACGACCGTTTGACCGTTCTTGCGCGAGTCATGACGCACGCCGGCCGCGCGCATCGATACGTAACGCGTACCGGCCGCGATTCAGGCGGCCGGTACCCACGGCTGCGTGCGGCTAGGACTGGGCCGTCAACGAATAGCCATTGCGCGGAAAATGCACATGCAGCGTGCCGAATTGCCAGGTATCGCGGGTAAGCACGATGCGGTCTTCGGTCAGTGCAGCCAGCGTGCCCGACACCGGGACCTTGCCGTAGTCGGCGGGTGCGACTTGAACCTCCGTGCCGAGTGGCACCGGCGCATCCGCGACGCTGTCCGGCAGCGGCCGGGGTTTTCGATCGCGTGCCGAGGCAAACGCCTGTTCCTGGGCAATTTCCTCGCGGTGGCCATGGCCGATTTCGCTCACGCGCTGATACCAGGCCTTGACCTTCGGGCCCGCGTCCAGCGCGCGGCGACTGCAACTCACATGCAGCCATAGCGGATGGAAGGTGGCGAAATCCGCCACCGAGGCCTGCTCGCCTCCGACCCACTGGTGCGTTTCCAGTCGGGCTTCCAGATCGTCGATGAGCGTATTCAGTACCGCCCGGGCCTTTTCGCCCTGGGGCGCGCGTACCGTCGAGCCTTTAACGAGGTTGATACGATCCTTGATGAACTTCACCGTGCCGACCGGCCCGAACATACCGAGCATGGTGACGAGCAACCGCGGCGTCGGCACCGCGCCGATGGCGGCAAAGAAGGCCTTGCCCTGGGCATAGTCCATGAGCGCGGCGGCCTCGGCGTCCACGGCATCGGGATCGAGCGCCGGGCAATCCAGCATCACCGCAAGTTCCTTTGCGATCAGGGCGGTGTCACAGAAGATATCCGCCCCCAGCTGAGCGACGGGAATACGACGATAGCCACCCGTGAGCGGATCGAGGCTCGGCCGCGGCGGTTGTACGGGACACAGCAGCGACGACCAGCGCGCGCCCGTGAGCCCGAACATGAGCCGGATCTTCTCTGCATAGGGCGAGCCATCGTAATGATGAAGAATCAGCGGTTCGTTCATTTTTGTAAGTGTTCTCTCGTTTCGAAATGAGCCGGCATGGCCTGGCATTTGCGCTCTGTCGTCACCCGATTTTTCATGGACCTTGCCCGGTCGAGGGTCTATTCGACCGCGCCGACCGCACGGCTGACCGCGGCGGCATCGTCATATTCCTGGTCGGGTAACGCATCGATGACGGTGCGCACACCCAGCGTGGCGCCCTGCCGTTCGGCGTGGTCGGCCAGTTGTTGCTTGGTGGCGGGATAGTCCATCCCGCTCAGGTATTTCTGAATTTCTGCCGCGCTCGCATGATCGGGACGGGCCATAAGGCACTCCTGTCGAATAAACAGCGACACCTTGCCAGCCGCCGCGCGCCACGGCCAGCACTGTAACCCGCCGTAGCGCGCCATCGGCGAGACCCCGTGCGCCATACCGCTTGCCTCTAAAACACCTCGTCGGCCAACTCGCGCGGGTCTGGGCGCCGGGATTGCTTCACACCAGCCCGCTGGCGCTTGCCTAAAACCCAACATATCGGCGTTGATACAGATCAAAACACTATATGTCGTATTCGCCGATGCTGCGGCCCATATTTGGCTGCCCGCGGTTCCCGGAGACTTGCATGACCCATATCGCCCTCGCCCGCCCGACGTCCGACACCGATTCGCAGGTGGCGCTACAGCCTGCCTCGCTGGATATCTGGGATAAGAAGTACCGGCTGCGGGCCAAGGACGGCGGTGCGCTGGATACGGATGTCGATGCCACCCGCCAGCGGGTCGCACGCGCCCTGGCGGACGTCGAAAGCACGCCGGAAAAACAGCAGACCTGGTACGAACAATTCCTCTGGGCGCTACGACACGGCGCGATTCCGGCCGGGCGAATCATCTCCAACGCGGGGGCCACACAACACAAGCCAGCGACTTCCACGATCAACTGCACGGTATCGGGCAGCATCGCGGATTCCATGGATGCGATCCTCGGCAAGGTCCACGAAGCCGGGCTCACGCTCAAGGCCGGCTGCGGCATCGGCTACGAGTTCTCCACGCTGCGGCCCAAGGGCGCGTATGTGTCCGGCGCGGGCGCCTATACCTCCGGGCCCTTGTCGTTCATGGATATCTACGACCGGATGTGTTTTACGGTATCGTCTGCCGGCGGTCGCCGCGGCGCCCAGATGGCGACCTTCGATGTCGGTCATCCCGATGTGCTCGACTTCATTCGTGCCAAACGCGAAGCCGGGCGGCTACGCCAGTTCAATCTGTCGCTGTTGATCACCGATGCCTTCATGCAAGCCGTCGAAGACGATGCCGACTGGCCGCTGTCGTTCCCGCTGCTGGCCCAGGAAGCCGCGAGCAGCGACATGGATCTGGATGATCCCGCGCAGGTGATCTGGCGCGAATGGCCCGTACGCGAAAACTACGTGACGCGCGACGACGGCCTGGTGGCCTGCCGGGTCTATCGCACGGTCAAGGCGCGGCGCGTGTGGGACATGATCATGACCTCCACCTACGACTACGCCGAGCCGGGATTCATCCTCATCGACCGTGTCAACGAGTTGAACAACAACTGGTTCTGCGAAGAAATCCGCGCTACCAATCCCTGCGGCGAACAACCGCTGCCGCCCTACGGCGCCTGTCTGCTGGGCTCGATCGACCTGACCCGCTTCGTGCGCGAGCCGTTCACCGAGCGCGCCTATTTCGACTGGGATGAATACGCGCAGGTCGTGGATGTCTTCACCCGCATGCTCGATAACGTGGTCGAAATCAACGGCCTGCCGCTGGCCCGCCAGCGCGACGAGATCCAGCGCAAGCGCCGCCACGGCATGGGCTTTCTGGGCCTGGGCTCGGCGCTGACCATGCTGCGCATGAAATACGGCGCGCCGGATTCACTCGAATTCACCGAGCGGGTCGCCCGGGAGATGGCCTTGCAGGGCTGGCGCAGCGCCCTGGCGCTGGCCGAGGAGAAAGGCGCCGCGCCGATCATGGACGAGGACTTCACCGTCACCGAGGCCATGCTCAAGCGCCGCCCGGAAATGGCGGCCGACGGCTACGCCGTGGGCGACACGATCAAGGCACGCGTGCTGCATGCGAAATACAGCCGCTATATGCAAAAGATCGCCGCCGAAGATCCGGCGCTTATCGAACGCCTGGCCGAACTAGGCGCACGTTTTACCCACCACAGTTCGATCGCGCCCGCGGGCACGATCTCGCTATCGCTGGCCAACAATGCCAGCAACGGCATCGAGCCGAGTTTCGCCCATCACTACTTTCGCAACGTTATTCGCGAAGGCCGCAAATCCAAGGAAAAGGTCGACGTCTTTTCCATGGAACTGCTCGCCTACCGGCATTTCGTGGATGCCGACGCCCAGCCGGATAGCCCCGACCTGCCGGACTACTTCATCACCGCCGATGAGATCACGCCCAAGCAGCATGTGGACGTGCAGGCAGCGGCGCAGAAATGGATCGATTCGAGTATCTCGAAAACGGCCAATGTGCCCACGGACTATCCCTACGAGGATTTCAAGGATATCTATCGCTATGCCCACCAACAGGGATTGAAGGGCTGTACGACCTTTCGCTTCAACCCCGAGGCATTCCAGGGCGTGCTGGTCAAGGAAAGCGATCTGGCCAATACCACCTATCGCTTCGTGCTCGACGACGGCTCGGTGGTCGAGGCCAAGGGCGGCGACGAAATCGAATACGACGGCGAAACCCATACCGCCGCCAACCTGTTCGATGCCCTCAAGGAAGGCTACTACGGCCGCTTCTGAGCCGGCGCACCACTACGAGAGAACCAGATCATGGCCATCAAGATCGATCGCAAGATTGTCGACTACAACGTCGCTCGCGCCGAAGACAACGCCGCACAGGCGCCAGCCGCGCCCGAAATCGAGCACATGCACGAACAGTTGCAGCGCCCGGACCGGCTCGAAGGCAAGAGCTACAAGGTAAAAACACCCCTATCCGACCACGCGCTGTACGTGACCATCAACGACGTCGTGCTCAATGCCGGTACGGAGCATGAAAGCCGCCGCCCCTTCGAGATGTTCATCAACTCGAAGAATATGGATCATTTTCAATGGATCGTCGCACTCACCCGTATCGTCTCGGCCGTGTTCCGAAAAGGCGGCGACTGCACCTTCCTGGTCGAAGAGCTCAAGAGCGTGTTCGACCCGCGCGGCGGCTATTTCAAGAAAGGCGGCAAGTTCATGCCATCGCTGGTGGCCGAGATCGGCGATATTCTGGAACAGCATCTCCAGCATATCGGCATGCTCGAAGCCGACCCGCTGGACGAACACCAGAAAGCCTTCATCGCGGCCAAGCGCGCCGAGATCGAAGCCCGGCAACCGCAGAAACAGGCCGCGCCCGACTGCGACGACAGCGTCGCTGACTTCCCCGACAACGCCCAGCTATGCGGCAAGTGCCAGACCAAGGCCATGGTGCTTATGGATGGCTGTCTGACCTGTCTGAACTGCGGCGATTCGAAGTGTGGCTGACCCCGCGGCAGCGTGATGGCGCCGCCGTATTTACCGGGCGTGACGGTATGTCCTGGCGGGTTAATCGCCGTGTTCGAACCCGCCCAGCCATTTCCTGAGCAGCCGGTCGAGCTCGGCGCGCTCTTCGCCATCCAGCGCCGCCAGGGCTTGGTGCTGATTGGCCACATGGGCGGATACCACGGTATCGATCAGTTCAAAGCCGGCCTCGGTCAAGCGAACAACGCTGGCCCGGCCGTCATGCACGGCCCGCTCACGGGTGACCAGGCCGCGCGCTTCCAGCCGGTCGATGCGATGGGTCATGGTGCCCGACGTCACCATCGTCCAGTCGATGAGTTGCGACGGGCTCAGCGCAAAGGGCGCCCCGGCGCGGCGCAGGGTTGCCAGCACGTCGAAGCTCGCGTTATTGAGCCCGTAGTCGGCAAAAACCTGTTCCATCGACTGCGACAGATGCATACCCAGCCGCTTCATACGCCCGATGGTGCCCATCGGCGCGACATCGAGCTCCGGCCGCTGCTGGCGCCACTGTTCTAGGATTCGATCCACCTGATCCATGCTGCAAGCCTATTGGCAATTTATCTTGACATCAAGCTATTTACATATATCTTGACGTCAAGATAAATGAACAAGGCATCTTCAATGCGAATTCTGGTTTTTGGCGCAACCGGCCACGTCGGGCGCACGATCCTGGCCGAAGCATGTGATCGCGGCCACCAGGTGACCGGGGTGGCGCGATCAAAGCCGGATACCGGCCTGCCCGGCGCCACATACACGTGCGTTGACATAAGTACGCAGCCGGAACGCGCGGCCGCGCTCGCGACAAAGCACGATGTTCTGATCACCGCCCTGCGACCCGCACCCGGCCGCGAACACGCGTTGGTGCGCATGACGCGTACCGTTGTGACAATCGCAGGACGTACCGGGCGCGCTGTTTATGTGGTGGGTGGCGCAGCCAATCTGCGCCTGGCGACGAACAGCCCAGGCACGGTGCTCTCCACCCCCGGCTTTCTGCCGGACAGTGTCCGTCCGATCGCGAGCGCCTGTGCCGAACTCGAGACCGTTTTGATGGACACACCGGATGTGAACTGGCTATGCCTGCGTCCGGCGCCGCTTTTGTTTGCAGGTGCGCGCAGCGGCCGTTACGCATTCGGCAGCGACGTGGCCATCGCCGACCGCGACGGCGCATCGCGTATTTGCTATGCCGACTTCGCCGCCGCGATGCTGGATCTCGTCGAGGCCGGCAAGACGTCACGACGCTTTGTCACCGTGGGGCAGGTCGAACACGGCGACCAACCGGCCGACCGCCATGCGTGATCTACAAGCTGTTCCAAACCGGGCCGTCACCCTAGTGGTACTGATCGGTGCCGCAGTCTGTCTGGGCATGACCACCACGCTGGCCAAGCTTGCCGGCAACCATGCGGTGGCGCCCGCAGGTTTCGTATTCTGGTCATTGGCCGGCGCGACGCTGGTATTGCTGATCCATGCCGTGCGCAATGGTCAGCGGCCGAAAGTCAGCCTACGCCACCTTGAGTACTACCTGATTGCCGGGCTGGTATCGGCTGCGGGCCCGAACCTGATCTTCTTTAGTGCGATTCCCGTGGTCGGCGCGGCCTATGTGTCGTTCATTCTGTCCTTGCCGCCGCTGCTGACCTATCTGGGCGCACTGGCGCTGGGCATGGAGCGCTTTGATGCCTGGCGTTTTAGCGCGGTACTGGCTGCGTTGACAGGCACCGGCTGGCTGGCCGCGGGCCAACTCGGCACGCCGAACATGCCCGCATTCTGGATCGTCTTCCCGATACTCGGGCCGGTGTTATTGAGCATCGGCAATCTCTATCGAAGCCTGCGCTGGCCCGCCGGGGCAAGCCCGGTCGCACTCACGCCGGGGATGACCGGCGCCGCCGTGCTGTTGATCGGCCTGGCCGGCAGCGGCCAGTCGCGTTTTCAGCTCGCCATCGCGCTCGATACGAAAACCGTGGTGTTGCTCTGCGCGCAGGCGGCGCTGTTTGCCGCGCAGTTTCTGCTGCTGTTCATCCTGCAACGCCGTGGCGGGCCCGTATTTCTGAGCCTGTTGGGTGGCGTGGCCGCGATCTTTGCCGTGCCCGTGGCCATTTTTCTGCTCGGCGAGCCACGGCCCCAGCATATGCTCCCGTCAGTCGTTGGTATCGCGACGGGGGTGATCATCCTGGCAGCCCGGCGGGCACAAAGCCGACCCGCATAGCCCACCCGCGCAATGGCGAGCCAGGCCGAATCCGCCTAGCTGGGCGCTAGCACGCGGCGTCAGCACTTGCGTATCGCGCTTGTGCTGGCCATAAAAAAAACGGTCACTGAAGACAATGACCGTATTTCACCCGGGCCGCCAGCCCGATTGGGCCGGCGGCTGTGCCAAGCGCCTTTTATGCCTCCGGCTCCATTGCATAACGCAGCACGGCAGCCACGCCCGTGTCGGTCGGCATGAGGTTGCCCGGCACGAATTTCACATCGCCGTCGCTGGCGATCACGAACTCGGCGATCTTGTCGAGCACGTCGTCGGTGTGGCCATCGCCCGCCGCGCCGTATTCGACCCGGCCATTGCTGTCCACTGTGCCTTCAACACGCGCGGTTTCGTCGATCAACAGGGTGTCGACCTGGCCGATGGTTGCCGAGTACGCGACCTCGTCGAGCGCGCTGGCGCCTTCCTTGTGGGCGGCGCGTTCGTTGTAGCGCTCGACAAGCTGTTCGATGTTGTCGCGAGTGGCACGTTCGGCGATCTGCCAGGCCTGTTCGCCGAGGTTGCTCTGTCGAATCGCCTCGAACGGATCGTGATCCAGCCCGTTTTCGAGCAGATTCGGGTGTTCGCTGACCTCGCGATACAAGCCCTGGTGCTCGGCGACCGCCGCCAGTACCAATGGGCGGATGGTCTTGCCGTGGTATTCACGAATCGCCTTGTCGACTTCCTTGAAGTAGTTCTTCAGGTCGGTGCTGTTACTACCAGCGCTTTCGGAATCCTTGCGGTTGGGCGAGGTGTCGGGTTTGCCCAGTGCCTCGCCCATGCCGCGCGGCACGTCGCTGTGCAAGTCCACTTCGACAATCGCATCCTGATTGGCATCGTAGAGGGCGACATCCTGAACGCTGACACACAGGATCTGGTAGTCCATCCAGTTGGCCGCCGCGCGCAGTGCGGGACGCAGATGAAACGAGTCGGCGACAATACCCTGCGCTTCGACGGGGCTTGTCATCATGCGACGTACGGTAAAGCGCTTGGACGAGGCGAACACGACCAAGCCGTACTGCTGGTGCGTCCAGAACACCTCGTTGGCGCCCACGGATTCGAGCTTTTCGATCAGCGCGTCGCGTTCGTACTTGTCCATGTCGCGCTGTTCGAGCGCCTCGGCGACCTTCTTGATCTGATCCTTGTAGCGGATGCGATTTTCTTCGCGGTAATTCGATACCGGCGTCGTCGGCACATAGATCGTCACGCAGGGCGATTCGTCGGCCAGCGTGAGCGCATTGATATCACGCCACTGCAGCATCGGCGCGTTGGTTTCCGGGTTTTCGTTATCTTTGGAATCGGTCATGATGATCGATCGGTCTCCAGACGTTATTCAGTTGTTTCGCGTTACCCATTGTGGGTGCTGGTGAGCGAATCGTTTTTCAATAGTTCATTTTCACTTCGAATACGTAGCCGAAGAGCGGTCGCGGCACTCGCGCGTCCATGTCATGCGCCGGTCTGTCGATCGCGGCCCTGCGGGGCCGAGCCCCGAATACACGGGTCACGTCACGGCGCGCGCCTTGTTCATGGCAAAGTACGCGCCGTCCCATGACCCGACCCATTGAATGAATCGCTTTTCCGATACCGCCTCCGCGTCGCCGCTGACCAATCCCCTGCTAATGGTGAT
Organism: Salinisphaera sp. S4-8; assembly: GCF_040361235.1. Lineage (NCBI taxonomy): Bacteria > Pseudomonadati > Pseudomonadota > Gammaproteobacteria > Salinisphaerales > Salinisphaeraceae > Salinisphaera > Salinisphaera sp. S4-8. Next base: position 202,571 of record NZ_APNF01000006.1, on the reverse strand, counting down.
GGTGCTGGCCGCGTTCACGAGCGTGCTCAACAACAGCATGGTGAATGTGGCGATTCCCACCATCAGCACCGGGCTGAATGTCTCGCCCAGTCTGTCGGGTTGGGTGATTACCGCGTTCTCGATCGTGTTCGCGACCGGCGTTGCGCTGTACGGGCGCGTGTCCGACAGCTACAGCTTTCGGGTGACGTTTCTATCCGCACTGGTGATTTTCGGCATCGGCTCGTTGACCTGTGCGCTGGCGCCGAGCTTCGGCTGGCTGGTCGCCGGGCGCGCGATCCAGGCAGCCGGCGCGGCGGCGATCCCGTCGCTGGCGTTTGGCTCGGTGGCACGGCTGTTTGCACCCGGCAAGCGCGGCGTGGTGTTCGGCACGTTGTCATCGGCGATCGGTCTGGGCGCGGCCACCGGCCCGCTCATCGGCGGTCTGGGCGTGAGCGCACTGGGCTGGCGCGTACTGTTCTATGGCACGCTGAGCGTCATCGCTGTGCTGTTCGTGGCGGCCTGGCGTTTTCTGCCGGATCTGAACGCCGAACGCGAGCGCCAGCCCCATCGTTTTGCACGGCTGGATCTGCCGGGCGGGCTGTTGCTCGCGCTCGGCGCGGCCGCCCTGCTGTTCGGCGTGACCGCGGCCAATCATGCCGGGCTGACCGCGCCATCTGCCTGGGGCGCGCTGGCGGTGTCGGCAACGCTGATCGGCTTGTTCGCCCGGCGTATCCGAACGGCGGCCCATCCCTTCGTGCCGCCGGCACTGTTCACCAATCTGCAGTTTCTCTCGGCCGCGGTGATCGCCTTGTTGTCACAGGGTGCATTCATCGGCGGCGGGCTGTTTCTGACCCCGTTGCTGCTGATCAACGAACTCGGACTGACCGCGTTTCAGACCGGGCTCGTCGTGGCGCCGGGCGCGTTCGCGGTGGCCCTGCTCGCACCGACCATCGGTCGTTTGTCGGATAAATTCGGGCCGCGCACGGTGCTCGGCATCAGCCTGAGCTGGCTGTTGCTGGGCGTGTTGTTCATGTCGTCATTCGCCGTGGGCGCCTCGCCCTGGATGGTATCGATCGCGTTGGTGATTGCCAGTATCGGTTATGCCGGGGTTACGTCGCCGGCCGCCAACGCGGCTTCCAAGGCCTTGTCAGCCGACATCGCGGGCGTGGGCTTCGGCATCTATCAGCTGTTCTTCTTCATGGGCGCGGGTACCGGGGCCGCGGTATTCGGCTCGGTCTTGTCGGCTCGCCAACAAAGTGCAGCGCCGGCGTGGAATCCGTTCTACGACGGCGGCGCGGCCACGGCGGCGTTTTCCGATGCCTTTCTGGTGGCCTGCATTGCGGTGCTTCTGGCCATGGTGCTGCTGGTCGGGCTCGGCCGCAGCCAGCCACTGGCGGTCGAAAACGATTGATCGGCCGGGCTACGGCCAGGGCGTCAATTCAAGCATTTCGCCGCCGGTGCGTCGCGCGAACAGGCAAAGTCACTCGGCGCGCGTACGATAAACGGTCGCGTTACGGCCCCGACATTTGGCCGCATACAAGGCGTTGTCGGCCCGTTCCATCCAGCTTTCGATCGTACGAGCGGGCTGAAAGGCAACGCCACCGGAAAAGCGTACCGGGCCGTGTTCAAGCGGCTGCGCTTCGCAGGCAGCCCGCAGCAGGGTGTCGACCTCTTCGACCTCGGACGGCCCCGCCTCGGGCAGGAACACGGCAAACTCTTCACCGCCGCAGCGACCGGCGGTGCCGCCACGTACGTCCACGATCTCGCGCAGAACCCGGGCAAAGAATTTCAGCGTCGTATCGCCGTAGACATGGCCGTAGCTGTCGTTGACGTTCTTGAAATAGTCCAGATCATAGAGAATCAACGCACCGCGCACCGGCTGCGTCGTATTCTCCTGGCGGCAGTAGCCGTCGACCAGCGCATAGAAGGAGCCATGGTTGAACAGGCCGGTCAGGCTGTCGCGCAGGCCAGCTTCGCGCAGCCGTTCGGCATAGTCGTTGATCAGACGTTGTTCACTTTCGAAGCGGCGAAAGAAACCGCTGACCATGACCAGCAGCAAAACGATGCAGATGGTATAGGTCATCGCGGCATCCATGGCATGCGCCGCCGGCGATGGATACGGGTCGATCCAGTCCGGCCAGCGATAGTGCGACCAGATCAAGCCATAGGGCACGACAAGAAACAGCGCCGCAATCAACAGCCGCTGCCAGGGGGGCACGAGTAGCACGCCAAAGGCGTAACCGGCGACCAACATGAACAACAGCAGACTCGGCCCATCGAGCCCCTGGTTGTAGATCCAGTTCAGCGGTATCAGGCCAATAATGACCAAGCAGGCGCCCACCATGGTGGAATGACGCATGTAATGACCGCGGCGAAGATACGCCCAGATCGCCAGCAGCGCAGAGCCGATGATCGCTACCAACACGATATAAAACATGTCGGTCAGCCCGCCCAGATAATTGAGCAGCCCGCCGGCAAAACAACCCAGCGCCGCGCAGAAGAGAAAGCTACGGTTCATGCACTGTTCGGGCGACTCGGCATCGCCTTCCAGCAACCAGTGCCAGCGATGGATCAAGCGTTGGCCGATATTCCTGTTAGCGTCATTCACGAAAAACTCGGCCCTTTTCTCGAGTCGGCAGTTACGAAAGATCGACGCGCCAGGACCGGCACACGGCCCGGACATACTTTAGCGAGGCGCAGCGTCAGGCGCTATCGGCCATCGAGCCCCACCGGCATCCTTAGTGTTTAGCGGCGGCGTGTTCCGATTCTTTTGTAGCCATTGCCAATGCCGCCTCAGGTATTAGCGGTCGGCCACCTGTAACGGGCGTGGTGTTGCTCAGACGCTAGACCGGCCACTCCGCGGCGCAGTTGGGTGTCTCCCATACGACCATTCGGGTCAGGCTGGCGCGTCCCTCACTACGCGCGGCAACCCGCGGTGCAAGCCGTTCGAACCAGTGGCGTGCGAGATTTTCTGCCGTAGGCGGCACGTCGATGACATACAGCTTGCTACCGAGCGCGGTTTGCGTGGTACTGGCAAAGCCGTTCGATGCCAGCGATTCTTTCAGGGCCTGCGTGAATCCGGCGCGGTCCTGGTCGGGCGGCGTGAACAGGGCCAACAGTTCCACGTCGGCCAGTTCGGCGATAAAGCCATGATCGCAGGGGCTATCGATCTCGCGCATCATCTCGTCCTTGAGAAAGGCGAAATCGAGCACCATGCCGGCCTGCTCGCCCCTCGCGGCGAGCTGCTCGGCCGCGCAGACCGCTTCGATCGTGTAGCGATGACCATGCAGATGCCGGCACTTGCTTCCGTGCAGGCGTATGCGATGGCCCGCGTCGATGCCGATCTGACGGCGAATACGAAAAGCGGCGGTCAAAGAGCCTCCCGGGTTTGACGGTTGGGGCGGCGCAGCACAGCTGCACACGGCGCGAACAGGCCTGTCTATTCTACGCAAGCCCGCCTGTTCGCCGAACCGAGCGCCCGGTCCGCGCAGCGCTAGACCCTGTCGCTGCGCCGCCTCGCGCTACGCTGCCCGACTCAGGCGATACCGATCATCTTGTGGGTCTGTAACGAACGCCGCCATTGCGGATGGCTCAGCGCGGTTTCGATACACAGCGCCACATTCGCGTCGTAGGCCGGCCCGTCCATGGGCTGGAGGTAGAAGCGCTCGAACTCGAGTGCTTCGAACTGCTCGAGCGCAAAGGCCGGCTGCGGCCAGACCAGTTTCAGTTCGTTGCCGTGCGTCTGAACCAGCGTACTGCCGGCCTTCGGGCTGACACATATCCAGTCGATGCCCGCCGGGGCCTCGATCGTGCCATTGGTTTCGACCGCAATTTCGAAACCCGCATCGTGCAAGGCCGCGATCAGCGTCGCATCGAGCTGTAACAAGGGCTCGCCGCCGGTACACACGATATACGGGGTGCCACCGGTGTTCGCGGTTTCGTGCCAGAGATAGCGTGCACGCTCGGCAAGCTCGGCCGCGTTTTCGAAGCGCGCCCCGCCGATTCCATCCGTACCCACGAAATCGGTATCACAGAATTGGCAGATCGCCCGGTGCCGATCCTTTTCGCGCCCGGTCCAGAGATTGCAGCCACTAAAACGACAGAACAGTGCCGCGCGCCCGGTCTGAGCGCCCTCGCCCTGCAGGGTGAGAAACATTTCCTTGACCGCGTAACTCATGAGGTATTCGTTTTCCGATCGGCTGGTGCGGCACGTGCTCGGCACGGCGTGGCGGTTCGCGCCTTTCTAAACGATAAGCCGGCAGTGCGCCTGCCACGCCGGGCCGTATGATTCTACGCGGCCAGGCGCGGGCCGTGGTCTCGACAACCCGACTGGCGTGATAATTTGGGCCGATTCATAACGACAAGGTGCCTGCCATGGATTCAAGTGCCGCTGAAACGCATCTGATCGAGACAACCCTCGATGCGGGTGTACTCACCCTGACCCTCGGTGCCGCACCGGCGCATCCGCTGTCACTGGCCATGATCGACGCGCTGCATTCGGCGATCACCCACGCTGCCGACAACCCCGAGGTGGGCGCCATCGTGATCCATGGGCCGGGCAAAATCTTCTGTGCCGGGCACGACCTCAAGGAAATCGCCCATCACCGCGACGACGGCGATGCGGGTCGCGGCTACCTCAAGCGTCTATTCTCGCGCTGCGGCGAGATGATGCAGGCGCTCACGCATTCGCCCAAGCCCACCATCGCCATGGTCGAAGGCATTGCCACCGCGGGCGGTCTGCAACTGGTCGCCGCCTGCGATCTCGCCTACGCGGCCGATACGGCAACATTCTGCCTGCCGGGGATCAACAACAAGGGGTTTTGCACCACGCCGGGGGTGGCCGTGGCACGCAACGTGGCGCGCAAGGACGTCATGGAGATGCTGCTCTCGGGTGACACCTACGATGCCCAATGGGCGCGCGAAACCGGCCTGGTCAACCGCGTACTGCCCCAGGCCGAATTACACGACTTCGTACGATCGTTTGCCACGAAGCTCGCCGCACGCCACGGCAGCAACGTAGCCGACGGCAAGCGCACCCTCTACCGACAACTGGAAATGCCGCTCGACCAAGCCTATGCGCATGCAACCCAGGTGATGATCGGTCATTTCATGGATCGTGAACTCATCGAACACGACCGCGAGCGCTGGGGCTGAGCGGAACAAGCGTCGCCCTATTCATACTTGGCCCGCGCTCGTGGACCCGTTTGAATAGGCACACCTGCGCGTTCTACTAGCTCGCGCGAGCGCCGAAGACGCCGGCGGCCCGGGGTGAACAAGGGGGTGAACAGGTCAGCGGTTATCCAAAATCTCGGCCACCGCCTCGGAACGATAGAAGCCCTCGAGATGGCGACGCAGCGCTGGCTCGAGCAGGCCCTTGGCCTGCAGGGCCGCCACCACCTGCGGTACGAACCGCAGGCCGTCGCGTACGATCATCTCGCGGGTCACACCGATATCGTCGAGCAGTTCGGTGAGCGTGGTGTCGCGATAGGTGTCGAAAAAGACCTCGACCCCGTGTTCGATCAATTCGCGATAGACGCGCGTACGGCGCAGGCGCTGCCAGTACTCGTAGCCAATGACGAACAGCTCTTCGATATCCAGCTGACCGGCGAATTCACCCACCGAGGCGACCGTGCGGTGCTTGTGATCATCCCAGAAGTCGAGCACCGCCTGACGCAATTCCTCGGATTCGAACGCCTCGTGCAGATAGGCTTCGCTGGCCTGCATGCCGGCGCGCGTATTGCGATCCACATAATCGCGGATACCGGCTTCCACGGCCGCGCCCAGGCGCGGCGAGGCGCGATCGACCACGGCACGGGTCACCTTGAGCGCGGATCGGGCGCCGGGCACGCGAAATGCCAGTCGTTTGCCCTGGCTCAGATAGCCGCGCAAGCCTGAATACAGCAACTGAGCCACGAGATTGGCGAATACCGGATTGGCCACCGAGTGATGGATGACCTCGTCGCGCAGGCGCTGCATCTCCAGGAGCTTGTCGAGCAATTCCTCGAACTCGCGATCGGGCAGTACTTCTTCGAGCCTAGTCTGTTCGTGGATCGGGTGGGCATAGATCGCGGCAGCGATTTCGCCGACCAGTACCGGAATACCGCCGCCCAGCTTCATGTCGGCGGCGTAGTCGATGGCGGTGCGCTTGATCGACGCCTCGCTGACCACATCGGCCAGGCGCAAGCGCGCGGCGTCTGCCAGCACCCAATCCACACGGCGGCGCAGTTCCGTTTCCAGCGCCGGGCCCTGCAAACGCGCCGTGATATAGGCCACATGCGCGTCGAGCAAAGCCTGTGCTTTCGATCCTGCAAATGCTTCGGTGTCCATAGCCATCAAGATCGCTCAAGCCGGGGTGGCTGATCTTATCAGCCCCGAATGGCTGATATGCCACCCACGGGGCACGCACGCATCAAAACACGCCCTGCCGCCGCCTCAGGGGGCGGCCGACTCGAAAACCGTCGCGCCTAACTACTGTATTTGGCCTCGTTTGATAATAGGCTAGAACCCATAACCCGAGCCGTTTCGTTCTTTCGGACCTGCCTTTGCCGACCATCATCCTCATCAATATCGTCGTCGTAACGCTTGCGGTATTCGTTCATTACGAATTCCTCTACCGCATGACCCTTCTGCTGCCCCGTCTGGGGCTGGCCTATCGTTTTCGTATTCTGCTGGGCGTGTTCGGCTCGCTGTGTGCGCACGCGGTGGAAGTGTGGCTGTTTGCGCTTGCTTACTACGGCATGCTCGCCCACGGAGGGTTCGGCCACTTCGAAGGCCAGTTCGATGGCAGCTTGCTCGACTGTGCCTATTTTTCCTTCACCACGTTCACGACCCTGGGCTTTGGCGACATCCATCCGCTGGACGGGGTGCGTTATCTCACCGGTATCGAATCGCTGACCGGACTGATGCTGATTACCTGGACCGCCTCGTTTCTGTATCTGGAAATGCAGCGCTACTGGCGTGCCAGCGGCCCGCCCGAGCACTGAACAGCGCGCCGGGATCGGCCGGATCGCGTTCAGCGATGGCTCATATCAGCGGCGCATACTCAGCGCATGTTTGTTCAGATGATGAGGTGTAGCCATGCATCGATTGGCTGTTCTGATTGCCGCGCTTGGACTGGCGCTGAAGGGCCAGAATCCGGTCGTGCACGACGAACGCAAGGACGAAACACCCGAAGCCGAACAGCGCTAATGCGACGTCGGCGCGCGCTCGCACGCGTCAGCAGCAGCGCGGATATCGTTCACGACAGCTGGCCGACATCGCGTACCGCGCCGTTGGAGGCGTTGGTGGTCAGCGCGGCATAGGCCTGCAAGGCCGGCGAGACCTTGCGCAAACGGTTGCGTGGTTTCCAGGCGTTGCTGCCTTGTGCCTGCATGACGCGCCGGCGTTCGGCCAGCACCGCATCCGCGACCGCGAGCGCAATCGAGCGCCCGGGGATATCGATGACGATCGTATCGCCGGTCTCGATCAGGCCGATGAGCCCGCCTTCAGCGGCTTCCGGCGACACATGACCGATCGACAGGCCTGAACTGCCGCCCGAAAAACGCCCGTCGGTCACCAGCGCGCAGGACTCGGCCAACCCTTTCGATTTCAGATAACTGGTCGGATACAGCATTTCCTGCATGCCCGGCCCGCCCTTGGGGCCTTCGTAGCGCACGATGACCACCTCGCCGGCGACGACTTCGTTGCACAGAATGCCGGCCACGGCCGCGTCCTGGCTTTCGTAGACACGCGCCGTACCGGTGAAGCCCAGCATCGAGTCGGCCACGCCGGCGGTCTTGACGATACAGCCCTCAGGCGCGAGATTGCCGAACAGCACGGCCAGCCCGCCGTCGGCGGAAAACGGCGTATCGGCCGATCGGATCACGCCGGCCGCACGGTCGGTATCGAGCACTTCCCAGCGCGCGGACTGGGAAAACGCGGTCTGGGTGGGCACGCCGCCCGGCCCGGCCCGATAAAACGTGGTCACATCGGCTTCGGGGTCGCGCATCACATCCCAGCGTGCCAGGGCTTCGCGCAGACTTGATGAATGAATCGTCGGCAGCGACGTATCCAGCAGCCCGGCACGGTCCAGCTCGCCGAGAATCGCCATGATGCCGCCGGCGCGATGTACGTCTTCCATATGCACGTCGGCCTTGGCCGGGGCGACCTTGCACAGGCAGGGCACCCGGCGCGAAAGTGCATCGATATCGTCGAGACAGAAATCGACCCCGCCCTCGCGGGCGGCAGCCAGCAGATGCAGCACCGTGTTGGTGGAGCCGCCCATGGCGATATCCAGACTCATTGCATTCGCGAACGCTGCCCGGCTGGCGATCGCACGCGGCAGCACGCGCTCGTCGTCGCCTTCGTAATAGCGTTTGGCGAGATCGACCACGGTCTGACCGGCATTGCGAAACAGTCGTTCGCGATCGCTATGCGTGGCCAGCAGCGAGCCGTTGCCCGGCAATGCCAGTCCGAGTGCCTCGGTCAGACAGTTCATGGAATTGGCCGTGAACATGCCCGAACAGGAACCACAGGTCGGACAGGCCGAACGTTCGACGGTGGCGACTTCGTCGTCGGAATAGCGATCGTCGGCCGCCACGACCATGGCATCGACCAGGTCGAAGGCCCGGCTCTTGCCCTTGACCACGGCCTTGCCGGCCTCCATCGGCCCGCCGGAGACGAATACCGTGGGGATGTTCAACCGCATGGCCGCCATGAGCATGCCGGGGGTGATCTTGTCGCAGTTGGAAATACACACCAGCGCATCCGCGCAATGGGCGTTGACCATGTATTCGACGCTGTCGGCGATCAACTCGCGCGAAGGCAACGAATAGAGCATGCCGTTGTGACCCATGGCGATGCCGTCATCCACCGCGATGGTATTGAACTCCTTGGCCACGCCGCCGGCGACGGCGATCTCTTCGGCCACGAGTTGGCCAAGATCTTTCAGATGTACATGTCCGGGCACGAACTGGGTAAAGCTGTTGGCGATGGCGATAATCGGCTTGCCGAAATCGTTGTCGCCCATGCCGGTCGCCCGCCAAAGCGCGCGGGCGCCGGCCATGTTACGGCCGTGGGTACTGGTACGGGAGCGATAGGCCGGCATACATATCTCGGTCGGCAAGTCAGAACCAGCAAGCGTATTCGCGGCTGAATGCCTTTTGAAATATATTATTCGGCTCTTATTAAGACGTATTGCATATAAGTAATGGACGTTCGCCGGCTCAGACATTTCGTTGCCGTGGCCGAGACACGACATTTCGGCCGTGCGGCCGAACGTTTGCACATGACCCAGCCGCCCTTGAGCCAGTCGATCATGGCCCTGGAGAACAGCCTGGGCGCGAAGTTGTTCACCCGCAGCAAGCGCAGCGTCGCCCTCACCGCGTTTGCCGAACAATGGTTGCCCGAGGTGCGGGCCGCTCTTGGCCGCCTGGATGGCCTGGCCGAAACCGCGCGCCGTATCCAGCGCGGCGAAACCGGGCAGTTGAAACTGTCGTTCGTAAGCACCGCCGACTACAGCCTGCTGCCCAGTCTGGTCCAGCGCTTTCGCCAGCTGTATCCGGATGTGGAACTCACGCTCAGCGAGGCGACCAGCGACATACAGACTGCCGCATTGCTGGATAACGCCTGCCATGCGGGCATCATCATTGCGCCACTGCACACGCCGCTACCCGATGCCCTGGCCTATCGACAGCTGTTATCGGAACCGCTGATCGCGGCGGTACCCGCGCAGTGGATCGAAAGCGGCCGGCTGGTGCCCGTCGACGGCCGACTATCGCCCGCGGCCGTAGTCGAGTCTCCCCTGATCCTGTTCCCGCGCCATGTCGCGCCGTCGTTCTACGACCGCGTCACCGATTATGTGCGCGCCTGCGGCGGCCAGCCGACGATCGCCCAGCAGGCGATTCAGATGCAGACCATCATCAGTCTGGTATCGGCCGGCATGGGCATTGCCCTGGTGCCGGCCTCGTTACGCCACCTGGCACGTACCGGTACGCGTTACCTGCCGCTGCAAAGCCGCGCGCCGGAACTGGAAACCGGGCTGGTCTGGCGCCGTGAAGACGGCAGTCCGATGCTGGCCAATCTGTTGGATGTCGCGGCCGCTATCGCCGGCGAACAGCGTCCACCGGCCGGCGGCTGGACGGATCTGGACGAAAAAACGGCAGGCAACGTGTAGTCAGGCGAGGATTTCGACCGTATCCCCCGTACTAATGGCGCCTTCATTTTCGGCTACGAGGTTCTGGCCGAAATAGACCTGATTATCGTCGCCCTTGCGATAACGCAGCAGAGTTTGCATGGGCTCGCCGTCGCTGCGTCGCTGCCCGCGCGCGGGATCGACGGTGATCATCACACAGCGTGCACAGGGCGCATCCACCCGGAAGGTCACCGGGCCGATACGAATACGCTGCCAGGTGTCTTCGGCAAAGGCGGCCGTATCGGCCACCACCAGATTGGGCCGAAACTGGGCCATTACATGCGTCCCGTCCGTTCGTGCGTTCAGATCCGCCAGCGACGCTTCGCTGGTAAGCAGCAATGGGTAGCCATCGGCGAAACTCACCCGCGTATCGATCTTGTCGCGATAACGCGGCGACTGCTCGCCGAGCCACAGCAGATGCACCGGTTCGCCCAGGACACGGCTGAACCAGGCGTCCAGGCGCTGGGTGGTGGTCCAGGCCGAGAAATCGTCGGCCCAGACCCGGGTCGCGAACGATTGGTAGTCGAAGTCGGCGCACGCTTCGGCAAGCGCGACATGATCATCGTGCAATACCGTCAACCGGGCACCGTCGAAGCGGGCGGTCACCGTTTGCAGCACCGGATAGCGGCGCGCGGTCACGAAGCTGCCATCGGGCTTGACCACCATGAAGCGCCGGTCGTGGCGCAGCCCTTCCAGCTGAACATCAGCGCTCGCGAGCGCCTCGGCCGCGCTCGACTTGATCGCGTAACGATAGATTCCGGCAAGCGTGGGCACTGCGTTTCTCCAATGGCGCGATCGTTCGACCGAGCCGCATTCCTGCGTGTAAATCATAGAGCAAGCCACACGCCATTCAACCGCGCCCGGCGGACACGCGCCGCGCCACGCGGTTGAATACAGGCATAATTACGCCATTGCTTTGCCGTAGATAAAACAGCCGTGGTCGTCATGTCCCGTCGCCCGTCGCCGCACGACGCCTTTACCAACCTGGCTGCCCGTATCGCCGCGCATGTGCGTGACGACGGGTTCACCCCGACCGCGCTGGATGGGCTGACCCTGCTCGGCTATGCCGGGCATAGCGTGCGCCAGCCCGAGGTCTACGAGCCGTCGCTGGTGTTCGTGGCACAGGGGGAAAAGACCGCGCATCTGGAAGACCGGGTCATCGATTACGGCGCCGGGCATTATCTGGTGCAGGCCATGCCCGTACCCTTCGAATGCGAAACGCGGGGCGCGCCCGACAAGCCGGTACTGGGCGCGGCATTGCGTATCGATGCAGCGGTACTCGACGAACTCGTCACCTCGATGCCGAACGCGGTCTGGCCGGCAGCCGACCCGGCCGATACCGAGTCGCTGCCCATGGCCGCGGTCGCCCTGGATGCGCGGATGACCGATGCGCTGGCGCGCCTGCTTGAGTGTCTGGACGACGCGCTGTGTGCACGGGCGCTCTATGGCATGCGGGTACGCGAAGTGATCTTCGAAGCGCTGCGTGGCCCCCAGGGGCATCTATTGCGGCGCCTGATTCACGAGCGCGGTGCCTATGCGCGTATCGGCACCGCGATCAACCAGCTGCACACCGACTACGCGAAGTCGCTCTCGGTGGCCGATCTGGCGGCGGGCGTGCATATGAGCGTGTCCAGCTTTCATCACCATTTCAAGCGGGTGACGCGGTTATCGCCGTTGCAGTACCAGAAACGCATCCGCCTGCTCGCCGCCCGCGATCTGCTGGCCAGCCAGGTCGAAAACGTCGCGGGTGCGGCCCATGCGGTGGGCTATGAGAGTGCCTCTCAATTCTCGCGCGAGTACAAACGCTACTTCGGCGTCGCCCCGACCCACGACCGCGCACGCCAGGCCCATACCGGCACCCTGGCGCTGACCGACCCGGCCTGAACCGCAGCCCATCGGCATACGAGGCCCGTGCTGGCGCAGGCCACCACGCCCGTATTCGACCGCGCTGCCGTTCGCCTGAACGACAATTTTTATCCGCAAATGAACGCGAATGAACGCCAATGGATGGTGAAAGCCGGACCGTTTTTGTCGCCGACTTTGCGTTGTGCTCGCAGCCCGTTCTACCAGAGCACACCCAGTGCCTCGTTTCATTTGCGTCTATTCGCGTTCATTCGCGGACTGCCTTTGAGAACGCAGCCCGCGAGCTCAATTCGCCCGCCCGGCAACACCGGCGACGACGCCCACTCCCCGTGTGCTTACCCCCGGGCGAACAGCCAACTGACACGGCTGAAACGATGGATCTATCCGCAAATAAACGCGAATGAACGCCAATGGATGGTAAAAGCCGGCCCGTTTTGTGACCGACTTTGCGTCGCGCCCGCAGCCCGTTATGCCAGAGCACACCCAATGCCTCGTTTCATTTGCGTCTATTCGCGTTCATTCGCGGACTATCTTTACGAACACGTTGCTGAAGTACGAACATAAAAAAAGCCCCCGGCAAAACATGCCGGAGGCTTTCACGACGTCATGACGACGACGTTAGGGCAAGCGCGTTACTGCGCGATCATCAGCGATTTGCTGTTGACGAATTCACGCATGCCGAAGCCGCCGTGTTCGCGACCATAACCACTATCCTTGACGCCACCGAACGGCAGGTTCGGCTGGGCGATGTAGTAGCCATTGATGCTGACCATGCCGGTATCGAAGTGATCCCGGGCCAGCAGCTCGGCACGCTTCTCGTCTTCCGAGAAGATGCCGCCGCCCAGACCGTAGACCGAATCGTTGGCAATACGGATCGCATCCGCCTCGTCCTTGGCACGAATCAGCGATGCGACCGGGCCGAACAGCTCGCCGTCGTAGGCCGGCATGCCGGGGGTGACGTTTTCGAGCACGGTCACCGGGTAGAAATAACCTTCGCGATCGGGGACTTCACCGCCGGTGAGGCAGGTCGCGCCCTTTTCGATCGATTCCTTGACCTGGGCATGCAGGTTGTCGCGCAGGTCTTCACGCGCGATCGGGCCGAGCTGGGTGTTCTTGTCGCTCGGGTCGCCGAATTCGATCTGCTTCATCTTGGCGAGATAGGCATCGCGGAACTGCTCGTAGACCGCATCCACGACCACGAAGCGCTTGGCGGCGACACAGGTCTGGCCGTTGTTGTTGATACGACCGGTCACACAGGCATCCACGGCCTTGTCGATATCGGCATCCTCGAGCACCAGAAACGCGTCGTTGCTGCCCAGTTCCAGCACGGTCTTCTTGAGGTACTTGCCGGCGTCGGCCGCGATCTTGCGACCGGTCGCCGCGCTGCCGGTAAAGGTCACACCGCGTACGCGCGGATGCTCGGTGACCTGGCTGGCCTGATCTTCCTGGATATAGAGCACGTTGAACACGTTCTCCGGCACGCCGGCCTGGCGGAAGATGTCTTCCAGCGCCTCGGCACAACCCCAGACGTTGGGCGCATGCTTTAGCAGCACGGTGTTGCCGGCCATCAGGTTGGCAATGGTGTAGCGCACGACCTGATAGAACGGGAAGTTCCACGGCTGGATGCCGAAGATCACGCCAATCGGCTGGTGTGTGACCAGCGCACGCCCGCCCGGCAGATCGCGCTCTTCATCGGCGAGGAACGTCGCCGCGTTGTCGGCGCTGTAGTCGCAGATGCCCTTGCACAGCTTGAGCTCGCCGGGGGCCTGGCTGATCGGCTTGCCCATTTCTTCGGTAATCAGCTGGGACAGGCGATCGCTGTTCTCGACCAGCAGTTCGCCGACCTTGCGGATCAGCTTGCCGCGTTCGTCGAATGAACGCTGTTTCCAGTCGAGAAACGCCTCGTGCGTCTTTTCGATCTTGTCGTTGAGCTGCTCGTCGCTGATCGTATCGAATTCGCGGATCACCGCGCCGGTGGCGGGGTTGATGGTCTTAACGGTGTTAGACACGTAGCCTCCATACAGGGCTATGAATGAACACCCCCGAGGATAGTGGCATTCGCAAGCCCACGCGTATCGCAGGCTGTCGATTGTTTGCCCGATCCTGCAAGGACGGGCCACCTCGGCGCTATGGCGACGGAGAATCCGGGTCGAGCGGCGTGGTCATCTGCGCATCGATGATCGCGAAATAGCCGGGCAATACGGCGGTCAGGCGTGCACGCCCCGCCGCAGTCAGACCGATATGCTTCGTGCGCGCATCGCGGGCATCCTTTCGCGCGTGTACGAGCCCCGCGTCGAGCAACGCGCGCAGTGTACGTGCCACCACAGGCCCCGCGACATCGAGTCGCTGCGTGATCTCGCCCACGGTCAGGGTCGCATGATCGGGCTCGCGGTCGATCACCACCAGGAACAAAAACCGTAGCTGCGACAGCCCGTGCTCGCCGAAATAGGATTCCAGCCGGCGAATCACCACGCTCGCGCGGCGCATGGTTTCCAGACCGGCTGCAATACGCGCGGGCTCGACATCGTATTGTGCCGTATAGCGCTCGATCATCTGCCGTGACGGCAAGTCCTTGAGGAAAAACACTAGCCAGCGCCCCGTTCCCCGGCCGCGGCATGCATCGCGGTCATGAGCTCAGCGCTGTCGGTCGCGCGCCCGAAATGCGGCAAGACATGCTCGAGCACATGCCGATGCTGCGCCTGGGTAAAAGCGGCACAACAATCGGCCACAATCCAGGCATCGAGGCCCAGATCGTGCGCTTCGCGCAGGCTGGATTCGACACAGACGTGGGTGGCGAAACCACAGAAATAGACCGTTCGGATATCGTTGTTGCGTAAATACGCATCCAGCGTGGCGTTCTTGAGCACACTGGCGCCGGAGCGCCCCTTGGAGACGAACTCGCGCGCCCGATCGCCCGGCACAAATGGCGGGCGAAACGCGCTACGTGCGCCGGTCCACGTGCCGGCCCGGGCAATAGCGCGACGCAAACCGGCCTGGTCCCGGCCGAACAGCAGGTAATGCGGATCGTCGGTCATATCGAGACCGGCATGCACGATCGGCTGTTTCGCAGCTCGCGCTGACTCGATCAGCCGCGCCGCCGCGGCAATGGCCTGCGCGAAGGCATCTTGATCGCGTACGAGATTGCGCCGCAGCGGCGCATCCGTATCGAGCCATTCACCCTGGAACTCGATAAATACGATCGCTGCCCGCTCGATCGGCGGTTTAATCCGGATTCGCGCTTCGCTCATGATGACTCTGGGTTGCAACATCCATTCAAGCCGGGGCGATTCGCTTTTCAGCAAAATGCGCCGCCTGACACTTATTTAGCATGATATCTATCGTGCTAATAAAATGCACGGAGCCTTCGCCCGATCACGCAACCCAGGCGGCTAACGACCGCTACGCGACGCGATAAGCGCCTCGACAATATCAACCTGACGGGCGAAATAACGGCCATCCGAGGGCGGTGTGGGGTCCGAGGTCATCACCACGGTCATATCGCGTTCGGGCACCACGAACAGCACCTGGCCGCCATAGCCGCGCCCGTAGTGGGCGCTCACGCCGGCCAGCTCGGTGGTGAACCAGCCGTAGCCATAGGCGTCGCCGGTGTAGACCGAGTGCGTGCGCGTGCGCCAACTGGTTTCGATCCACGCCTGCGATATGACCTGTTGCGCGCCAACCCGACCGCCCTGGCGAATCATCTCGCCGAAGGCCAGTAGCGCTCGCGGCGTGATGCCCATTTCGTTACCACCGAAATAGATACCCTGCGGATCACGCGTCCAGGGCGGGATATCGATTCCCAGCGGCCCGGCCAGCCAAGCGCGCATGAGCGCCAAGGTGCTGCGCCCGCTCGTCTCGGTGAGAATGGCCGATAGCACATGGGTATTGCCGGTCGAATAGAGCATGCGCGTACCGGGCTCGGCCACGAACGGGCGCGACAAGGCCTCGTCCACCCAATTATCGCTGGCCACCCAGGCGCCGTAATTTGCACCCGAGGTCCGCTCCAGCCCGGCCTGCATCGACAATAACTGGCCAACGGTAATCGCGGCCACGCGCTCATCGGCATCTGGTGGCATGCGCATGCCCAGCA
The DNA here is from genome assembly GCF_040361235.1 of Salinisphaera sp. S4-8. Classification (NCBI taxonomy): domain Bacteria; kingdom Pseudomonadati; phylum Pseudomonadota; class Gammaproteobacteria; order Salinisphaerales; family Salinisphaeraceae; genus Salinisphaera; species Salinisphaera sp. S4-8. The sequence continues at coordinate 186,468 of NZ_APNF01000006.1, read as the reverse complement.
GTTGGCCGATGGGCTGATCCACGCTATCGATCACGCCGCGATCGATGGCCGCGCCCACGAGCGTGGCGATCAGCGTTTTCGACAACGACTTGATATTGGCGGTCGCATCTACCCGATGGCCCCGATAGCCGCGTTCGATCACGGTATCCCCGTCGACGGCAACCAGCAATGTGTGGGTTCGCGGCAAATCGCCGGCACGCTCGGCAATCGCCTCCAGCGCGGGCGGCGCGGGCGAATCCGTCGCGGCACTGGCCATGCCGACAAAGACCATCAGCGCCCAACAGGCAGCCGATCGCACCCAACGATGAGCCCCACACCGATGCGCTGCCAAACGCGTCATTTCAACGAACCGATTACGCATGCCGCCATGGTAATCATATTACCCGCACCCCGACCGCTGGCGGCGCCGGGCGTCCACCCCTGCCCGGGCTGTTTTTCATCCGCAGGCGTGTACTTGGCGGCATCGCCCGAAGTGCTATCGTGCGCAAAAAATACGAGGAGCATCGATGGCTACGGTATTGGTCGCCGGCACCTGCGACACCAAGGGCGCGGAATTGCGCTATGCCTGTGATTGCCTGGCGGCAGCCGGCGTTGCCGCCCAGGTGGTGGATCTGGGGACCGGCGATATTGCACGTACCCACCCACCGGATATCGACGCCGCGAGCGTTGCAGCGCACCACCCGGACGGCGCCGACGCCGTTCTTGCAGTCGATGATCGCGGCCGGGCGGTGAATGCGATGGCCCTGGCTTTCGAGCACTACGTGGCCGCGCGCCGCGATATCGCGGGCGTACTCGGGCTGGGCGGCTCCGGCGGCACGGCACTGGTTACGCCGGCGATGCGACGTCTGGCGGTGGGCGTGCCCAAGGTCATGGTTTCGACCGTCGCCTCGGGCAATGTGGCGCCCTATGTAGGCCCGAGCGATATCTGCATGATGTATTCGGTGACCGATGTCGCCGGGCTCAATCGTATTTCGCGTGTAGTGATCGGCAATGCCGCGCATGCCCTGGCCGGCATGATCACCAACGCATTGCCCGAGGCGCGCGATACCAAACCCGCACTCGGATTGACGATGTTCGGCGTGACCACGCCCTGTATCACCCAGCTCACCGACGCCCTCGAGGCCGATTACGACTGCCTGGTCTTTCATGCCACCGGCACGGGTGGGCAGTCGATGGAAAAACTGGTGGATTCCGGGGCCCTGGCCGGCGTGCTGGATATCAGTACCACCGAAATCTGCGATCTGCTCATGGGCGGCGTGATGAGCGCGGGCGATACCCGCCTGGATGCGATCGCCCGCAGTGGCGTGCCCTATGTGGGCGCCTGCGGCGCGCTGGATATGGTCAACTTCGGCGCGCGCGATACCCTGCCCGCGCAATATCGCGATCGCACCGTCTACGAGCACAACGCCCAGGTCACGCTCATGCGGACCACGGTCGAGGAAAACCGGCTGATCGGCGAATGGATCGCGGCCAAGCTCAATGCCTGTGACGGGCCGGTGCGTTTTCTGCTGCCGGAGGGCGGCGTCTCGGCCATCGACGCACCGGGCCAGCCGTTTTACGACCCGGCCGCCGATGCGGCCCTGTTCGAAGCACTCGAAACCCATGTACAGCAGACGGAAAACCGGCGGCTGATACGTGTGCCCCACCATATCAACGACCCGGCATTCGTCGGCGCGGCACTCGCTGCCTTCGAAGACGTGATGTCGACCCACCGGACTTGAAGGAAACCCCATGCCCCGATTCGAACGTCAGGCCATTCTCGACACCCTACGCGCCAAGATCCGCGATGGCCGCCCCATCGTCGGCGGCGGCGCCGGCACCGGGCTGTCCGCGAAATGCGAGGAAGCCGGCGGCATCGATCTAATCGTGATCTACAACTCCGGGCGCTATCGCATGGCCGGGCGTGGCTCGCTGGCAGGCCTGCTGGCCTACGGCAACGCCAATGAAATCGTGGTGGACATGGCCCGCGAAGTGTTGCCGGTGGTCAAGCACACGCCGGTGTTGGCGGGCGTCAATGCGACCGATCCGTTCGTGTCGATGGACGAATTCCTGGCCCAGCTCAAACAGATCGGTTTCGCTGGCGTACAGAACTTTCCGACCGTGGGCCTGATCGACGGCAGCTTTCGCGCCAATCTGGAAGAAACCGGCATGGGCTACGATCTGGAGGTCGACATGATCGGCCGCGCCCGCGCAGCCGATCTGCTGACCACGCCCTATGTCTTTTCCAGCGATGATGCCCGTGCCATGGCCGAAGCCGGCGCGGATATCGTGGTCTGCCACATGGGCCTGACCACCGGGGGCAGTATCGGCGCCGAAACCGGGGTGAATCTCGACGGCGCGGTCGAACGCGTCAATGCCTGGGGCGACGCCGCGCGCGCGGTGCGCGACGATGTGATCGTGCTCTGTCATGGTGGGCCGATTGCCCAGCCCGAGGATGCCGAATACGTATTGTCGCGCTGCCCGGGCTGCCACGGCTTCTACGGCGCGAGCAGCATGGAGCGGCTGCCGGTCGAGCAGGCGCTGACCGAACAGACCCGCCGCTTTGTCGATCTACGGGTCGATTCCCCCAAGCGCTGATTGGCGCGATCGTGCACACCGAGGAGATTGTCATGGAACGTATATTCATCAGCCGCGTGATTCGTGTCGAGGCCGATGCCGTCTGGGCCGTGCTACGTGACTTCAACGGCATGCCGGCCTGGCATCCAGCCATTGTCGACAGTGAAATCGAGGACGCCCGCGCGGCCGACTCGGTCGGCTGTATTCGCAGTTTTCATCTGGCCGATGGCGGGCATATCCGTGAACAGCTGACCGCCCTGTCCGATGCCGATCGCCACCTGCGCTATATCATCCTGGAATCGCCCATGCCGGTAACCGGCTACGACGCCACCATCGACGTGATCCCGATCACCGAGGGCAATGCCAGCCTGGTGGTCTGGAAAGCCGAGTTCGAAGTCCCGCCCGCGGATGCGCGCGCCACGGTGGATACGGTCGCCGGCGGTGTATTCCGTGCCGGTCTGGATGCGCTGGCCGCGCAGCTCGAATAACAAGAGGCCCATACCGGCGCGCAACATGGCCCGGCGCACAGTACGCCGGGCCGTGCGCAACTACTCTTGCGGCAGCGCGTAGACGACGACCTGGTCGCCGACCTGATCCTTGAGGATGGTATTGCCGCCGGCCACAAAGGCGACATACTGGCGCCCCTTGTAGGCATAGACCGCCGGGTTGGCCACGGCGGGAGCTTCGGCCTGATCGGACCACAACGGCTCGCCGGTGGCCAGCGAATAGGCGCGCAGCTTGGCGTCCATGGAAGCGCCGATGAAGATCACGCCGCCGGCGGTGACCGCCGGCCCACCGATGGTGGGCGAGCCCCAGGCCTCGGGCATGAAAAAGCCATATTGCTGGGATGCGCCCACCGGGCGCCGCCATTTCACGTCGCCCGTATGCATGTCGAGTGCCACCAGCTCACCGAATGGCGGCTCCCAGCAGGGCATGCCCAGCCAGTTCATCGCCACCTTGAGGCGCATGCCATAGGGCGCGCCGGTCTGCGGCGAGAAACCACTTTCGTTGCCCGAACCCGTATCGGCTTTTTCGTAGGCCGCGCGCTCGTAGAGCTTGACGTACTGCACGATATGCGAGGTGTTGACCACCGCGGTCTGGCTGGCCGGATCGTAGGCCACACCGCCCCATTGCACCCCGCCGGAACTATCGGGATAGGCCATCGTGCCCTCGCCCTTCGTGGTCGGCGGCGTGTACATGCCGCGATAGTCGAGTTGATCCCACAGGCGCGAACATTGCCCGCCGCCGACGATATCCGCCAGCTTCCAGACCGGCGGTTTTTTCGTCTGGTCCAGCAATGGCGCGGGCCGGGTCGGAAACGGCTGGGTCGGCGAATAGATCTCGCCCTCGACCGAGCCGTCGCCTGCGGGCACGGGGCGGTCCTCGATCGGCCAGACGTCTTCGCCGGTGCGGCGATCGACCACGAACAGAAAACCCATCTTGGTCGCCTGGACCAGGGCCGGAATATCTTCGCCGTCGACGGTTATGTCCATGAGCGTGGGCGCGGCGTTGATATCGTAATCCCAGACATCGTGGTGCACCCACTGACGCGACCAGACCACCTCGCCCGTGTCGATATCCAGGGCCGTGGTCGACGTTGCCAGCGGTGCTTTCTCCTGGCGATTACCGCCCCAGAAATTCGGCGATGGCGACGACACCGGCAGATACACCAGGCCCAGATCCTCGTCGGCGGACATATGCGTCCAGACATTGGCCGTGCCGCTTTTTTCGCGCATGCCGTCCGATAGCGCCTGGAATGTCCATTCGCGTTCGCCGCTGCGCGCGTCGATGGAAAACACGGTGCCGGGCGGCGCCTGCTCGAAGGCCCAGTCCTTGCCGGCCCAACCCAGCAGCAGATGATCGCCGACAACCGTGGGCGGTTGCAGCAACGACAACGGCCATTTGGCGTGGGTATCGTTCCACTGGTTCACATCCAGCACGCCGTGATTGGCAAAGCCTTCGCATTTTTTGCCGGTGTCGGCATCGAGGGCGAACAGGCGCGCGTCCATCGTGCCCATGTAGACGATCTTCTGGCAGGCCTCGCCGGGCACGGGATTCTCGGCTGCCCAGTACGACACACCGCGATTCTTGAGTACCGGCTGGGTCAGCGCCTTCTTCCGGGTCTGGGTATCGAACGCCCATTTCTGTTCGCCGGTACCCGGATCGAGCGCAATCAGACGGTAGAACGGCGTACCGATATACAACGTATCGTTGGCAAAGATCGGGGTCGCCGACCACACCGTGGCGGGTATGTCACCGCTGCCATCGGACACATCGCCCGTATGAAACTCCCAGACCTTTTCCAGATCGCCGACATTGTCGGCGGTAATCTGGGTCAGCGGGCTGTATTTCTGGGCGTTGAGCTGACCGTGAAAACTCTCCCAGGTCGCGTTTTCGGACACCGCCGCCGGTTCGGGCGAATGATCGGGATCACCCGATTCGCCGGGCTGCTGGGCACAGCCGGTCGCTACCAGCAACGCGCATAGCGGCGCGCATAGTGCAAGGCGTGATCTGGCCAGACGCCGGGCTGGCGTTGGCGGCGAATGGCGGATAACTGAAATCATGAGCGCACCGTCGTGGCATGCCTGGGCGCGGCGAACAGATCGATGAGCAGCCCGAGCAAAGCGACACCCATGGCGGCACATAGCCACCATTCGTGCAGTAACGCGCCGGCAAAGGCGTTGCCGAGAATCATCAGTACGACCAGCCCGGCGAGCAAGTTACGCCAGCGGCCCGACGCGCCTCGGGCGAGCACCCCCGCACAGGCAATCAGCAAGCCACTGACCACGATCGCGGCCAGTGCGCCGAGCGTGCCGGTCACGCCGGTCAACGCAGCGAAATAGCCATAAAGCGCAACGCTGAGGCTTGCCAGCGCGCCCAGCAAGAGCACGGCCGCGCCGAAACGGGCCGAAGATTCGGATAAAACCATGGAGGATTGTTCTGCCAACGCGCAGACCCGGACGGGCCTACGCACAGAAACTAAGATGTATAACGCAGATAATTATACGCGTTCAGGCCGCGATCGCCAGTCGCTGCGGCACAATTCGCCGCGCATCAGACACAGCAGGCAGATCATCGGCGCGTCGCCATCGTGTTCAAGCAGACAGACGGGCGGCGCTACGTTCGTGCCCGTCCAGGGTCTTGCCCAGGAAGTGGCGCGCATAGCGCGGCGTCAGCCGGTTGAGATCCAGATGCATGAAAACATCGGCCACGTTGAAATCCGGGTCGTAGCATGGCGGGCCGCCCACGCAGGCGCCTACGCGCAGGTAGGCCTTGATCAACGGCGGCAGGCGCACGGCCCGATCGAGCGGCACGTCCGCCGACGGCAAGGCCAGGCGCGGACGTACGCAACGGTGCGCCTCGGCCGGCTGACGGGCCCAGATCTGGCGATAGGTCGCATGCGCAAACGCTAGGCCGTCGCGCAGGTCGATACTCGCACAGCCAATCAGATGATCGTAACGATCGGCACGAATCAGATCCGCAATACCCGCCCATAACACTGCCATCGCCGGGCTGCGCCGATAGGCCGCATCCACACAGGTACGCCCGATTTCCAGAAAACGCCCCGGACAGGCCAGGACCGCGTCCAGATCGAACTCGCTGGCGGAATAGAAGCCGCCGGCCGCCTGCGCGGCTTCGTGGGTGAGAATGCGCGTACTGGCCACGGCGCGGTCGTCGCGGCGATCGCGTACAACCAGATGCAGGCAATAGGCGTCCATGGCATCGGCTTCGAGCCCGGCCCCGGCCAGCGCGGCCGTGGCGCCCATTTCTTCGACGAATACGCGATAGCGCAGGGCCAGGCTGTCGTCGATCTGCGCCTGGCTGCGGGCAAAGCTGTAGTAGAAACGGGCAGGCCGCGTTTCGGGCGTTGGCTGGGTCGTGGTTGCGTTCATGGCGAACATCTCGATCGCGAATCAACGCCAGCGATTGTCGACCGGCCATGTGATAGCGACATGACCACGCGATGACGCGCCGATGACCGCGACGTACGTCACCGCCCTGTCATGTCACGCGGTTATCAATAGCCGGATGTCCGATTCCTCCGTTATCGCCGATACCCGCTTGCTTCTGCGACTGTGGTTGAGCAAGCCACGCCAGATCGCGACCTGGACGCCCACCGGCCCGGCCGTGGCGCGTGGCTTTGTCGATGCACTGGCCGCGGCCCCGCAGTCGGGCCACATCGTGGAACTGGGCGCGGGTACCGGCCCGATCACGAGCGCGATGCTCAACGCCGGCATCGATCGCAACCGGCTATGCGTGGTCGAATACGACCGCGAGCTGGTCGCCCTGCTGCATACACGGTTCGGCCAGGCCGGCATCGTGCAGGGCGACGCGCGCGCGCTGCCCGAGCTGTTCGCGGCCCAGGGTGTAGAGCGCATCGCCGCGGTCGTATCCACCCTGCCGATCCTGCATTTCTCCCGGGCCGATCAAAAACGCGTGCTCGATGCCTGTTTCGAACGCGGTGTGCCGGGGGCAGCATTCACCCAGATCACCTATCTGCCCGGCTCGCCGGTTCGCCAGCGCGCGCTGGCCCGCTGGGGCTATCGCGCCACGCGGCTTCGTCATATCGCACGCAACTGGCCGCCCGCCATGCTCTGGCAATACCGGCCCGACACCACGGCCTGAAAAAGCGCTGCACGATCGTTCAAGATCACGGCGCCGCGCAGCGTCAGGCTTAGCGCCCGAACATACCCATACGGGCAAGGCCGCAACGCCGTGGAAATCGCCATCTATACCTTCTGTGTGATGTATTCGCCGGGACCGGTAAATCTGCTTGCCTTCAATGCCGGCCTGCGCGTGCATCCGTGGCGCCTGGCCGGCTATTGCGTGGGCGTGGGCACGGCCATGTTCAGCGTGTTCCTCGTGCTCGGTTACCTGGGTGCGGCGGTGGTACGCAGTGCCCTGCTGCCCTATTTCGCCGCCGCTGGCAGCGCCTACATCCTGTATCTGGCCTATCACCTGTTTGCCGCGCGTACCGATTGGCATCAGCAGACGCCCGCGCCCACGCGCATGCGCTTTCACCAGGGGTATCTGTTGCAACTGCTCAACCCCAAGGGCTGGGTACTGGTATTGCCGGTGACGACCGTCATGTTCCCGGCCGCGGGACTGTCCGGCTACCAGATTCCGGTCTGCGCGCTGCTGATCTCGCTGGGCGCAATCGGCGCGCCGGGCAGTTATGCCGTGCTCGGCCGTATGGCCGGGCGTCGTATCGGCAACGCCCGTACCTCGGCTTTCGTGAACAAGGCGATGGCCCTGGTACTGGTGGCCGTGGCGGTGTCCATCGTCTACGATTTCTTCATCGCAGGCACACACGCGGCATGATTACGCCCATCAACGACAACGACTGGTTCATCCATTCGCGTACACCGCGCATGGAACGCCTGGAAGCCTATTTCGGCGGCCATGCCTACGATCCGCATCGCCACGATACCTATGCCGTCGGCGTAACCCTGGCCGGGGTCCAGAGCTTTCACTACCGCGGCGCCCACCGGCACAGCCTGCCCGGACGGACCATCGTGATTCACCCGGACGAAATCCACGACGGCCATGCCGGCGCGGCAGGCGGCTTTCGTTATCGCATGATCTATATCCCGCCGCATGTCTTTCAGGATATTCTGCGCGGCCAGCCATTGCCGTTTCTACCGGGCGGGATCACCACCGATCCGCGCATGGCGCAAAGCGTTGTGCGGCTACTTCGCCATATCGATAGCCCGCCCGAGGCGCTGGAAGAAGACGACGCCCTGTTCGAACTGGCGATGGCGATGAACGCGGTTACCGGTCACCGGCCGCCCCCGCGGCGTTTCGATTACCCGGCCGCGCAACGCGCGCGTGCCTTCATCGACGAATCCCCCAGCGCAACGATCACGCTGGCCCAGCTTGAAGCGGTAAGCGGCCAGAACCGCTGGCGTCTATCGCGGGATTTTCGGGTGCTGTTCGGCACCAGTCCCTATCGCTATCTGACCATGCGTCGGCTCGAACGCTTCAAGTGCTATGTGCAGGCCGGTCACACACTCGCCCAGGCCGCGGTCGATGCCGGTTTTGCCGATCAAAGCCATATGAACCGCCAATTCGCCGATGCCCACGGCATGCCGCCCGGGCGCTGGTTCAAACTCACACGCCAGTCCGCAGACACCTGAGCGCGCACCGGCCGCTAGCGCAGCGCGGCTTCGCTGTATTCGAGAATGCTTGGAATAACGAGCGCTTCTTCGTCGTCCAGATGACGGTCGAGCAACCCGTGCAGCCGCTCGGCGCGATCGCTATAGGCATCGGCGCTATAGAGCGGCGCATCGCCACCGCGCTCGATATCGCGCAACAAAGCCTGCGCACTCTCGACGACGGTCAGCACCTGGGCATGGATGATTTCATGATCGTTCTCGAGCAGATCGAAGCCAGCAACCAGGCGATTGTCCAGCGCCCGAAACCGCGGAAAATAATGCAGATCCTCGATACGGTGGTGGCCTTCCAGGTGCTGCAGATAGTCGCGCAGCTGACCCGCGAACACACGCCCGAAGGTGGCGATATCAATTCGCGCTTCGCGAAAATCCCGAGTCGTTTCGGCCAACACCCGCCCCTGGCCACGCAGGCCGGCGTGCACCTGTAACCAGAACGCGGCCAGTTCGCCGTAGTTACGGTGCGCTGGCCATTGCGCGGGCGGATACCGGTGTCGCAGCACCATCAGATCGGCCGGTGGTGCCTGCCGCTTGTCCAGGCGCAACTCGTCGGAAATGCTTTGCATGGCCGACAGAATAACGCGATCGGCGGCGCTGGGCGCGCGTCGCCGAACACGCGCCCAGCGCTTATCCGGGTTCAGCGCGCCGGCGAGGCCACCTGCGCATCGGGCAGATCGACGATCGGCAGGCCGACCTGGCCTTGGACATCGATCACGCCCGGAATGGTCGAAAAACTCGCCACGTATTGCGGATGAAAACCATAGATCATCAGGCCGATTTCGTCGCCAACCTGCAGCGGCCGACTGAGGCCATTGAGTTCGACGCGCTGCTCGCCAGTGCCGCGCACCGGGCGCACCTGCTTGTTGACCAGTTCCGCGCTTTCGTTGGCATCGCGACGCACGCCGATCCCCAGAAACGCCACCGGCGCGACGCCACCACCGGTGATCTGAATATCGGCGACCGGGATACCAACCAGTGCCTGGCCGGCACGCTCCACGGTTGTCAGCGGCACGAAGGTGCCACCACTAAGCAGCTCGTCGATCTGGTCGGCAGGCAGCGCGTTGATCAATTGCGCCAGCACGAAGCTCGGCGTGGCATCCGTGGGTACCCCAGCCTGCGGATTGAGCAGCGTGTCGACGATATCGGTGGCGTTATCGACGGTGACGGCCAGCGCATCGACCAGATCGTCCACGGTATGGGTGCGCAACAAATCCAATAGCAGGCTCAAGCCGCCGGTCGTTGCTTGTGCGCTCACCGAATACCCGTTGCCGGTAGCCGGGTCGGCGACGGGCAACGTATTCAGCGCCACGCCCTGGTTGTCGGTCACGGTCACGCAATTGCTCGGAATCGGCTGCGGTAACGGCGTGCCGCGCAGCTTCCAATTCAGGTAATCGAGTTCGAGCGTGGCCGTATCGAAGGTCTGGCGGCCACAGTGCAGCGTCGCTTCGGTGCTGTAGGCGACGCGGTCCTGGGATTGGAGGCTTTGCAGCACCGGCAGGGTATGCCCGAAACGCATGCCCACGAAATGGACCTCGTTACCCGCCGCGCGCAGACATTGCGCATTCGCCCAGCCCTCGTTGAGGGTGAACAGCGTATCGGCCACGCCCTGGATAATCAGCGCATCCACCTGGGCCGGTACCCGACCGCTCGCGCTCGGCCCGAGTTCGCCACCCGCGGATTCGCGGCTTTCGCAAAACGAGCGCGGGCTGTTGTTATAAAGCTTGTCGCGTACGTCGGCGGAAAAACCGCGCTGCGTCAGCGGCGCCGCGAGACCTTCGACAAGCGCCTGGTAGAGCAAGGGGTCGAGACGCACCTGCGATGTCGGAATGCCGAGGGCGACCAGCAGCACGCCCCAATCCGACTTGATCACGTCGCCGGGGCTGAGGCTGTAGAGCAGGTCATACCAGCCGACGGTGGGTACGATCGCGTCGAAGCGCGGATCGACCGCGGCACCGACCAACTGGAAGCCACCGCCATAGGAGAGCCCCAGTGCGCCCACAGCGAGGTCGCCGTCCCGATAACCCAGATGGCCACGATTGTCCATCTGCTGTTCGGCCCAGTTGAGGATCGCCTTGATGTCTTCGCCTTCGAAGTCCGGGTCGATCACTTCCACCTGACCTTCGGATTGCCCGAAGCCGCGTTCGTCGAAGCTGATGACGAAATAGCCCGCGGCCGCAGCCCGACGGGCGGCCTCGGCCGAGGGCAACGTGCCACCGGTGAGCGTTTCGTAGAGGGTGTTCTGATCGCGGCCGCGCAGGCGCGTACCGCCAAAGCCGTGGCTATGCAGGATCAGGGGCGCGGCCTCGCCCGGCGCCAGAGCGGGCTGCAGCACGGTAATCGCGATGTCGGTGCCGTCTTTGGGGTTGGTCACCACCGCGTTGTAATCGCGCGCCACAACCGCATTGGACGCGTCGCCGCCCGGCGTGAGCGTCGAGCCGGGCGTGGCGCCCGGCGTATCGCCGCCGTCCGGCGTCGACCCGGATTGCGACTGGCTGTCCGTGCCCAGATTCACCGCGTCGGAGTCGTCGTTACAGGCCGCCAAGCCCAACAGGCTCAGTGCCAGCACGGCCACTCCCAACACGCGGCTCGCCCGTCGAAAACTGTATTGCTGCAACATGTCACTCCTCCCCACCAAGACGCTGTTTTGTTCTACGAGAATCAATATATCGGAAAACTTCTATTTTTATAGTTCGACGCGGCTTCGGCACGAAAACACAGCTGGCACATCGATTGCCGCGGCCAATATATTGCGGCGCAATCGAAACCATCCTGCTATGCTTGACGGTCGGGTCGGGGGAACACCTTGGGCATGCCACAAACGCAGATCGCCGCCGGCGTACAGTCAGCGTCCTTGTCGGAGTCGTGGGCGTTATGGCTCAAGCTCGTGAGTGCCGGCGCCACGGTCGCCCTGACCTCGGTGCTGGTGGTACTCACGCTCTCCCTGTACACCCGGCGCGATCAGTACACGCCGAGCGCGGTGCATTTCACCCTGGCCAATCTGGCCACCGCGGGTTATGTGGTCAGTGACACGAGCGTGCACCTGGGCATCGCGCTGGCCAATACCGGGCTCATCGAGATCGCCTACCGGGTCGCCTTGTGCGTACTGCCTTTGGCATTGGCGGCCTATATCTGTGTCTATTGGTGTCTGACCTGTGCCGGGTGGCCCTCGCGGCGCCGTCTCGGTATCACCTACGGGCTGGGCTTGTTTGCCATGGCCCTGCCCTGGATCGATAGTCCGTATATGGTCGTGGCAAACACGCGCCTGCGCTTTTCGGACTCGAATGTCTTTCTGGATTACGGCGCGGCGGCCGGGCCGTTCTTCGCGCTCTGCCTTGGCGTGTTCGCCTACGTGAGCTATCGCGTATTGCGGCTGGCCGCGATCCAAAACAGCGCCCATATCTCATTATTGACCGGCTTCGGTTTGACGATCTTCGTGCTGTGCGGGCTACTCGATGCGAGCCGCGAACTCGGGCATTCGATTCTGCCGGTCGACACGCTCGCCCTTTCCTGCGTGCTGTTTCAGACGCTCGCGCTCGCGGTGATGGTCCGCCATTATTCACTGACCCTGGACGAGCGACGCGCCCACAACGCCCAGCTTGAGCACGCAACCGATCGTGCCAATCGCGATGCCCTGTCGGGACTCTACAACCGCGGTTTTTTCGAGGAATACATGAAACGCCCGGGTGTCGCTGCGCGTGGCGGGCTGCTGTTCGTGGATATCGACCATTTCAAGACGATCAACGACGACTATGGCCATGCCACCGGTGACCGGCTCATCCAGCAGCTGGCGACCTGCCTGTGCGAGGCCACGCGCGAGCACGATATCGTATGTCGCTGGGGTGGCGACGAATTCGTGATTCTGTTGGAACTCAGCGGCGATTGCGAAACCGCCAAACCGGCGATCGAGCGTCTGGTCCGCGCGCTGGATCAGGCAAGTGTCGATGGCCCCGATGGCCTGACGCTCAGCGCCAGCATGGGCTATGCCGAGTTCGACCACGGCCAGTGGCAAGAAGCCCTGCAACGCGCCGACGCCGCGCTCTACGAAGCCAAGCGCGGCGGTCGCAAACGGGTTCGCATCGCGGGCTGAACCGCCGCTGCCGCCCCGCATGCCCACATCCAGCTGCGCGGGCCCCGACACACCACGCAGCTGGCCCGGTGCACGCTACCACACCGAAGACGAGCGCATTCAGCGGCCGCGATCGCGCCCTGGCGCATGCGCCTACCTCCCGCCGCCATGCCAACAGCGCGCCCCCGACGCTCGGCCGCAGGCTGGCCTCTGGCATTCGCGCAGCGGCCCGACAGGCTGGCCGCCCGGGAAACGGGCGGGCATACTCCGAGTTGACGGTAACAACAATTTCTAATGGCAAACGAGGGGAACGTCGGCCGTGATCGTCACGAGGGGACACTGTGCCCGGCCACTCCAGCTGTCCGCCTGGACCGAGCCGCACCTGCGCAAGGCAAAGGCACCTCGGCCGCAAGCCGTTTTCGCAGCCGGGAACGGCTCTGCGCGCGCCCGGGCCTACGCGTGAACAGCGTCACTGAGCCTGACGAAGCCCTGTCCTTTCATCGGCATCGGCGCGCGCTGATGCAGGTGCTGCTGATCTTTACCGCCCTGTTCGGCGTGATGTTCGTCGCCCTGAATTTCTTCGCCGGCAAATATTTGCTCATGGCTGTCGAAATTGCGGTCACGGCCTTTGCCCTTTCCCTACTACCGGTCGTCCGACGTACGCCGTATCTGCAACGCTGGTCGATCGGTTATCTGTTCGTGCTGTATAGCGGTGTGAGCTATGCGCTGATCGCGCCCGATACATCGGTCACGGTATTCGGCTGGGTTTTGCTCATGCCCGTCGTCGCCCATCTGTTGATCGGACGGTTGTGGGGCGGATTGCTGTGTGCGGTGTTCGTGCCGCTGGCCGGGGCGGTGTTCATCTGGCGCTTCGGCACCGATCCGATATTCGCCAACCCGGGCTCGATCGCGAATATGGTCACGATCACATCCTGTAGTTATCTGTTGTCCTATGTCTACGAAGGCAGCCGTACCGAGGCCGAACGCCGCCTGCGGCGCATGGCCGCCACCGATGCGCTGACCGGCCTGGCCAATCGCACCCGCCTGGAACAGATATACACTCGCCACCTGAAAGCGAGGCGGCTGCCGCTTGCCCTGCTCATGATCGATCTCGACCATTTCAAACGCATCAACGACAACCACGGCCACCGCGCCGGCGATGCCGCGTTGCGCGCCGTGGCCAGAATAATGAGCCGACAGATACGCGATAGTGATTTCCTCTGTCGCCTGGGCGGTGAAGAGTTCTGTGTGTTGTTGCCCGAGGCGGATCTGTTCGCGGCACATCAGCTGGCCGAACGCATGCGCGACGCGATCGAAGCGCTGGAGTGCCACGATCGCGAAGCGATCCTGCGCCTGACGGTCAGTATCGGTATCGCGGTCGCCGAAGACATGGCCATATCGCTGGATACACTGCTGCACACAGCCGACGAGAATCTCTATCGCGCCAAACTCGGCGGGCGCAACCAGGTGATTGGTTGAACCGCGCATATCGAGCCGGCACAGCGCGACCTGCGCTCGAGCGGCTGCGGCTTGCGAACAGACGGCCAGCGACGTAGAAATAGCCCGCCCACTTGTCAGCGACCCGGTGCCTGTCCATGAGCCGTAATATCGAAATCGACACCGCCGATGGCTGTATCGACGCCCACGTATTTACGCCTGCCCCAGCAGGTCGTCCCTTGCCTGCGGTTATCATGCTCACCGATATCGGCGGGCTGCGCCCCTGCTACCACGAAAAAGCCCAGATCGTGGCCGATGCCGGCTATGCAGTACTCATGCCCAATATCTACTACCGTGACGCGCAGGGCGCGGTCGTGCCCGAGGGCAAGTCCTTTCGCGACGAAGACGTACGCCCGACGCTGTTCGACTATGCCGGGCATCTCACGCCGCACGCCCAACGTCGCGATTTCCAGGCCTGGATCGACACCATCGACGCGCAGCCCGAGTTCGATAGCGCTGCCATCGGCGTAGTCGGTTATTGCATGACCGGCGCATTCGCGCTGCGTATGGCGGCATGGCAGGCGGAACGTATTGCAGCGGCCGCCGGTTTTCATTCGGCAAACCTGGCCAAGGCCGACGACCCGGACAGCCCGGTGCATGAGGTCGAGTCGATACGCGCGCAGGTGTATCTGGGCCATGCCGATGGCGATACGCTGCTGCCGCCCGAGCAAATCGCGCGCGTGGATGAGGCGCTGGCGAAAGCGGGCGTGCATTTTTGCACCGAACTCTACAAGGGCGCGGGCCACGGCTACACCGCCAAGGACGCGCCGGTCTACGATGCCCGGGCCGACGCCCGCCACTACCGGCGGCTGCTCACGCTGTTCGAAGAAGCGCTCCAACCGCGTGCGACGGGGTAGTCGCGATCGGCATCAACGACCGATGCTGGCCGGCATCGTCTTCGCGAACGGATCGGCGCGTACGTAAGCCTCGAAGGGCCCGGCGGCAAGCGCTTCGCTGAACAGGAACCCCTGTTGCTGCACGCAGGCGCCGGCCAGCAGGAAATCGCGGGTGGCCACGCTCTCCACGCCTTCAGCGACGACCTCCATGCCCATGGCCTGCGCCAGCGTGATGATCGTATGCACGATGGCGGCATCGTGCGCATCGGTAAGTGCTTCGCCGACGAAGCGCCGATCGATCTTGAGCTGGTGCAGGGGCAAATTCTTGAGGTAATAAAGCGATGAATAGCCGGTGCCGAAGTCGTCGAGGGCGAAGCGAACGCCCCTTACGGCCAGTTCGGCCATGGTCGCACGTGCGCGCTCGATGCTATCGAGCAATACGCTTTCCGTAAGCTCGATCACCAGCCGCCGCGGGTCAATTGCAAACCGTGCCATGGCGCTTGTGATATCGCGGGCGAAACCCGGGTGGTGAAACTGGCTGGCACTGACGTTGACCGCGATCGAGACCGACGACATCACCGGACTTTCGCTCCATTCGCGAAGGCGGCGACAGGCCTGCTCGATTACCTGGCGGCCGAGCGGCACGATCAACCCGCAGGCCTCGGCCACGGGAATGAAATCGCCCGGATAGACCACACCGCGGCGCGGGTGATGCCAGCGCAGCAAGGCCTCGGCCTTCACCGAGTTGGCCGCCAGGTCCAGCTGCGGCTGGTAATAAAGCACGAATTCGTCGTTCTCGATGCCCTGCTGAATTTCCTGCTCGATCGCCACGCGGTTATCGATTGCGTGCTGCATTTGCGGTTCATACAGGCACAGGCCGTCACCGCCTTTGGCCTTGGCGCGATACATCGCCACGTCGGCCTGCTGGAGCAAGGTGGCCGCCTCAGAGTCGTTATCACCAAAAATCACCCCGCCGATACTGCAGCTCGCACGGCGTTGCTCGATGGTACTGAGCACGAACGGCTCAAGCAGCGCGGTACGCACGATGCCGGCAATCTCGGCCGCCGAAGCCGCGGCCGCGTCGCGATCGGTACCCAGATCCTCCAGCACCACCACGAATTCGTCGCCACCAAAACGGGCGACCGTGTCGTCCTCATGCAAACAATCGCACAGGCGTCGCGCGGCCTCCACGAGCATTTCGTCTCCGACCTGGTGCCCCTGGGTATCGTTGACCGATTTGAAATCGTCGAGGTCAAGAAACAGCACGGCGCCGAACCGGCCCTGACGGCGCGCATGCACCACCGCATGCGCGAGCCGATCGTCGAGCAAGCGGCGATTGGGAAGATGGGTCAACGAATCGTAATACGCCAGAAACTCGACCTGCGCTTCGGTGCGCTTGCGGTCGGTGATATCGGCGATCACACCGAACGCCACCGCCGGATCGCCCTGGATATCGTCTTCGAAACCGCCCTGGATGGATATCCAGCGAATATCGCCGTCGCTACGCTGGATACGACAATCGAACGCCCAGCGTTGGTGGGCTTGTGTGGCCTGTTTGAACGTGCGATGGACCCGCTCGCGATCGGCTGGAATCACATGGGCGAGAAACTTTTCATAGGTCCAACGCGGGCGCGTGTGTTCGTAGCCGAAGATACGGTCGTGAAGGTCGGTACGCCACGCCTCGCCGGTGCGCAGATTCAAACCCCAGGCCCCCAACTGGCCCACATCAAGCGCGATCTCGAGCTGCTCCGAGTAGGCGCTCGTCGCGATGCGATCGCCAAACCCGCGTACGGTAATAACGACCACAGCCCCGGATCGACGGCGATTGCCCGCATCAACGGCCTGCAAAGCAATGAAAACCGGAACCTTGCGGCGTTTGCCGGCCGGCCCGACGCTGTGCAGGTACGTCGCCAACGGCCCGCGCCCGTGTCCGAGACGAGCGCGCACGCCCAATGCGTCGACGCCCGTGTCCAGGAAACGCGACAACGGCTGACCGACGATATCGCGGGCCCGCTGTTTGCCCACGAGCCGTGCGAGCGCCACGTTGGCCTGCACGATGCGCTGGCGGGCATCGATCACACAGATGCCGCGCCGGCTTGAACTTCCTACCATTGCGCCCCGCTCCCTCGTGCCCGTTCCACCTGAATGCCCACACCGCGCGACGCCATGATTTGCCAGCGATGCCTGTAACCGAACATGTCGCGCTCGGGCCACGTCATACGATGTGGCGCGCGACCGACGGCGCATGCCAGCGCTGTTCCATGTTGTTGAATCGGCGGCAGTGCGGCGGACTTGAATGTGATTCATTGTGCACAATGTATAGTCTGGAACTCACAATCAGGAATATCCCATGGCCCTGGATAAAGTTCTCTATCGCGCACAAGCCACGGCGACAGGCGGTCGGGACGGGCACGCGAGCAGTGCCGACGGCCAGATCGACCTGAAACTGGCCACGCCAAAGGCACTGGGTGGCGCCGGTGGCGAAGGCACCAATCCCGAACAGCTGTTCGCGGCGGGCTATTCCGCCTGTTTCATCGGTGCCATGACGGTGGTCGCCGGCAAGCAGAAGATTTCATTGCCGAAGGACACGCAGGTCACCGGTGAGGTGGGCATCGGCCCCTCGGGCGAGGCATTCGGGATCGAAGTCACGCTCAACGTATCGCTGCCGGGTATGGACAAGGTCGAAGCCGACAAGCTCGTCGAAGCCGCCCACCAGGTCTGCCCGTATTCGAATGCCACCCGCGGCAATATCGATGTCACTCTGAACGTGCAGGTATAGCGACATAGGGCCACTGCCCGAGCCCGAGACCATCGTCACGGGTTCGGGCAGAGCCCGCGAAAAATGCGCGTCTATTGTGTGTTGTGTCTATTCGCGCGATCATTACATTCGTATCAGTGAATTCGACAGGTTAGGTCTGCTTCTTTGACGTTGTGTCATGGATGAAGCGATGAAAAAGTCCAACGGTTTTCGACCCCGATTCATCTTCGTGCTGGCGCTGGCGGCAGCCGGCGGGCTGGCCGGCGGCACGTGGTGGTATGCACAATCGCCACAGTTCAACGGCCTCGAAACCTCCACCGAAACCGCACCGCTGGCTAACGCAACGCCAACCGGCAAAGCCAGCGCTGACGAAACCCAGGCGCTGGCCGAGCTGCCGCTTGCTGTCGACGGTGCCACGCAACTGGTCGAGCACACTAAAACGCAGCGCAGCGACAACGCACCGGCGCATGCCCACGATACGCACGGGGTGGATGCCGACACGGCCGGCACCTTCGTCGAAAACGACGCGCCCGCCAAGGCGCTGGATTTGAATGTACCGGCTAGCCCTGCCGACGACAGTGAACAGCTCAATGCAGCGAAAGTGGCCGCGAATACCCACGAGGTCAATCCGCTCGATGTCAGCGAGTTCGAGCAGCACGCGCCCAAGGTGGAAAGCTATAACCTGTTCAAGTCGGAATACGGTCTGCGCGGCTTCATGAAGCAGAACTGGCTCAACCAGCGGGTCGCGCTCCAGGGTGGCCTCGGCCTGAACGACGATCGGCTGATCAAGACCGATAGCGACTTCCGCGACGATATCGCGGTGGGCATGGGGCTAATCGTCGCCTTCTGAGCGGCCGCCTTAACCTCACCGCCCAGCGACAGGTTACCCTTCGAGGCCCGCGATCACGCGCCCTCTGGCGTAGCCTTGGTCGCCATGCGCAACAGGATATAGGCCAGCGTCGAGCCGGCCGAGGCCAGACACATCACGATCGCCATCGCTGCGGCATCGCCGCCGAGCAGGCCGACCAGCCAAGTGGCGACCGCGCCGCAGGAAAACTGCACCACGCCAAACAGGGCCGAGGCCGCCCCGGCCGCATCCGGGGCCATATCCAGCAAACCGGCCACTGTATTCGCGCCGGCCACGCCCACCGTCGACAATAGAAAGAACAACGGCACGGCCACACCCCAGAAACCGCCGGCGCCGCTCAGCGTGGTGGCCAGAAGCACCAGCGAACAGGCCAGCGTATTCACAACCGCCACCCCCAGCAGCGTGCGGTAGCCGAAATACATCACCAGCCGGCCGTTGGTGGCGGTGCCGATGAGCATGGCGAAGACATTGGCGCCGAAATAGAAACCGAACAGCGATTCGTCGACCCCGAACTGGTCGATATAGACAAAGGAGCTGGCGGCGACATACGAAAACAGGGCGCCGAACATGAGCCCGCCGCAGAACAGAAACAATGCGATCGGGCCCCGCTTGAGCAGCGCGAGATACCCCACGTATTGCGCCATGAGGCTGCGATCGCGAATACGCCGTTGCGGCGGATGGGATTCGTGCAGCAAAACGGTCAGCGCCACCAGACAAAGCAGCGCGTACACGCACAGCAGCCAGAAGATACTGGGCCAGGCCGCGAACTTGAGCACCAAGCCACCGACAATCGGTGCCAGCAACGGCGCGGTGGCCATCACCATCACCACGAACGACATCACGCTGGCGGCCTTCGATCCATGAAAACGATCACGCACGATCGCGCGCGACATGACCGGCCCGGCAGCCGCCCCAAAGCCCTGTACGGCCCGTGCTGCGATGAGCATGCCCACCGAATCGGACAAGGCACAGGCAACCGAGGCGAGCAGGTACAGCCCCAGGCCGAAATACAGGATGGGCAGACGCCCGTAGCGATCGGCCAGCGGGCCATAGGTCAGCTGACCGGCGGCCAGCCCAACAAAGAACAGGCTGAGGCTGTACTGCACATAGGCCGGATCGACCGCGAACTGGCGGGCCAGACCCGGCATCGCCGGCAGGTACATGTCGATCGACAACGGCGTTACCGCCGTGAGCATGCCGAGCACGGCAATGAATACGAAATACGCCGCGCGGCTTTCGAGGGACGTGGCCATGCAGGCGGCTCCTTGGGGCGGGTTGGCCGCAGCGCGTCGGCGACGGCGCGCGAGGCGCTGTCTCAGTCGGCCGAATGAAGGGCGCGGCGGATCAGGGCCGCGGCATTATGCCAGCCGGCGTCGATCACGGCCACGGCTTCGCCGGGCGTATCCAGACGTGGATGCAGCCGTGTGAGTACCCGCGCCGGTGGCATTTCCACCGCCAGCGTATAGCCCGACTCGTGCACGATACGCGCGCTGGCTGCCCAGTAGACGGTCCGGGCCATGTTGTAGACGAGATCGTCACGAATCTGTTCGCTGCGCCACAGGCGGCGCTGCCGGTTGGCGCTGAAGTAGGCACAGTCCGGCGCGGCGAACGGCGTATCGGCTGCGACCTGGCCCAGCCGTTCAGCCGGGGCATCAAGCAACGCGCAATGCGACGGGACCGCCATATCCAGGCGCTGGACACGTGATGCGCCCTGCTCGAGGGCGACCGTATCCAGTCGTTGCAAGGCCTCGTCGTGACCGGCGACCACGATCTGGCTATCGCTATTGACGTTGCCGACATACAAGGGCCTGTCATCACGGTAGAGATCGGCCACCAGTTCACGCACGCGCGCCTCGTCCAGGCCGATCACCGCGCTCATGCCATAGCCGGCGGGGTACGCCTGCCCCATGAGCCGGCCGCGTTCGCGCACGAGCGTGAGCGCATCGGCATAGGCGATCGCACCCGCGATCACCGCTGCCGGCCAGGCGCCGATCGACAGCCCCATCACCGCATCCGGCGGCCCCGCTTCGGCCGCCAGATGCCGGGCACTGGCGACGCCGACGATGGTCAGGGCGAGCTGGACGGTTTCGGTGTCGGCCAGTGCTTCGCGACTATCCAGCCGCGCCATATCGCAGCCGAGCACATCGGCACTCTCTGCCAGTGTTTCACGCACCGCCGCGCTATCCGGAAGCGCAGCCAGCATGCCGGCGCGCTGAGCGCCCTGGCCCGCGAATGTCAGCACCACGCCCATGCCGATCAGCCTACCAGCGCCGTGTCTGCTGCCGGTGCGGGCGACCATGGATTCGGACACAGGAACGGGCCTTGATCGCTCTTGACCAAAACCTGTGTGTTGCCGGCTGCCCAGTCCGCCAGTGCCACGCCGCCACGCGGCGTTTCCATCTGAATATCGCAACGCACCGCATGCCCAGCGAGCGCATCGATCACCGCGCGTGCGTCGGCCCGTGCTATCTCGCGCGGCATTCGCAACAACACATCGATATCCGAGGTCGTATGACACGCGGCCTCGCCCGTAGCCAGTTCGTAGCCGACCGCGCCGCCCAGGCCCCAGCACAGGCTGGTTTCGTCGAGCGTATGCGCCACATCAGGCAGCACGTCGAGCGCGGGAATGGCACGCCGTCGATCCGGGGCCACAGCCGTACCCCGCCGCCCCAGCTGTTCGGGCGTGCAGATATCGATCACCTGCGAGCCGTCGATGGTCATCGCAAAGCGCTCGCGTCGACACCCGCCGCGCACGCCTACCGGCAGCCGTGCCGGCATACGGACTGCGCGTCGCACCACGAACGGTCCGCCGCGCGCGAGTATGGGTACCGCCCAATCCGGCGTGTCATCGGCGACGGGTTGGGCCTGTGTCCAGAGCAGGTCGTGCGGACGTGCCGATACCGCCGCTTCGACGCGGCTGTAATCGATACGCTGGCCGACACTCAATCGCCGGCCCATTGGGCACGCAAACGTTCGCGAACCGTGACCGATGCGGCCCGGCCTTTGGCATCCAGGCGCGTGGCCAGACTGTCATCGTCGCCGATATCGGCCAGCGCCTGCATCAGGGTTTCGCGTGCCGCAGCAACGTCTGCCTCGTCCGGCGTATCGGCATTGGCGACCGAAAGACGCGCGAACAACAAGCCGAGACGATCGAAACTGGCGATGTCATAGGCCATCGGCGTAATGGTTTGTGCGAGCTGCTCGACGCCTTCGACGGTCCGCTGGGTAATCCGCGCGGCGGCCTGTTTACCCATGGCATGCACCTGTACGCGGTCGTCGTCGAGCGCGATCAGGCGATTCGCCTGGTAACCATGGGCAAGAAACGCACCCGACATCGCTTTTCCCACGATCAATCCGAGCACCGGATGGCCGGCCGCCCGGGCCGTGGCATAGGCCTCGACCGCCGCGGCCAGGGCCTGATGAATACCCAGGGCTTCTTCGGTACGCCCATAGGCCTGGCTGGGCACATCGATGACGGCGACGATCGCCCGCTTCTCGGCCTGTTCCGCATCCGCATCGAGCACGTCACGCACCGCCTGGGCCAGCGCCCACCCCTCGACCAGACCCACCTCGCCGCCGCGCGTGCGCGGGTAGGCATTGTCGGCATCCGGTACGACCGCGATATAACGGGCTGCGATATCGCCCAGCGGTGCATCCACCACCCGCACGCTGGCCGGGAAATGGTCGACATGGGGCGTGTTGTCGGTCAGCGCGGCCAGCCAGGCGGCGCCGCGCGAGGGATAGTGGTTGGTACTCATCGGCCGTCTCCGGCTGCAGGGTTCATATCGGCGAGCATCTCGCGTGCCCAGTCGGCATCCGCGCGCCGACTCGTATCCAGCCCGCGCAGCCGCGCCAGATGGGCATCGATCGCCTGTGTGCGGGGCAAGTCGGCGACGGGCGCAGCCACGGCCTGGGCGATCGCCGCGCGAATCTGCGCGGTATCGTCGTCGCACAACCTATCGACCAGGTCGGTCGCATGGCGCTGGGCACCGCCGGTCAGGCTCCAGATCATCGGCCGATCCCGCGAATCATATTCATCCACACCGGCTTCCTGTTCGATCACCTGCGGGCCATTGAGCCCCAGACGCGCCTCGCGCGTCGCAATCAACGTCGAACACAGCCCGGCGGCGATAGACATGCCGCCGAAACACCCCACCGGTCCGCTGATCACCCCGATCACCGGGACATATTCACGTAGAGCGACAATCGCGGCATGGATTTCGGCGATCGCCGCCAGACCGCAATTGGCTTCCTGCAGGCGTACGCCGCCGGTTTCGAGCAGCAGCACCGGCACCACGGGCGTGCCCGCACGCGCATCTTCCAGCGCCAATTCGAGTGCACCGGCGATCTTGGCCCCGCCGACCTCGCCCATCGAACCGCCCTGAAAGGCCGGCTCGATCGCGGCGACAACCACGGCCACGCCGTCGATCGTGCCGCGGGCGAGCACCACGCCGTCGTCGGCCTGGGTGACGATATCCTGCAGGCCCAACCAGGGCGAGCTCAGGCGCTCGAACGGGTCGAGCAGTTCGCGCAACGTGCCGGCATCGAGCAGATGCTGCACCCGCTGGCGCGCGTTTTTCTCGACAAAGCTTTCGCGTTGTAACAGTTCGGCGCTTTCCATCACGCACTCTCCGGGCCGCTGGCGGCCTGTTCCAAGGCCTGGGCGATGCGTAGGCGTACCACCGCGGGCGTGGCCCCGAAATCGTTGATTTCGAGGGCGACCGCCGGCTGTTCGCTATTGGCGAAAATACGATCGATCACCGCTGTCCATATGTCGTTGACGCCGTCGACGGATGTCGTAATCGCGACCGTCGAGCGTCCCTGGCCCGCCGGTTCGAGCAGCACTTCCAGATCGCCGGAGCCGACCACACCGGCCAGGGCGCGGCGCGCGGCTGGCGCGCCGGCGGGATATTCAAGCGATAAGCGTTGCATGGCCTTTCTCCTTGAGGCGTGTATCGCCGCACTGCGGCCGGCCCCAAGGCCGTTGCGCGGCGTACTCGAGGGCATCGATCAGCAGAGTCGCCGCGAGCAGATCGGCGCTGCCGCCGGGCGAGGCATTGAGTCCAAGCAGTTCACGTTCGAAACATGCCAGCGCGCGGCCGCCGGCCACCGTGCCGACCCCGCCCATGTCCAGGATGGCGGCGGCATTGGCTTGTACCTGCACAAGCCCCGCGCGCCCGGCCCGGCTGAGTACGCAGGTGTCGTCGAGCACCGCCATGATCGCCAGCAGTGCATTCAGCCGCGCCACGCGTTCGCTACAGCCGCGTGCCCGCGCGCGGCGCAGCATCGGCAGGCCCGCCTGGGCCAGTGCCGGGAAGCCGCGACAGGCTTCGCCGCGGGCGCCGGCGACGTGATAACGCTGTACCGCGCGCTGGCCGTTGGAACAGCGCAGCGGCGATACCGCGGGGTCGTCGATGGCGGCCATGGCGGCCACCCCTTGGAGCAATACCGGCGCCCGCCAGCGCGGACGCTGTGCAGCCACCGCCACGATCAGACCCAGACCCCAGATCGCGCCGCGATGGGTATTCACGCCGTCGGTGGCCAGCATCATCCGGGCTTCGCTTTCGCGACCGAGCAGACCCAGCTCGGCACGCAGCGTGTAGGGGTCACGCTGTTCGATGGCTGCGGCGGCCATATCGTGAAAGCCGATTTCCAGCGCATCGACCGACGCATGCATCAGGCCGTGATCCATATCCCGATGCGCGCCGGTATCGCGCCGATCCACCAACCCCGGTTTGGGGGTGAGATCGATCTCGGCTCGCAGCGCGACGCTGGCCGCACGCGCGAGCATGCCGGGCAAGGTTTCGGCGCGTACCGTCGCGCCTGTGTCGTGTTGTGTCATTACCAGCTCCGAAAACGTGCCGGTGGCTCGTAGAGCCCGCCCGACCAGTCGACCAGATCGGCGATACTGCTGGCCGCCAGCTGCGAGCGTGTCGCCTCGGTACGGCTCACGCCCAGATCCTCGGGGGTGCGGATCTTGTCCTGGGCACGCAGGCGTTGTGTGGTGGCTGCGTCGGCGCTCAGACCCAGCGGCGTGACCCCGGCGACGGCGGCGATCATCGCACGCCGCTCGTCCAGCGATTCGGCCTTGTAGAGATAAGCCAGGCCTTCCTCGGTGAGCAGATGGGTGGTGTCGTCGCCGTAGACCATCACCGGGGCCAGATCCAGCCCGGCCTTCTCGGCGACCGTTACCGCATCGAGGCGATCCACGAAGGTGGGTTTGAGCCCGGCCTGGAAGGTTTCCACCATTTGTACGACGAGCTTGCGCCCGCGTGCCATGGGGTCGTTACTGGGCGCGAGATTCGCCCAGGCCGGCGTGGCATGACGACGCCCGCGGGCATCACAGCCCAGATTGGGGGCGCCGCCGAAACCCGATACACGTGAGGTGGTTACCGTCGACGAATTACCGTCGCCGTCCATTTGCAGCGTCGAGCCGATGAACATATCGGCGGCATAGTGGCCAGCCAGCTGGCAGAACGCGCGATTGGAACGCAGCGAGCCGTCCGCGCCGGTGAAGAACACGTCCGGGCGCGCGGCGACATAGTTTTCCATGCCCAGCTCGGTGCCGAAGCAGTGCACCGTCTCCACCCAGCCGGATTCGATCGCGGGAATAAGCGTGGGATGCGGATTGAGCACCCAGTTCCTGGCGATCTGGCCGCGCAGGCCGAGTTTTTCGCCGTAAGTGGGCAGCAGCAATTCGATGGCGGCGGTATTGAAGCCAATGCCGTGGTTGAGCGATTGCACGCCGTGCTCGGCGTAGATGCCCTTGAGCGCCATCATCGCCATGAATATCTGCACATCGGTGATATGGCGCGGGTCGCGGGTGAACAACGGCTCGATATAGAACGGCTTGTCGGCCTGCACGACCACATCCACCCAGGAGCCCGGAATATCCACGCGATCGAGCTGGGAGACGTCGTCGACGATCTCGTTGGCCTGGGCAATGACGATACCGCCGGAGAACGCCGCGGCCTCGACCAGTGCCGGCGTGTCTTCGGTGGACGGGCCGGTATAGAGATTGCCCTGACGATCGGCCTTGAAGGCGGCGGTGAGCACTACTTTCGGAATCAGGTCCACGAACAGCCGGGCATAGAGCTCGATATAGGTATGGATCGCGCCGACTTCGATGGTGCCGTCCATCATCAGCGCGCCAATACGATGGCTCTGGGTGCCGGAAAAGGCGAAATCCAGCTTGCGGGCAATACCCTTTTCGAACACCGCCAGATGTTCGGGCCGACCGACGCTGGGCTGGATCATGTGCAGATCGTGTACGCGTTCCGGGTCCAGCTCGGCCAGCGCGCGCGACAGATAATCCGCCTGTTTCTGATTGTTGCCCTCGGCGATCACCCGATCACCCGGCGCGATCAGCGCATGCAGGGCATCGTGAATACGATCGGCCGGCAACTGTTTGGCATCGAGCCACGGCGCGACCCGGGCCATGCGGGCCTGTTTGTCGTCGCGGCGCGTGGTCCACTGGCGTTTGGTCATAGGGATTCCTGGCTTGCGCGAAGCGCGCTCACGTTAGAATGCGCGACGCGGCGGTTCAATAAACCTGTCGTTGACTTCGTTAACATCGAATGTCGACGTCCCGGAGAACGTGTGTGAGCAGCGACGAGATCACCCTGCGCAAGCTCGAGATCTTTCTCGTGTTCATGCGCGAATGCAATCTGGCCCGGGCCGCGGAAACCCTGTCGCTGTCGAATGTGTCGGTGCACAAGGCGATTCATTCGCTGGAAGCCGCGGTGGGTTGTCCGTTGTTCGCCCACCGCAGCCGCTCGCTGGAACCGCTGGATTCGGCCTTCGTACTCGAACGCCACGCCAGCGAAATCATCGAACGTATTCAACGCAGCGTCGATGACACCCGCGCCGCGGCCGGCATCTCGCCGAGCATCTTTCGGATCGGCTCGCTGTATTCGCTGACCGTGGCCGTCGTGCCGCGCATCATCAATGCGCTCAAGGCAGATGTGCCGGACTGTGATATCGAACTGGTACTGGGCTCGAATGCCGATCTCGAAGACAAGCTGCAGGCCGGCGATATCGACGCCGCGCTGATCTGCGTGCACGAACTCGGCCGGCGGCGGCATCGTCTGGTCACGCCCCTGTTCGACGACGAAATCCATTTCGTCCAGGCCGCCGGCGCCGCTGTGCAGACAGGCGCACCGGTCGATCTGCGGCGTTTTGACGGCGAACCCTTCGTGATGCTGTCGCAGGAATTTTCCACCGGCCGCGACAGCTACCGCATGTTCATGCAAGCCGGCGTCACACCGCGCGTGGCACTGAGGGCCAACGATATCTTCACCCTCGCCAGTCTGGTCAAGGGCGGCGTGGGCCATGCCCTGCTGCCCAAGCGTATCGACGATATCTATCCCGGCGCATTGGCTTTTTTGCCCGTGGCGGACAGTCAGCGTGTCACCCAGACCATCGGCCTGTGCTATCTGAAATCGCGCCAGGCCGATGAACGGATCACGGCCCTGGAAAAGGCCGCGATCGCGGTCACCGGCTAGACACGCCGGCTTAGCCGCCGAGCAGCGCACGGACCACCAGATACAGCAGCGACGGCCCCAGCAGACAACCCAGACCGGTATAGAAGGTCGCGGTCATCGCCCCGTACGGCACTAGGCGGGCATCGGTCGCGGCCAGCCCGCCGGCCACCCCGCTGGTGGTGCCCATCATGCCGCCGAATACGAGCGCTGCCGAGGGATTGTTCAGGGAAATACTGCGCGCGACCATGGGCGTCACGATCATCACCGAAATGGATTTGACCAGACCGATGGCGATGGACAGCGCAATGAGCTCGGAACTGGCGCCGATCGCGCTGCCGGTCACCGGGCCCACGATATAGGTCGCCGCACCCGCGCCGATCGTGGTCACCGATACGGCATCGGTATAGCCAAAGGCATAGGCAATGGCACCGCCGAGCACGAATGGCACGATGATGCCCACGAACAGGGCGATCACGCCGTTGAGGCCGGCCTTGCGCAATTCTTCGACATCCACGCCGAAGGCCGTGGCGACGATCGCGAAATCGCGCAACATCGAGCCGCCCATCAAGCCGAGCCCGGAAAACAGGGCCACATCGGCCAGCCCGTCCTCACCGCCGGTGGCCACACCGCCGATATAGGACAACACCAGCCCCGCGGCGATCGCGATCGCCGAGCCGTGAATACGTCCGCGTGTGAGGTGCCTGGATACCAGATTGCACACCAGCATCAGCAGCCCGACCGTGGCAAACGCCGTGATCAGCCCGTTGCTGGTGAATACGTCGACGAGGCGTTCATGCATCACGATCACCCCGCTCGGCTTCGATATCGTCGAGGGCCACTGCGTACTTGCCCTTGCCCAGGCGCGCGATCACCGGCACCAGCGCAAAGCTCACCGCTACCACGATCAGCCCGCCCACCAGGGCGACCGGGCCACCGGTGACCGCGCCGAGCACGTTCTGGCTGGCCGCCATGGCGACCACGATCGGGATATACAGCGAACTCCAGAATTCCACGCCGCGCCGCGACGAGGTATCCAGACAGCCGGCTTTTTGTAGCCGATAGACCACGAATACCAACAGCAACATGGCCAGACCGACGCCGCCCACATTCGAGCTCACGCCAATGGCCATGCCGATCAGCTCGCCAATGATGTTGCCGGCGAGCATGCAGGCCGCCAGTAACGCCACACCATAGATGATCATGGCTTCTCCTCCGTTATGTCGTTTTTTCGTTGTGGCGAAAGTGAACGACACCGGCGCGTAGCCGATCAACGAAGATGGCGTTAAGCGTCTTAGCCTGAATCTAAGCGCGCAGATAAATCAGGCATTTGGCTAACCCGGTCTACGACGATGGTCCCATGCTGGGTGTGGTCCGCGTTACGAATTCGTCGCCGTGGCCGGGGCCTAACCGCGCGAGCGTGCGCGGATGCGCTTCTGGGCCAGTTGCGTGAGGGTGAGCGTCTTGGTGAATTCCTCGCTGCGCTTGATATGGCCAATCATGAGATTTTTGGCAGCCGTCACATCACGCGCGAGCAGGTGCTCGCAGATCTTGTGGTGCTCGACATACGTCAGGTCGATGCGTTGGTTTTCGGTGAAATCGAGTCGGCGCACCACCCGTATATGGTTGTTCACATCAGCCAGGTATTCGGCGATCGCGGTATTGCCACCGCCTTCGGCCAGGCGAATATGAAACGACTCGTCGCGCGCTTCCATGACTTCCGAATCATCCGAGCGGCCCGGCTGCGTGGCCGGGTCCCAGTCCGCGGCCAGTGTTTCCAGCTGTGCCGTGGGCATGAACAGCGCTGCCTTGTCCAGCGATAGCAGCTCCAGCGCAATGCGTACGTCGTAGTACTGCATCAGCCGGGGAATATCCAGATCGCGGATGAAACAGCCCTGCTTCGGGCGCACCGACAGATAACCTTCGGACTCGAGCCTCTGCACGGCCTCGCGGATGGGCGTACGGCTGACCTGAAACATCTCGGCGAGTTCGGTTTCGGTGACCCGGCTGCCGGGGTACAACTCGAATTCGAGAATCTTCTCGCGCAGCTGCTGATAGACGCGCTTGGCCGAGGCCATTCTGGGTTCCAGCGCGTTTTTGCCCATCCGATCCGCCTGTCTCGTTTGATTCCCGTGCGCCATTGCGCGCCACACTCGAATCATACGGCGCCCAGCGGCGACCGCAAACGCGTGCCCGGCCCGAAGCACGTCCCCTGATCGCGCCCACGAAAAAGGCCGCTTGAAAAAGCGGCCTCTATCGATATCTGGTGGAGCCGGGCGGAATCGAACCGCCGACCTTCGCATTGCGAACGCGACGCTCTCCCAACTGAGCTACGGCCCCAGATTTTGTTGCCCGCATCGCGGCGAGCGAGCGGCGTATGATAGCAGGCTTATGTCTGTTGCCAACCCCCCGTCCCGCCTAAATTCCCAAACCGCGGCACAAGCGCGATTGTCGATCTGGATATTCGCCAAGGCGCCGATCGTTGGCCGGTGCAAAACACGACTGGCCCGGCGTATGGGCGCGGTGCGCGCAACCCGTATCTACCGGGCCATGCTCGAACATGCCGTGGCCGAGGCGTCGGCACGCGCGCCCGGGCGCGTCACCCTGGCCTGTGCGCCAACACCGGCGCATCCGCTGTTCGTGCAGCTGGCGCGCCGCTACGGCGTTTCGCGCTGCCGCCAGGCCGGCGGGTCGCTGGGTTATCGCATGGCCACGGGCATACGTCAGGCGCTACGCAACAGCCCATGCGTGATCCTCATGGGCGCGGATCAACCAATGCTCGACGGCCCCTGGCTTGAACAGGCGCAGGGACATTTATGTCACAGACATCGGCTCTGGCTGGCGCCGACGCTGGATGGCGGCTATTGGGCAATCGGCCTGCGCCGGGCGAATGCACGGCTATTTCGCGGGCCGGTATGGAGCACAGCACGCGTAGCCCGCGCAACGCGCACGCGCGCGACTACGCTCGATCTGGAAATGGCTAGCCTGTCGCCAAGGCGGGATATCGACGACTATCGCGACTGGCAGGCGCTGGCCATGCCGTTACGGTCGGCCCTCGCCCGAGCGGCCGTCATGCCCGCGCTCGCGCGGCGCGCCGACTGAATCGAATCCGACTCGCGGTCAGCCGGCTTCCGAGCCGGTGCGGCTGGCGCTGGCCTGGCGTACGCTACGGAAGTACCGATCCAGCCATTCGTTCAGATCGGTGAACATCTGCGCCATCTCGCGATCAGTGGGCGGCTCGTCGGCATCGTCGAGTTCGACCGTAATCACCGGAATGCCCTGCATGCGCGAGGCGAAATTACCCAGCGAGCCGGGATACACACCCAGCCGGTGCAGGTTCAGGCTGCCCATCTTGCGCGGGGCGGGGAAATCGCCGTCGTAGTCGAGCACGCCATAAGGCGCATGCATCGAAATAATGACATCCGGCTTGAACTGCTTGATCTGCTCGGCGAGCCACTTGTTCTCGGGCTCGCTGCCGGCGCTTTCACCCGGGAAACGGCGTTTTTCGAAGCCGACACGACGCCAGTAATCGCGCGATTCCTTGGCCCAGCCCGCAGTCGGCAGATTGCGGTTGAGATCCACGCCATTGGCATTTACACGGGTCGGCGGCTCGTGGAACAGACCATCCGGGTTGAGCACGGGCGCGACCTGCCATTCGTAGGGTGTGCCCTTGTCGGCGATGATGTTCATCCAGTCGAACACCGTACCCACGGAACTGAGTTCGTCGCCATGGGTCGCGGCAATCAGCAGCACACGGCCCGAGCCGGCGGCGTTACGCGAAGGCTCGATACGGCGCACGATCAGCGGCCGGCCATTGACCGACTTGTGGCCGGAATCGGCGAATGCGCCGGACATGCAGTCCGACGGCTCGACTCCGCTGACGCGCTGCGCCAGATCGCGACACCAGCTGGCCACTGTCTCGCTGGGCGGCAGGTTTACGCCGGCAAGTTGCACGATTCCGCGCGGGCCGACGAGCTTGAGCCCGGGCATGAACGGCGGCTCGGCGGGTTCCGGCGCCGGTTCGGATTCGTTCGCGGCGACCTGGGAATCGGGCGCGGCGCCTTCGTTTTCGATCTGCGTATCCGGCGAGGATTTCTCGACCGTGCGCTCGTCGCCGCTGCTCGCGACCTGGCTGCTATCGCCCGGCTGCGACTGATCGCCCTCTTCGGAGAACTGGTAGGTCACGAACACGGTGATGAGCGCGACCAGCACCATGCTGCCGATCCAGCCGGCGACCAGCACCTTGGGATTCGGATTGGCGCCACCCTGGGCGCTGCCCTTCTTCTTGAACGATCCGTTAGCCATGACAGTCAGCCGTGCCGGCTTTGTGCGGTCACCGTGTCCTGCGCAAGCGCACCGGTGAGAAAATCAAATGCGTCATCGACCGAGTCTGCCCGATGGAACAGGTCGATGTCGCGCTCTCCTATCAGCCCCATTTCGACGAACACGTCGAAATTGATGAGTCGGTCCCAGAAGTTCTTACCATAAAGTACGACCGGAATGGGCGGCTGTTTGCCCGTTTGTATCAGCGTAAGCATCTCGAACAGTTCGTCCATCGTGCCAAAGCCGCCCGGGAAGATGATCAGCGCCTTCGCCACGTTCATGAACCAGAACTTGCGCATGAAGAAATACTTGAACTCGAAATTCAGCGCGTCGCTGATATACGCGTTCGCCCCCTGCTCATGCGGCAGTTCGATATTGTAGCCCATCGACAATTCGCGGTTGACGTCCGCAGCCCCTCGATTGGCGGCCTCCATAATGCCCGGACCGCCGCCCGTACACACATGGTAATGCGTATCGGCGTCGTGTGTCTCCATAGTCCAGCGCGTCATGCGGGCAGCCAGTTCCCGCGCCTCGGCATAGAAATCCACTGCATCATCGACCGGATCGGGGCCGATCGGACGCAGACGCGCCGACCCCCAGAAAATCAAGGCACGATGCACGTTGAGTTTCTTCAACCGTTCTCTGGGTTCGAGATATTCGGACAACAGGCGCAGCGAACGCGCCTCGTCGCTGAGCATGAACTCAGCGTCTTCATAGGCCTTGGTCATTCAAACCCCGGTGAGATCAAATCGTCGTGTGCCTGATTCGGCGCTCGCGCGAGTATATCAGCGTCAAAACGGCTTACGGCGATACGCGCTGATACAGATCAAGTCGATATGTTTCAAACAATGGTTGAATTGTTTACCAACGCACCTATTAACAGGTCATAGCCAAGGCGCAGGCGCCCGTAAGGCCGCGCCGCACCAGACGAAAGAGGGATATCGCAACATGCGGATGGACAAACTGACCAGCAAACTCCAGAGCGCGCTCGGCGAGGCCCAGAGCCTGGCCGTGGGCCGAGACCACAACGAAATCCAGCCGGTGCACGTGCTGCTGGCGCTACTCGATACCGAAGGCGGCACGGTACGCCCGTTGCTCGATGGCGCGGGCCTGGACGTGCGCGATCTGCGCAACCGCCTGCTCAAGGCGCTCGACAATCTGCCGACCGTCGGCCAGGCCACCGGCGACGTGGGGGCCAGCCAGGCGCTCGTGCGCGTACTCAACCTGTCCGACAAGCTCGCCCAGAAACGCGGCGACTCGTTCATCTCCAGCGAGCTGTTCGTACTCGCCGCGCTGGAAGACAAGTCCGAGGCCGGCACCATTCTAAAGAATGCCGGCGCAACCCGGGACAAACTCACGGCCCAGATCGACAAGATCCGGGGCGGCGAGAACGTCGACGATGCCAATGCCGAAGAACAGCGCGGCGCGCTCGACAAGTACACCATCGATCTGACCGAACGGGCCGAGCAAGGCAAGCTCGACCCGGTGATCGGTCGTGACGAAGAGATTCGTCGCGTGGTGCAGGTACTTTCGCGCCGAACCAAGAACAACCCCACCCTGGTGGGCGACCCGGGCGTGGGCAAGACCGCAATCGTGGAAGGTCTGGCCCAGCGCATCATCAACGGCGAGGTGCCGGAATCGCTGCGTGACAAGCGCGTACTGGTACTCGATCTCGGCGGCATGATCGCCGGCGCCAAATACCGCGGTGAGTTCGAAGATCGCCTCAAGGGTGTGCTCTCCGACCTGTCCAAGCAGGAAGGCCGCGTGATTCTGTTCATCGACGAGATTCATACGCTCGTCGGCGCCGGCAAGGCCGAAGGCTCGATGGACGCCGGCAACATGCTCAAGCCCGCCCTGGCGCGCGGCGAGCTGCACTGCATTGGCGCGACCACGCTCAACGAATACCGCGAGAACATCGAAAAGGATGCCGCGCTCGAGCGCCGGTTCCAGAAGGTGCTGGTCGACGAGCCGGACCTGGAAGACACCATCGCGATCCTGCGTGGCCTGAAAGAGCGCTACGAGGTCCACCACGGTGTGGATATCACCGACGGCGCTATCATCGCGGCCGCCAAGCTGTCCCAGCGCTATATCACCGACCGCAAGCTGCCGGACAAGGCTATCGACCTCATCGACGAGGCCGCCTCCAAGATCCGTATCGAGATCGATTCCAAGCCGGAAGAGCTCGATCGCCTGGACCGGCGCCTGATTCAGCTCAAGATCGAGAAACAGGCGCTGTCCAAGGAATCCGACGAAGGCTCGAAGGCGCGTCTGGACAAGCTCGACGAGGAAATCGCCGAACTCGAACGCGAGTATTCCGACCTGGAGGAAATCTGGAAGTCGGAGAAGGCGTCGGTGGCGGGTGCCGCCAACAAGCGCGAAGAGCTCGAACAGGCCAAAAAGGAACTGGAAGCCGCCCAGCGTGCCCGCGATTTCGACCGCATGTCGGAACTACAGTACGGGCGTATTCCCCAGCTCGAGCGCGAACTCACCGAGGCCCAGGCGGCCGAGCAGAAACCGGCGGCCCTGAAGCTGCTGCGCAATAACGTCACCGACGAGGAAGTCGCCGAAATCGTATCGCGCTGGACCGGTATCCCGGTCTCGCGCATGCTTGAAGCCGAACGCGACAAGCTGCTGCGCATGGAGGATTCACTCCACGAGCGCGTCATCGGCCAGGACGAAGCGGTTTCGGCGGTATCCGACGCCATCCGGCGTTCCCGCTCGGGCCTGTCGGACCCGAACCGGCCGATCGGCTCGTTCTTGTTCCTCGGCCCCACCGGTGTGGGCAAGACCGAGTTGTGCAAGTCGATTGCCACCTTCCTGTTCGACAGCGAATCGGCGATGGTGCGTATCGACATGTCCGAGTTCATGGAAAAACACTCGGTCGCACGTCTGATCGGCGCGCCGCCCGGCTATGTCGGCTATGAACAGGGCGGCTATCTGACCGAGGCGGTGCGCCGTAAGCCCTATTCCGTGATCCTGCTCGACGAAGTCGAAAAAGCCCATAACGATGTGTTCAACATCCTGTTGCAGGTGCTCGACGACGGACGGCTTACCGACGGTCAGGGCCGTACGGTGGACTTTCGCAACACCGTGATCGTGATGACCTCGAATCTGGGCAGTCAGCTCATCCAGGAGCTGTCCGATACCAGCTACGAGACCATGCGCGAATCGGTAATGGAAGTCGTCGCCCAGCATTTCCGGCCCGAGTTCATCAACCGTATCGACGAATCGGTGGTCTTCCATCCGCTGGGCCAGTCCCAGATCCGCGAGATCGCCCGGATTCAGATGCGCGAACTGCATCAGCGTCTGGCTGAACGCGAGCTTACGCTGGATATCAGCGATGCGGCGCTCGACAAGCTCGCCGAAGCCGGTTTCGATCCGGTCTATGGCGCGCGCCCGCTCAAGCGCTCGATCCAGACGCTGGTGGAAAACCCGCTCGCCAAACGGATCCTGTCCGGCGAGTTCGTGGCTGGCGATACGGTCAAGGTCGATCTCGGCGCGGATACCGAGCTGCATTTCGACAAGGCCGCCTAAGGCCTGCCCAGGGCGGCGCCACCCGGCGCCGCCTGCGGTTTCGTTGCAGAAATTCGCCGATTTCAGGCCGTCCGGCCCTCACCCACCCTCGTTTGTTAAAGCCTTCGCAACCGGCCACCGGCGTCTTGACCACGTATGAAGCGCGGTTGGCTGCCCGAGCTAGGTAGCTTGTCCGCGAAAAACGCAAAGACACGGTAATAAGGCGAAAGATAGATCGCGTAGCCCAGGTGGTCTGCTGGCGTGGTTGTGGGCATGTCGGCGAGCGCGTTTCGAAAACGCCACGTCTAGGCGATACCCAACCCGCGGCGGGCAGTCACCGTTCGCACGATATGTCGCTCATGCGAGCCGCGTAACCGCCGCAGCGGGGCAGTAAGGTCTTCAATCCGCGAATGAACGCAAACGGCGCGAATGGCGAAACGCATTCGACAACTCGGCGACTACGGGCGACCACGGGCGACGGCCGGGCGGGTCGCGCAAGGCGCTGAACACGCACGCTTGCACCGATCTGTATGGCGGACAAAATGCGTGCTTACGCACAGCTGACAGAGTGCCGACCTACTAGGGTCAGTGTTTTGCAACAGCAGCGAAGGCTACGCGGTATCGCCCTGCTGACGGCGTGGTGATAACGCCGGCGCATTCTGCGCTAGCGTTCGCAGGCACGTGGCAGCTGCTGCTCACAGCGCGCGAGCATCTGCTCGTTGAATGCTGTTTTATAGTCGAAATATGCGTCGATAAAGTCGCGCCAGGCCTGTCCGCTGTAGTGCGACTCGGCTTGCTCATCCTGCACGGCGTCCGGCGCCATCAATTGGATCAGCTCCACAGCCAACGGATCGGCCGCGATCTTGTCGGCGTTGCGCTCATGATCCACATCCGCCCAGCGATCGTGTGCCAGTCCCGGATAAACAACGCCACCCGGCGTCGACGGCAGAAGCACATGCACGCCGCGGTCTGCCAATTCATTAGCGTCCGCTTTCGGCGACCGGGCGCGGATGCGGCGCGTGCGCTCAGCGTAAATCGGGGCGAAATGCGCGGCGATTGCGCGTGCTTTCACACGCCGTTTCTCATCGGTGTTGTTCAGCCAATCGTAGGCTTCGACAAACGGAATGAGCGGCAGTGCCACCAGCAATGCAGAGACGGTAGACAGGCCCGCCAGGGCACCGCCACCGCCATGCTCGACGTCTCTACTTTCGCGTGGGGCGTTCGAGGCACACGACACATGCCCAAACGTTGCGACCAGCAAACACAGGATTTGGGCTTTCTTCCCGGCGTTCATCCGCCACCTTGCGACTTGGGCGTGATTACGAACGATCCACACGAGGCTTGAACAAAGTTCGCGCGACCGACTTTCGCGCGTAAAGACACGGCCTGATCCGTATTTGCCGCGCCCCACGCCTGATCGCAACTTCGCGTATTCATCTTGGCTGGCGTTCGAGCCAGGCTGACGTAGATTTCATCAATAGCCGGTCATGTATTAACAATTGGGCCAACGCGATGCCTGCACTGAAGGAAATTCTTCCGTGCGATCCGAACGATCTGAATAAGCCTCGATTCATGGACAAATCACACTTTCCAACGTGACCGCGAATATCCAAACGACGCGGCTGCGATGATCTAGCCTATAAAAGACGAACGGCCTAACTATAGGTATTTAAATAACGAAAAAGAAGTAACGGCCATTCGCGATGCGATTGTACGCGCCTGTATAGCGCGCAACCGATTATCGAACCACTTTGAATCTTTGGTTAGCCTTGGCCCACGCGATACAAACAGCCTTGTAACCGGCCATCTGCAAGCCGCATCGCATGGTCGGCAAGGCCATAGCTCATTTCAGCGTCGACAAAGGTATGCCATGAAACGAATCATCTTGCTCTCGGCCGCCGCCGCGGTTTTCTCGACCTCGGCGTGGTCCGCAGGACACGTCAAGCCGGGGGAATATACCGTCACATCGACGGCGTACAACGAGACCGAGCCCACAAAGGAATCAAGCTTTTGCTTTACGGCAGAAGAAGCCGAGGATTTGGAAAAGGCGCTGCGAGAACAACTCGACATCTGGCCCGAGAACGACAACGAAGCGCTGGACGTCAAGATCTACAACGACGAGCATTTTTCGACCGATATCACGTTCGCCGCCAACAGCCAGGAACCACTGACAATGATCTGGGAAGGCCGCTGGGTCGGCGAATGCCCGTCCTAGTATCGCCGCAGGCCCGTACTCGCCCCGTTACGGGATAGAGGCGCCCGCCCGGGCACGGCTGTGCCCATGCCATGCCTGCCGCGGCGGTCGAGCGCGGCACGCCCGCCCCTTTTTACAGACTCTGCATGGTCTGTCGCATCCGTTTGCGCAACTCGGCGTCGGGCAGTTTGCCGTAGCCGGCGTGCATGTTGTCGCGCAAATGCTCCGGGTCGCTGGTTGCGGGAATGACGGCGGTGACGGTTTCGTTGGCCAGCACGTATTTGAGTGCGAACTGAGCCCAGGAGAAACAATCGAATTCGCGCGCATAGTCAGGCAGTTGCTTGCCGCGTGTTTCAGCGAAGATGCGACCGTCGTTAAAGGCGCGATTAACGAGCACGGCGATGCCGTGATCGGCGGCCAGCGGTAGTAGCCGTTTTTCGGCATCCGGGGTCATGATCGAGTAGTTGAACTGCACGAAATCCAGATCCTTGGTGGCCATCTGGTGTTCGAGCTCTTCGAAGGCACGGGTCAGATAATGGGTGATGCCGATATAGCGCACCCGCCCTTCGTCCTTGAGCTGTTTGAGCGTTGCCCACTGATTGTCGAGCCCGATGAAGTTGTGGATCTGAAGCAGATCGATTGGCTCGCCGAGTTCATCGATGGACGCACGAAACTGGTCCAGCGTCTGCTCGCGGCTGCGCTTGCGCACCTTGGTGGCCATGAACAACTGATCGCGCACACCGGTATCGCGTGCAATGGTGCCGATATTGGTCTCGGCGTTACCGTATGACGGCGAGGTATCCACGACCGTGCCGCCCAGCTCGACGAACGTCTTCATGACCGTGCGCAGATCAGCGAGCGTGGCTTCGTTACGGGTGGCAAAGGAGCCGGACGAGCCCATACCAATGACCGGAATCTGCTCGCCCGTGGCGGGAATGGCGCGTTTACGCATCGCCTGTTCGGCCGCTCCCGCATCGATCTGCGCAGCCAGTGACAGCTGCCAGGGCAATGCGGCCAGCGTGGCGCCGGCCGCGCCGTAGCCCAGCACGCGGCGTCGCGTGTACGACTTGTCGAGTATTGAATCGTCTCGGCTCATAAACCACCTCGATGCGTTGGTGATGTGGTGTCGTGATGATCGTGTTGTGCTCGCGCGTTTCGCGCCCGTCCGAGCAGGATGCCGCATACCGCCCAGAGCGTGGCAAGCGGCACCGCCGCAAAGGCCAGCGCCGCAAGCCCGAGCCCGAGCGCCGACAAGCCCGTGAACAACCAGCCGCTGGCGGCATCGCCGCCGCGATAGACCACGGTATCGATAAAGTTCTTGGCCTTGTATTTGTCCTCGGTACTGACCACGGAGAACAGCATCTCACGTGCGGGTTTGGTGATTGCGTAGTTGCCGGCACGCCGGACGACCTGAAATACCACCAGCACCGCAAGCGTGGGTGCGATGCCCAGCGCGCCGAAGCCGGCCGCCACGGCCAGCGGAATCATCGCCAGCGCGACCGGCAACCCGAGCCATGCAACCAGACGCGCGGTCGCAAAAAACTGCAATGCCAGCGTGAGGGTGTTGGTGGCCAGGTCCATGGCGGCGAACACCTGGGTGCGCTGGGCGCTGTCGGAAAACGCGTTTTCGACGATGCGCGCCTGCTCGAAATACAGAAAGGTCGACAGCGCCGAATAGAACACGATGAACACACAGATGCCGAGCAGGTACGGCGAACGTGCGACATGCGTGGCCCCAGCCCAGACACTTTCGCGACGCCCTCGCGCATTAGGCGGCGCGTGGCTCGGGTCATCAGCGCTCGGCATGACCTGCAACGCACACACGATCGCGGCCAATAGCAATACCGCCGATAACGGCAGCAGGTTGACCGGCCGCAGATATTCGACCAGCAGCGTCGTCAGCCCGGGGCCCACGATCGCGCCAAGACTGCCGCCAGCGGCAATCAGCCCGAACAGTCGCAGCGCCTGCGCCTGATTGAACCGGTCGTTCATCACGCTCCAGAACAGCGATATGACGAACAGATTGAACACGCTCACCCAGACGAAAAACGCTCGGGCGGTCCAGGCGGGTGCGATGCCAGCGCGCAGCAACACGAAGAACACGAGCAGGTTGACGACGAAAAAGCCGTAGCTGACCACCACGACACCGCGACGCGAAAAACGCGCCACCGCCCAGCCGAATGCCGGCACGACTGCCAGCATGAGGATGAACGTAGCCGAAAACACCCAGGCCAACGCATCCACGCCGCCCTGGATACCCATTTCGTCGCGCAACGGGCGCAGGATGTAGTAGCCGCACAGCAAACAGAAGAAATACGCGAACGACCATGCCACCGGACCGAACTCGCCCGGTTGCAGCTTGAACAGGCCTGCAAGACGGCCGGTCATGTTTTTTCTCGTAGCGACAAGGTGTTGTGCATGCCGACCGTTTCGATTGAAAGCACGAGTAACAGACCTTACCTAAGGTGGCGACACGAAACAGGAGTCACGTATGCAATACATCAACGCAAACGGCGCAAAAATCCCGGCGATCGGGTTTGGTACGTTCGAACTCGAGCCGGCAGACGCCGAATCGATGGTCGCCCACGCTCTGGAGGTGGGGTACCGGCATATCGATACCGCGCAGATGTACAAAAACGAGGAAGCGGTCGGCCGCGGGCTCAAGCAGTCCGGCCTGGATCGCGAAGACATCTTCCTGACCACCAAGGTATGGACCGACCAGTTCGCCGATGGCGATCTGCAGGCCTCGGTACGCGAAAGCCTGCAAAAGCTGGATACCGAATATGTCGACCTGTTGCTATTGCACTGGCCGAACCCGGATATCTCGCTCAAGGAAACGCTGGGCGCGCTCAACGAGGTGCGTGAACAGGGTCTGGCCCGCAATATCGGGGTCAGCAACTTCACCACTACCCTCATCGAGGAAGCGGTCGGTCAATCCACCGCCCCGCTGGCGACCAATCAGGTCGAATTTCATCCCTACATCAGCCAGAAGCAGGTGCTGGACAAACTCGCCGAGCACGGCATGGCGCTGACCGCCTATTGCCCGCTCGCACAGGGCCGTGTGTTCAAGGAACCCACGCTCGAGCGTATCGGCAAGGCCCACGGCAAGAATGGCGGCCAGGTGGCGCTGCGCTGGCTGATCCAGCATGGCGACGTCGTGGCCATCCCGCGCTCCTCGAACAAGGAACACGTGACCAACAACTTCGAGATCTTCGATTTCGAGCTCACCGAGGAAGAAATGCGTGAAATCGAAGCGCTGCATTCCGAGGACGGCCGTATCATCAATCCTTCCTTCGCCCCGGATTGGGATAACGCTGCCTGAGAATTGGCGCAACATCGCCAATGACGACAAAGGCCGCGTCCGTATTCGGGCGCGGCCTTTGTCGTTCTAAGTGTCTGCGGTCGCGATAGCGGCGAGCGCTAGCGTGCGCCGGCCGCGATCCGGCGCTTGGCCATGTCCAGGGCAACCGCCTCCGGCGGACGCCGCTCGGCACGAGCCTGTTCGAAGATTTCGTCGAGCGTGGTTTCGATCGACGCCACACGAAAACGCACGCGCTCGGCGTTGTAGCCTTCGCTATCGAGCTCGTCGCTGACGTTGATCAGCCCGCCGGCATTGATGACATAGTCCGGCGCATAGACGATACCGCGCTCGGCCAGACGCATGCCGTCTTCCGGCGTGGCCAGCTGGTTGTTGGCGGCGCCGGCCACGATCGCGCACTGCAGCTCGGCGATCCGGGTTTCGTCGAGAATCGCGCCGACCCCGCTGGGCGCAAAGATATCTACGGCTTCGGCATGGATGCGATCGTTATCCACGATCGTCGCGCCGGCCTGGGCGGCACGTTCGCAGGCCTGGTCGTCGATATCGGAGGCGCGCACCTGGGCACCCATGCCAATCAGGCGTTCGATAATCGCCAGGCCCACATGGCCACAGCCCTGAACGGCGACCTGCAGGCCGTCGAATTCGACGGGGCGCTGGCCAGCCCGCAGCGCGGCGCGCATACCGGCGATGACGCCGTCAGCGGTATGCGGTGAGGGATCGCCCGAGCCGCCCGCTTCCAGACTGCGCCCGACTGCATGCGGGGTCACTTCGTTGAGCAGCGCGATATCGGATTCGCTCATGCCCATATCCTCGGTGGCGACATAGCGCCCGGCCAGGCCATCAA
This sequence comes from Salinisphaera sp. S4-8, assembly GCF_040361235.1. NCBI lineage: Bacteria > Pseudomonadati > Pseudomonadota > Gammaproteobacteria > Salinisphaerales > Salinisphaeraceae > Salinisphaera > Salinisphaera sp. S4-8. Next base: position 145,044 of record NZ_APNF01000006.1, on the reverse strand, counting down.
TCGCGCGGCCCAGCGCATGCATGCCCGCCTCGCGATCCCGCGGGAACGGCGCCATCACCACGGCCTTGGCGCCGCCACAGCGCAGGCCCGCACAGGCCGCCTTGTAACTCATGGCCTCCGACAGACGCAGCACATCGACCAGCGCGGCCTGCTCGTCGTCGTAGGCACGGATACGCACCCCGCCCAGGCCCGGGCCGAGCACACTCGAATGCATGGCCACGATCGCGCGCAGGCCGGTGGCTGCGTCGTGAATATGACAAACCTGTTCGTGACCGGCCGCGTCCATCTGCGAAAAAACGCTCAACACTCGCTCCTGCTCAATGACTGCATCAGCCAGCAGTCTGCCGTGCTGCCCGGCCGCTGTCGATGCGCGCCGGCAACGGTTGCGCCCGCGCAGGCCAACAGCAATACTGGCAAGGGTTTAACAGGCTGCCACGCCAACGGGCGTGACATGCGAGCAACATCGCGGCGCACCCGGACGAGCGCGTGCGCGCAGGGGCCGGGCTTTCGCGCCCGAGATCGTCATTGGGATACAAGGTTATGGTCATACGTGCATTGATCGTCGCGTTTCTTGTCGTAGCGAGCGCGACCGCCTCGGCACAGGCCGGCGGTATCGAAGTCGAGCTCAACAAGCTCGAACCAGTCGACGGGGCCTGTCGGGCCTATCTGGTGACCCAGAACCTCACCGATACCAACTTCCAGGATGTGCAACTGGACGTGGTGATGTTCGACAACGACGGCATCGTCGCCCGCCGGCTAGCCGTTCAGATCGGGCCGATGCCGCAGAACAAGACCAGCATCAAGGTATTCGATATCAAGAACCTGGCTTGTCAGGACATCGGCCAGCTGCTACTCAACGACGTCATCCAGTGCCGCGCCGCCGACGGCGCACGCGATGACTGCCTGTCGCTGCTGTCGGTTTCGCAGCGTGGCAACGTCCCGTTCATCAAGTAATCCGGTAGTGCGATGTCGTCATTCTTGAGCCGAACCCTGTATTCAGCCATGCGAGTGAAACCGTGAACGAGTTCCTGGATACGCTCGGCGGCGCGGTTCAAGTCATCACCCTGGGCGGGCCGGTGGTCGCCCTGCTGTTGTTGATGTCGCTGGTCGCCATCACGATTGTTTTGGCCAAACTGTTTCAGTTTCGGCGCGTACGTATCAACGACCGGCGTAGCGCGCGCAAGGCCCTGGAGCTCTATCGCGACGGTAACGCCAGCGCGGCCATGACCAGCGCGCGGCGCTCGCCCAACCCGGCGGCACGCACGCTGGCCCGGGCCATCGAGCTACGTCAGCGTGCCGATGTGCCCGAAAGCGTACTGCGTGAAGACGTCATGCAATACGGCAGCGATATGCTCGAATCCCTGCGCAGCCATCTGCGCCCGCTCGAAGTGATCGCTGCACTCGCGCCGCTGCTCGGCCTGCTGGGCACGGTGCTGGGCATGATCGAAGCCTTTCGCGATCTCGAACAGGCCGGCAGCCAGGTCGACCCGGCGGTCTTGTCGGGTGGTATCTGGCAGGCGCTGCTGACCACGGCCGTGGGCCTGGCGGTGGCCATGCCGGTGATCGTGGCCCTCAACTGGCTCGAACGGGCCGTCGATCGCTGTGCCCACGAAATGGACAGCGTCGTAACCCGGGTATTCACCGCCAATCTCACGCGTCCCAGCGCGCCAATCGCACACGACGATGACGACGAGCACCGCCGCAACACCCCGTTCGTTTAGCGCCGGGCTGCGTGCGAACCGGCGGCGGCGTTCGCTGATCAGCCTGACGCCGCTGATCGATGTCGTATTCATCCTGCTGCTGTTTTTCATGCTCGCGTCGAGCTTTCTCGATCTGCACTCGATCGTGCTCGACGCGCCGGCGAAAGGCAGCGGCGCGCCGGCGGTCGAAGGTGCGTTGCTGGTGGATGTGCGCCTGGACGGTGTGCGTTTCGCCGGCCAATACGTGGGTATGGACGAGCTTGTCCAGCGCGTGCGTATCGCGCTGGCCGATGCCCCGGACCGGCGCGTTCTGGTACGGCCGGCCGAACGGGTGAAACTGCAGGATACGGTGCGTATCCTCGACGCCCTGTCGGCCGCGGGTGTGACTCGTCTGTCGTTGATGGAAACCGTGCCCGGCGCCAGCCGACGTTAAGCCATGGCCATGCATTTCCCACGCAGCCAACGTTCCCGTGTCAACGGCGATGACTCCATCCTGCCGCTGACCAATGTGGTATTTCTGCTGCTGATCTTTTTCATGCTCGCCGGCCGCCTGGCCTCGCCCGAGGCCTTCGATATCCAGCCGCCGGTCTCCACCAGCGAAGCCCAGGCCCGCCGCGACGGCCTCGAAATCCAGATTGCGGCCAGCGGCGATATCGCTGTCGACGGGCAACCGATCGACCTCGACGCCCTGCAGGAGCGCGTTGCTAACGACCTCAAGGCCGACCCAGCCCTGGCCATCCGCCTGAAGGCCGATGGCGAAGGCGACGCAACCCGTGTGGTGGCCGTGATGCAGGTGCTGCGCGATGCGGGTGCCGAAAAGCTGCGTCTGATCACGCTGGCCCCGGAATAGCCCGCGCGATGGGCATTTCCAACCGCCAATGGTTGCTCGCACTCGCCACCGCCGTGGCTGTACATGGGGTGTTGCTGGCACTGTTGCTGTTCGGCGGCTTCGATCGCAATAATGCGCCCGAATCACCACGCGGCGTCATGGTATCGCTGGATCGTCTCGACCCCGGCCCGCCACCCGAGGCGATGGCCGCCGAGGCACCCGTGGATGCGCCCACGCCGGAACCTGCCGCGGCCAGCGCGCCACCCGCAGCTGAAACCAGCGCGTCCGAAGCCAGTGCCGTAGCGCCCCCCGAAGCCGCCGAGGAAGTCGCCAATATCGGCCCGGTACCGGCCGAAAGCCCGGCCGCGGCGCAGACTGCGTCACCCGATGCCAGCGCCCAGGCGATCGAAGCCGCACCGGCCATCGCCCCAGCCGCGGAACCGGCCAATGCGGTTGCGGTAGCGCCGATCAACGCGATCGAGGCGGTGCAGCCCAGCGAGCAGGTCACGGCTCAGGCACCGCAGGTGGAACAGGCCGAAACCCGCGAACTCGACAGCGATGCCAACGGTGCCTTCGGCAACAGCGACGAATCCACCGACGACTATATCGTGCGCCTGCGTGCGTGGATGTCACGGCACAAAGAATATCCGGCGGCTGCCCGGCAGGCCGAGATCGAAGGTACCGTGCGCCTGTATATCGTCGTCGATCAGAACGGACAGATCGTCAGCCGACGTATTACCCAGAGTTCGGGATCGGCGCTGCTCGATCGCGCGGCCGAACAGATGCTGACCCGTGCCGAGCCATTGCCCCGCATGCCGGCTTCGATGCGCCGCAACCGTCTGGAACTGGTTATTCCGGTCGTCTTTTCGCTGCGCTAGCCGCGAGTCGGTAGCGCGTTACCAGATCACCAGCTCCACACGCCGATTCTGGGCCTTGCCGACATCGCTGTTGTTGCTCGCACGCGGCACCGCATAGCCCACACCCCAGGGCTTGAGCCGGCTGCGCTCCACGCCGTAGCGACTCACCAGGGCGTTCACCACCGCTGCGGCACGCCGCTGCGACAAATCGATGTTGTAATCGAATGTGCCCCGACTATCCGTATGCCCGACCACCAGCAGTTTCAGATTGGGCCGCTCGGCCATGAGCTTGGCGATTTCCGATAGTGTCGGCCGCGACTCGGCCTTGACCTGGGTGCTATCGGTATTGAAGAAGATGCCATAGAGCGCGACACGTCCCTGCGTATCCAGATCGTTGGCCATCTGCGCGGCATTGACCGAAATCGCGCCGATCTCGCGCGGTTTGACCCGTAGCGTATCCACCTGGGCCACCACGCCGGCACTGCTCGCCGCGATCTGTATCCCCACGTAGATATCACCGTCGCTATCGGGCTTGCGGGCAGCCATGTACTGCTGATTGTCGCCGGCACCGCGAAAGCGGGCGGCATCGACCCGGTAGCCCGGCGACGCACGCAGGAAGGTGGGACCGCAATCGCTGCCCTCGCATTCGTAAACGATATCGAAGCCCGCGCGCCCGAGACGCTGCGCATACTCGGCGGCCGCCTCGTCGACCTGTGTGTTATCGGCCAGCTCGTAGGTGATCCGCGTCAGCGCCCCCTCGACCGTGCGCGTGGCCGAAATATTGCCATTGATGCCGCCGCGCTGGGCGATACGATCGACGATCAGGGGATAGGTCGCGAAGTCCTGGCGTTCGCTGGCGACCATACGGGCGGTGCTGGGCGGCGCAACGGCCGGCGTGGGCGGTGATTGCTGGGCATGGGCGGGCGCCGCAGCCACCAGGCTCACGAACACACATACACAGGCAAACAGGCAAGACGCGCATCTGATCATGTCGCGATAGTAACCGCGCCGGCTGATCCTGTCAGGCCTGCAAATGCCGGCGATGTGCGCCCAACCCCGTTAGCCGCCTGGCGCGCCCGCACACAGGCCGGCAATCCGGCCGAAGCCGAGGCAGGCAACGCCCTGCGGATACCGGACTTCGCAGCCGCTGCTCGCCGGGATGGCACGAAAAAAAAGAGCCGGTGGCGACACCGGCTCTTTTATTCACCCGAGAGGGTGGACGACTAGTTCACGCGTTCGATCACCGTCGCGATGCCCTGGCCCATGCCGATACACATCGTGGCCAGGCCCATGGTCGCATCCTTGTCTTCCAGGATATGCGCCAGTGCGCCGGTGATACGTGCGCCCGAGGTGCCCAGCGGGTGGCCGAGCGCGATCGCGCCGCCACGGATGTTGATCACATCCTGACGGTCTTCGATGCCCAGCTCCTTGAGCACCGCCAGACTTTGCGCGGCGAATGCCTCGTTAAGCTCGAAATAGTCGATATCCGAGAGACTTACGCCTGCTCGTTCGAGTGCTTTCTTGCTCGCCGGCACGGGCCCGCGCCCCATCACCGACGGGTCGCAACCGGCCACGGCCATGCCGCGAATCCGGGCCATCGGCTTCAGGCCGAGTTCCTTGGCCTTGCCGGCCGACATCACCAGCACGGCCGCCGCGCCGTCGGAGATCGCCGACGAGTTGCCGGCCGTGACCGTGCCGCCGCGCGGGTTGAACGCCGGACGCAACGAACCCAGGCCTTCCATGCTCGCATCGGCGCGCACGACCTCGTCGTGCTTGGCCATGAACATATGACCATCCGCGTCGTAGCCCTTGACCGGCACGATTTCGTCGTCGAACTCGCCGTCGACGTTCGCCTTGTGGGCACGCTGATGCGAGTTCAGGGCGAACGTATCCTGGGCCTGCCGATCGATGCTGTGGATATTGGCCAGCATTTCCGCGGTCAGGCCCATCATGGCCGCCGGCTTGGCGACATACTTGGATAGCTGCGGGGCGATGTCGACGTTGTAGTCCATGGGTACATGGCCCATGTGCTCGACGCCGCCGCAGATGAAGATGCCGTCGATACCGGCTGCGATCTGGCCGACCGCGGTATGAATCGACTGCATGGACGAACCGCACAGGCGGTTCACGGTCTGGCCGGCCACTGCATGCGGCAATCCGGCCAGCAACGCGGCGTTACGCCCGATGTTGAGGCCCTGCTCCTTGGTCTGCTGCACGCAGCCCCAGATCACATCTTCCACGGTTTCCGGGTCGATCGCGGAATTGCGCTCGAGCAGCGCTTTCATAAGCGCGGCCGAGAGCTCTTCGGCACGGGTGTTACGAAACATGCCGCCCTTCGAGCGGCCCATCGCGGTACGTACCGCGTCGACTATAACAATGTCTTGTTTATCAAGTTCTTGCATGATTTTCTCTCGAAACGGGTTGAGCCTTACGCCTTACTGTCCGTAGTACGTTTCGCCGTTGGCGGCCATTTCACGCATGCGCTCGGTCGGCTCGTAGAGTTTGCCGAGGTGGCTGTACTGATCGGCCTTCTCACAGACCGTGGCCAGGCCCTGCGCATCGGCGTACTTGAGCGCGCCGCCGCGGAACGGCGGGAAACCCAGCCCCATGATCAGGCCCATATCGACCTCGTTCGGGGTTTCGGCGATCCCTTCCTCGAGCGCGCGTGCGGCTTCGATGATCATCGGGATCATCATGCGGTCGACGATCTCGTCGGCGTCGAAATCCTTCTGGCCGTCCTTCTGCACGCTGGCGACCAGCTCGTAGGCCTTGTCGTCCTGCGTCTTCTTGGGACGACCTTTCTTGTCCTTCTCGTACTTGTAGTAGCCGGCGCCACTCTTCTGCCCCAGACGGTCGTTTTCGACCATGACGTCCAGCGACGACGTGCCCTCGCTGGTCATACGATCCGGGTAACCTTCGGCCAGCACTTCCTCGACGTGCTGCGACGTATCCATGCCGACCACGTCGGACAGATAGGCCGGGCCCATGGGCCAGCCGAACTTCTCCATGACCTTGTCGATCTTGGCGAAATCAGCGCCGTCGGTGATCAGCTGCTGGAAGCCGAAGAAGTACGGGAACAGGATGCGGTTGACCAGAAAGCCCGGGCAGTCGTTGACCACGATCGGGGTCTTGCCCAGGCGATGCGCGTAATCGACGATCGTGGCGATCGCCTCTTCCGAGCTCTTCTCGCCCTTGATGACTTCCACCAGCGGCATCTTGTGCACCGGGTTGAAGAAATGCATGCCGAGGAAGTTCTCGGGGCGCTTGAGCGCATCGGCCAGCGTGTCGATGGAAATACTTGAAGTATTGGACGCAAGTATCGTCTTTTCCGATACTTTTTCTTCCGTCTCCGCCAGCACGCTCTTCTTGATCTTCGGATTTTCGACCACCGCTTCGATCACGGCGTCGACGTTGCCGAAATCACCGTAGGTGAGCGTGGGCCGGATACGCGACATGCCTTCGGCCATCTTCGCAGTATCCATCTTGCCGCGTTCGACGCCCTTGGAGAAATGCTTGGCCGCTTCTTCCAGGCCCTGGTCGATAGCCTCTTCCTTGATGTCCTTCATCAGGATCGGCACGCCCTTGTAGGCGCTCTGGTAGGCGATACCGCCGCCCATGATCCCGGCACCGAGTACCGCGGCCTGCTCGATCGAGTGCGCGATCTTGCCGTACTTCTTGCCTTTCTTCTTGATCAGCTGGTCGTTGAGGAACAGCTGGATCAACGCGGCGGCTTCGCTGGTCTTGGCCAGCTTGATGAAACCTTCGGTTTCTTCCTTGATCGCGCCGTCGCGCTCCATGCCGGCCGCCTTGGCCATACGGTCGATGGCCTCGATCGGCGCCGGGTACTGGCCCTTGGTCTGGCCCAGGACATAGCCCTTGGACGTCTGGAACGTCATCGCGGCTTCGGTCTTGTTGAGCTTGAGCGGCGCTTTCTTCTCGGCCTTGCGGGCCTTCCAGTCGAACTCGCCGGCGATGGCGCGATCGAGCAGGTCACGGGCCGCGGCTTCGAGTTCATCCTCGGCGACCACGGCGTCGACCATGCCGGCCTTGAACGCCTTGTCGGCGCGGCGCGGGTTGCCGTCGGCAATCCATTCGATGGCGTTATCGGCGCCGATCAGACGCGGGGTGCGAACCGTGCCGCCGAAACCCGGATAGATACCCAGTTTGGTTTCGGGAAAACCGATCTGGGCCTTTTCGCCCATCACCCGGTAGTCGGTGGACAAACACATTTCCAGGCCGCCGCCGAGCGCCATGCCGTTGATGGCGGTCACACTCGGAAAATCCAGATCCTCGATGGTCGAGAACATGCGATTGGCATCGGCCATCCATTCACGCATCTCGTCGTCGGAGGCCTTGAAGCGCTCGCCGAACTCCATGATGTCGGCGCCCACGATGAACGCCGGCTTGGCCGACTTGACCAGCAGGCCCTTGACGTCATCGGCATGCGCCAAGGCCTTTGCGGCCTCGTTGAGATCGTTGATGGTGGCCTGATCGAACTTGTTGACCGATTCTTCGCGCGCGTCGAAACACAGCACGGCGATCCCATCGGTCACGTCGACCGACAGTTTTGATCCCTCATAAAGCATGGATGCTGACTCCATTGATGATGAACGTTCACCCGTACGCGGGTTGCCTACGGGGCTTGGAACTCGGGCCAATACGGTAGCGTACTGTCGATAGGCTCACAATGCGTTCGCACGCGATGCTCCCAGCGCAGACGCCCCGGCGCCGCAATCTTTTCGTCACATTGCGCAATGTCTTTGACAGACTGTACGGGCCGTGGTTATCTACGTTTTCCCATTACTGCAAGGCGAATTCAGGCCATGGCGAAATCCGACAACCGCATCACCAAACTGCGCAAGGATGTCGACAAACTGCGCAAGAACTACACCGGCGCGTTCACGTCCGCCAATCGCGCGGTCTACGACGGTATCGAACAACTCGCCGAGCATGAGCTGGCCGCCATCAAGACGCATTACGAACAGGCAATCAAGAGCCTGAAGACATTGCGCAAGGGCGGCGCGCCACGCGAACTGGCTGTCGCCCAGCTGCAGCTGATCCAGGACACCATCGACCGGATTCTCAATAACGCCCGCGAGAGCATGGCGATTCTCGACAGCACGCGCGCGAAGATCAACGACGAGATTCGCCGCAATCTGGAAGGCAGCGAACAAATCGCGCACGACGCCGCAGTGCAAACCAAGGCCGAAGCCAAGACCGAGGCCACGCAGGCGAAAAAACGTGCGACGCAGGCCAAGAGTCAGGCCAAGCGCAAGACCCGTCAGGCGGCAAGCACGGCCAAAGCCAAGACGAGTACGGCGGCCGACAAGGCCGAATCCGCAACCGCGGATGCTGCCGCCAAGGCCGAAAGTGCAGCGCCAAGCAAGGCAAAGAGCACGGCCAAGAAACGCAGCAGTTCGACCAAGTCGACGACCAGCGCCAGCAAGAGCCGTTCCAGCACGAGCAAGCGCGCGAGCGCCGGCACCTCGTCGACCGCCAAAAAACGCAGCACGGCGAGCAAGACGGGTAGTACCTCGAAGAGCGGTGCGAAGAAATCCACGACCACGCGCAAGCGCCGTAGTGCCTCGTCATCCACGGGCAGCTCCGGTTCCGGCAGCGCGAACACCAGCAGCTCGAGCGCTTCCAGCGGCACCGATACGTCCACGAGCACGAACAACGACAGCAGCACGAACAGTTCGACCTCGAGCTGAATCGGGTATCCTGTCGCCCGCCGGGCCGCTCTACGGGGCGGCCTTTTTTATTGGCGCTGCGCGAATCGCCCGCTCGACGGCATTCTGGTGAGCGCCGATCCTAGCGTTTTTCTATTCGGTTCGTTGCGCATGCTCGATCTCGCCGACAGTACACAGCTGCTGCGCCTGCTCGCGGAGCCCACGCGGCTGCGGCTGCTGCTGTTGCTGATCGACCAGCCGATGACGGTAGCCGAACTCACCAACGTCACCCAGCTCACCCAGAGCCGGGTGTCCAGCCATCTCGCACGCCTGCGCGAAGCCGAACTGGTTCAGGATCGTGCCGTCGCCAACGCCCGCTTCTATAGCGTGGACGTCAAGCGCTGGCATCACGATATCCGCCCATTGTGGGGCGCATTGCTCGATACGCTCGATGACGCCGTCGTGCATCGTGATCGAGAACATGCCGCGGCGATCGTACGCCAGCGCAGCGCCCGCAGCAGTTGGGTGGAATCGGTCGCCGGCAGCATGGAGCGCCAGTATTCGCCCGGGCGAACCTGGGAAGCGATGAGCCGTGCCCTCATCGAACTGCTCGACCTGGGCGATGTCATCGATATCGCCTCGGGCGACGGCGTACTCGCCGAACTGCTGTGCCGGCGTGCCCGCCATGTCACCTGTATCGACCGCAGCGCAGCGGTCATCGAGGCCGCGCGTTCGCGGCTGAGTCAGCGCGGCAATGTCGGCTTTCGTATCGGCGACATGCATGCCCTGCCTTTCAATGAGGCCAGCTTCGATCAGGCCTTTTTGCTGCACGCGTTAAGCTATAGCGAAGACCCGCCGACCGCTCTGAATGAAGCGGCCCGTGTACTGCGCCGCGGCGGGCGCCTGACGCTGGCGACCATCGGCCGCCACGAACACGCGTCGACGGTCGCAGCGTACGACCATGTCAATCTGGGTTTCGAGGTGGGCCAGCTCAGCGATTGGCTGGAAGACGCAGGCCTTCAGGTGCATGACTGTGCCGAGCGCGCCCGCGAACCGCAGCCGCCTTATTTCCGTGTGATCACCGCGAGTGCGAGCAAGCTATGACCGAACAATCCTCGCGTCGCCTGTCGCGCCTGATCGCTGGCGCCATCTGGGGTTCGCTGCTCGCCGCGGCGCTGATCTGGGTCTATGTTCAGGGCCTGTCGATTCGCGAGATCATGCGCCTGGTCTACGAGTACGTGGTCGACAATCCGCTGGCACCGCTGGTCTATATCATCATCTACGGGCTGCGCTCGCTGACCTTCTTCCCGGCCATGTGGCTGACCATCGCCGCGGGTAGCCTGTTCGGCTTCGGCCCGGGGCTGGTCTATGCCCTGATCGGCGAGAACCTGTCGGCGAATATCGCCTATTTCATGGCACGCTTCTTTCGCAGCGAAGCCCATGCCAATGACGACAAGAACCCGCGTATCGCCGCGTTTCGCCGCTTACTGGTCGAACAGGCGTTTCCGACCACCGTGGTGCTGCGGGCCTCGTTTCTGCCGTTTGATCTGGTCAACTATGCCTGCGGGCTGCTGCGGGTACCGTGGGTGCCGTACGCGCTGGCCAGTGTCGTGGGCATGCTGCCGCCGATGATTACGTTCGTGAGCTTCGGCGCCACCGTGAACCTGCCTGATCTGCTGTCCAAGCAGGAGTTCTCGCCCGAGCAGCTGATCGACGCCGAACAGCTGATGATCTCTGCGGGCCTGCTGGTGGCCAGCGGCATAATCGCCTTTCTTGCCCACCGCCGCCGCAAGACCCTGGCCGCCCGGGCCGAGCGCAACGCGCAAGCCGATTCCGATTGACGCGGGCATACGCGCTTTGTAGCCTCTGGGGTAATCGATCGTTTTCGGGGACCGCGTGCGTTATCTGCTCGGGCTGATCATCGGCGCTGCCACCCTATGGCTGCTCCTGTCGGGCCATTACTCGCCCTTGCTGTTGGGTCTGGGCGCATTTTCCTGTCTGTTCTGTGCCTACGTATGCCATCGCATGGGCATCATCGACAGCGAAAGCGTGCCCTTGCACATGCTCCCCCGCCTGCCGGGCTATGCCCTCTGGCTCGGCAGCGAAATCGCCAAATCGAACTGGGACGTAGCCAAGCGCATCGTGCTGCCCGGCCGGCGCATTTCGCCCACCATCGTACGAATTCGGGCCGCTCAGGCCACAGAACTCGGGCAGGTGGTATTTGCGAACTCGATCACCCTGACGCCGGGCACGGTTACCGTGGCGCTACGCCGCGGCGATGCCATCGTGCATGCGATCACGCGCGAGAATGCCCAGGATATGGAAGGCGGCGACATGGATAAGCGCGTGCGCGCACTGGAACGGCCCTTCGCAAGCCCGAAGAACAAGGCGAAACAGCCATGATGTTTCTTGTTGCCATCATCGCCATCGTGGTGACCATGCTGCTCATTCTGGTACGTGCCCTGCTCGGGCCGACCGTCTACGACCGTATTCTCGCCATCAATCTGTTCGGTACCAAGACCGTGTTGTTCGTGGCCGTGCTGGGCTTTCTCAACGGCCGGCCGGAATTTCTCGATCTCGGGCTGATCTACGCGCTGATCAATTTCATCGGCACCGTGACCGTACTCAAGTTCATGCAATACGGCGATCTGGGCTGGGAAGCGGCGAGCGAGGAGCGCCCCGATGTGTAGCCGCGAGCGGCCCGCCGGCGCGAGCGCGAAGGTTTGGCGATGAACGGACTCATCGATACGGCAAGCTGGATACTGCTCGCCGGCGGGGCCCTGTTCAGCGTGATTGGCGGTATCGGCATGTTGCGCATGCCCGATTTCTATACCCGCATGCATGCCGCCTCGATTACCGATACCGCCGGCATGATCCTGATGCTTGCCGGGCTCATGCTGCAGGCCGGGCTCACGCTGGTGACCGCCAAGCTGGTGTTCGTGATGCTGTTTTTGTTGATCACGAGCCCAACCGCCACGCATGCCCTGGCCCGGGCCGCGCTCGAAGACAATATCGAGCCGCAAGTCGATTACGACGAGCGCTGATGCAGCCTGCGATTCGAACCAGTCGGGCGCGACACGATGCCCGGCCGGGCCTACTACGGCCAGGCACTCTGGCAGCGGGCAGCCGGTCGTGTAGCATTGGGCTGTCATCACGCTGGCAGACCCTGGCCGGACGTGCATTGCCGCGGTTCACCGACGACAGGATTGCCCCGTGACCACGGATATCGCACTCAACATCGTTCTGCTGACTTTCATGGCCATTACCGGCCTGGCGATTGCGCGACTGCGTAATCTGTTTCCGGTGGCGATGCTTACCGGCCTCTACAGCCTGCTTTCGGCGAGCCTGTTCACCCTGCTCGATGCCGTGGATGTCGCGCTTACCGAAGCCGCCGTCGGCGCGGGCGTGACCACGGTATTGTTTCTGGCCACCTTCGGGCTGACCCGGGCTCGGGAAAAACCGGTGCCGCGTTCGCGCACGCTCATCGGTCTGGCCGTGACCGTACTCACCGGCGCGGTACTGGTTTATGCAAGCCTGGATATGCCGCATTTCGGCGCTCGTCATACGCCGGTCCAGGATCACCCGCTACGTGATCGCTATCTGGAAACCGTCAGCGAAGAAATCGACGTGCCCAATACGGTCACCGCGGTCCTAGGTAGCTATCGTGGCTACGATACGCTCGGTGAGGTGGTGGTGGTGTTCACTGCCGGCATCGGCGTACTCATGTTGCTTGGCGTGGCCTGGCGGCGTCCTGCCAAGCCTGAAAAGCGAGATCGCTGATGCGTGAACATACCGTTTTACGGGTCGTCACCAAGGTGTTGATCGCCCCCATCCTGCTGTTCGCCCTGTATGTGCAGTTCCACGGCGACTACAGTCCGGGCGGCGGTTTTCAGGCGGGTGTCGTATTTGCTGCGGCGATCATCCTGTATGCGCTGATCTTCGGTCTGGCCGAGGCACGCCGTGCGGTTTCGCCCAACCTGCTGCGTATTACCGGCGCGCTCGGGGTACTCATCTTTGCGGGCACCGGCGTCTATGCCCTGCTCAAGGGCGGCAACTTTCTCGATTACGACTATCTCGCCCACGACGCGATTCATGGCCAGCACTACGGGCTGATACTGGTCGAATTCGGCGTCGGCCTGACCGTGGTATCGACGATTACTTCGATCTTCTACGTGTTCGCCGGGCGCGGTCGGCGTAACGACAGCGAGTCAACGCAAGGACGCTCGCAATGAATCTGGGCGCTTTCGTCGACAATTTCTTCGGCCTGTTCAACTACTGGGTCGTGATCGTGCTGATGATGATCGGGTTCTATACCGTCATTTCGCACGACAACCTGGTGAAAAAACTCATCGGCCTGAACCTGTTCCAGACGGCGGTGTTCGTGTTCTATATCAGCATGGGCAAGATCAGCGGTTCGACCGCGCCCATCCTCATGCACGGCGAAGGCAGCGAAGAGGTGCTCTATGCCCATCCACTGCCGCATGTACTGATCCTGACCGCGATCGTGGTCGGCGTCTCCACGACCGCCCTCGGTCTGGCGCTGGTGGTGCGCATCAACGAGGCCTACGGCAGTATCGAGGAAGACGACGTGCTCGAGGCCGACTTCGAAACCCAGGAAGAAGAAACCGAGGAAGAGGCCCAGCGTAGCGCGCGCGCCGAGGCCCGCCAGGAACGAGAAAGCGAAAACCTGGACCACGATGACGGCCGCGAAGAAGATGACGACACGGAGGCGCGTTCGTGATCGAAGCCTTTTTCGCGCAAATGCCGGCGCTGGTCATCGTGGTGCCGCTACTGGCGGCGCCGTTGTGCGTATTGCTGCATCGTGCCGGCCCGTCCTGGTTCGTGTATTGCCTGGCCAGTTGGATCTGTTTCGGTCTGGCCTTTCTGTTGTTCGTTCAGGTCAAGATCGGCGGCCCCATCAGCTATGAAATGGGCGGCTGGCCGCCGCCCTTCGGTATCGAGTTGCGTCTGGATGCGCTCAATACCGTCGTACTGCTGCTGGTCACCGGTATCGCGGCGATCAGCAGCCTCTACGCCAAGGCCAGCGTCGCGGCCGAGATCGCCAAGGAGCGCGCCTACCTGTTCTATGCCGCGCTGCTGTTGTGCTTTTGCGGGCTGGCGGGGATTACGGTCACCGGCGATGCCTTCAACCTGTTCGTGTTCCTGGAAATCTCATCGCTGTCTTCCTACGGCCTGATCGCGATGGGCAGCAAGCGCCGTGCACTGTTGTCGGCGTTTCAGTACCTGATCATGGGCACGATCGGCGGGACGTTCCTGCTCATCGGTATCGGCTTGCTGTTCATGATGACCGGCAGCCTGAATATGGCCGATATCGCCGCACGCCTGCCGGCCGTGGCCGATACGCGTACCGTCGAGGCGGGCCTGGCCTTTATCGTGGTCGGCGCCAGCCTGAAGTTCGCGCTTTTTCCGCTGCATGTGTGGCTGCCCAACGCCTACACCTATGCGCCCTCGAGCGTGAGTGCATTCATTGCCGCGACCGCGACCAAGGTGGCGCTCTATGCGCTGATGCGGTTCCTCTTTACCGTCTTCGGTGCGGCCTATGCCTTCGGCCATCTGCCGCTGGGCGAAGTGCTGATCGTGCTGTCGGTAGCGGCGATGCTGTCCGGCTCCATGGCGGCGATATTCCAGACCGACGTCAAACGCCTGCTGGCCTGGTCGAGCATCGCCCAGATCGGCTATATCGTGATGGGCTTTGCCCTGGCGAATCCGCAGGGCGTGACGGCTTCCGTGGTGCATATCGTCAACCATGGCCTGATCAAGGGCGCGCTGTTCATGGCCGCCGGGGCGATGTTCTGGCGTCTGCGCACGATCTCGCTCAACGATATCGCCGGTCTCGGGCGTGAGATGCCGATCACCTCGGCGGCGTTCGTGGTGGCCGGGCTGTCGCTGATCGGCGTGCCGGCGACCGGCGGTTTCATCAGCAAATGGGTGCTGCTGGAAGCGGTCATGGCGCCAGGCCACTACTGGCTGGCGATCGCGATTCTGGTGAGTTCGCTCATGGCGCTGATCTATATCGGTCGCGTTGTGGAAGCGTTGTATTTTCGTGAACGTCCCGAGGGTCAGCCGCCGGTCGGCGAGGCGCCCGTAATGATGCTGGGCGCGACCTGGACGCTGGTGCTGGCCAACATCGTGCTCGGGCTGTATGCGACACCGCTGATCGGCGCTGCCCAGCGTGCAGCCGCCGCGGTACTGGGAGACGGCGCATGAGTGCCCAATGGCTCGCCTGGCTGGTCGCATTTCCCGCGCTCATGAGCCTGCTCGTCGCGGCGACCGGGCGCTGGCCCAACCTGCGCGAAAGCGTCAGTGTCGTCACGGCCATCGCGCTGTTCGCGGGCATCGCGTTGTTTGTTGAACCGGTAACCGCCGGCGCGCGTCCGTCACTGACGCTGTTCGAAATTCTGCCCGGCGTGGGCCTGAGCTTTACGCTCGAACCGCTGGGCCTGCTGTTCGCGCTGGTGGCCTCCGGGCTGTGGTCGGTAACCACCGTTTATGCCGCCGGTTATATGCGCGGCAATGAAGAGCATGCCCAGACCCGGTTCTTCGTGTGCTTCGCCCTGGCCATCTCTGCCGCAATCGGCATCGCCTTTTCCGGCAACCTGCTCACGCTGTTCATCTTCTACGAGATGCTCACGCTGTCGACCTATCCGCTGGTTACGCATCACGGCGATGTCGAATCCCGCAACGGTGGACGTGTGTATCTGGGTATCCTGCTGACGACGTCGATCGGCTTTTTCCTGCCGGCGATCATCATCACCTATTTGCTCACCGGCAGTATCACTTTCGATGAGGCCGGCCTGTTCGGCGATGCCGGGCTCGGCGTGCTCGGCGCCGGCGCGCTTTATGCCCTGTTTCTCTACGGCACCGGCAAGGCCGCGCTCATGCCGTTTCATCGCTGGCTGCCGGCAGCGATGGTGGCGCCCACCCCGGTTTCCGCATTGTTGCACGCGGTGGCCGTGGTCAAGGCCGGCGTTTTCATCGTGCTCAAGCTCACGGTGTATGTCTTTGGCGTTCAGTTTCTTGCCGACACCGGCGCATCCGAACTGATGATGTGGGTCGCCGCGATCACGGTGCTGGGCGCATCGCTGATCGCAATGACGCGCGATAACCTCAAGGCGCGTCTGGCTTATTCCACGGTCAGCCAGCTGTCTTATATCGTGCTGGGTGCGACCATGGCCTCGAGCCTGGGTATTCTCGGCGGCGGCATGCATATCGCCATGCATGCCTTTGCCAAGATCACCCTGTTCTTCTGTGCCGGCGCGATCTATACCGCCACCCATCGCAAGTACGTGAGCGAACTGGACGGGCTCGGCTATGCGATGCCGATTACCTTCTCGGCATTTTTCATCGCCTCCGTTTCGTTGATCGGGATTCCGCCGATGGGCGGCATCTGGAGCAAGTGGTATCTCATGGAGGGCGCAGCGGACTCCGGGCATACCGCAATCATTCTGGTGCTGGCCCTGAGTTCGCTGCTCAATATCGTGTACCTGCTCGAAATCCCGACCCGGGCGTTCTTCCACAATCCACGCCCGGATACACCGCGCAACTGGCATGAGGCGCCCTGGGCCTGCGTGATTCCGCTATCGATTACCGCGGCCGGCTGTATCGTGTGGTTCTTCTACCCGCTGCCGTTTCTCAAACTACTGGCGCCATGGGCGCCGTAGCCCGATGAGGTGTGTCTGACATGTTGATCGAACGCAACCCGCAGCAATACCGCCGACCCAGTACGCCGGCACGCACCCGCTGGGCACGGGTGTTGTATGTCGTGTGTGCCCTCACACTCGTGCCCAGTCTGTTCATGCACCCGCATGCCGAATTCGGTTTCGCGGAGCTGCCGGGCTTTCATGCGCTGCTGGCGTTTGTAACCGGTTGTGTACTGGTGCTGGCCGCGATCGTGCTGCGCAAAATCATCATTCGGCCCGAAGACTACTACGAGCACCGCACCTGACATGTTGCCCGTCTGGCTGAACAACCCGGGGATGCTGCTGATCATCGCCGGCTGCGTGATCCCGATACTGCCCTATCGTTTGCGTATGGCCGTGCTGCTGGGCGCGCCCGCGGCAAGCCTGATCTGGCTGTGGCAGATTCCGCTGGGCACGACCACCTCCATGGCGTTGCTCGACTACACGCTCACCCCGCTACGGGTGGACGGTCTGGCCTTTACCTTCGGCGTGATCTTCAACGTCGCCGCGTTTCTGTCCGGGCTGTACATGGTGCATACGCACAGCCGCCTGGAGCCCGCGGCCGCGCTGGTCTATGCCGGGTCGGCATTGGGCGCGGTACTCGCCGGCGATCTGGTCACGCTGTTCATGTTCTGGGAAGTCACGGCCATCGCCTCGGCGTTGTTGCTGGTCATTCGCGGGCTGCGCGATGCCATGATCGTGGCGCGGCGTTATCTGCTCGTGCAGATCGGCTCGGGGCTGTTCCTGATGGGCGGCGCGGCGATCTATATTCATGCCACCGGCGATCTCGCCTTTGGTCATCTGGGCCTGGATGCACCGGGCAGCTGGCTGATTCTGCTCGCGTTCGGGATCAAGGCTGCATTCCCCTTGCTGCATAACTGGCTGCAGGACGCCTATCCCTCGGCGAGTGCGACCGGCACGGTGGTGCTGTCGGCGTTTACCACCAAAATGGCGATCTATGCGCTGGCCCGCGGCTATGCCGGCACGGATCTGCTGATCCCCATTGGGGCGGTGATGACGATCTTTCCGATCGTCTATGCCATGCTCGCCAACGACCTGCGCCGGGTGCTGTCCTACAGCCTGAACGTACAGCTGGGTTTCATGGTCGTGGCTGTCGGCATCGGCACGGAGCTGGCGATCAATGGCGCGGCAGCCCACGCGGTGACCCATATCCTCTACAAGGCACTGCTGTTCATGGCCATCGGCGCCGTGCTGCGCCAGACCGGCCATGTGCGCGCGACCGAACTCGGCGGGCTGGCGCGTCAGATGCCCTGGACGGCGGCCTTCTGCGTGATCGGTGCGGCATCGATCAGCGCATTCCCGCTGATGGCCGGCTTCGTGAGCAAATCCCTGATTCTGGCTGCGGTCGCACACGAACACTGGGCCGGCACCTGGATCACGCTCACCGCTGCCTCGGCCGGCGCGCTGCTGTATGTCGGCATCAAGATTCCGTATTTCGCCTTCTTCGCGCCCAACGACCAGATCGAGTGCGACGAGGCACCGCGCAACATGCAACTCGCGATGGGGCTGACCGCGCTGGCCTGTATCGCGCTCGGGCTCATGCCCTCGCTGTTGTATTCGATTCTGCCTTATCCGGTCGATTACAACCCGTACACGGCCAGCCATATCGTCAGTCAGCTGCAGCTGTTGGCGTTTTCCGCGCTGGCTTTCTGGCTGGCCTGGCGCGCGGGCCTCTACCCGCGCCCGAAACGCGCCGTACATCTGGATACCGACTGGGTCTATCGCATGCTACTGCCCCGCTTTGGCTACGCGGCCGAACGTGTCTATCACGCGGTGGTAGCCAAATTCGGCGGTGGCATGAACCAGCTGGCCGAACGGGGCATGGGCCGGCTGCGCCTGCGCTATGACGCACGCGGGGTGATGTCGCGTACCTGGAGCACCGGTTGGATGGTGCTCTGGGTCGCGCTGCTGTTGGTGGTCTATCTGATGCTCTATTACTGATCCGGCGTCAAAACAGCGGACCTGATCCGCTGTTTTCAACGCAGCCGCTCAGGCGAGGGAACACGTCCCGCCATGCCCGCTTTCAACCGGAAAACTCGCCGGCAGGAAAGGCGCGCAGATCACCCAAATCGAAGACAGGCTATCGCGGGCGTTCGCTGCCGCCTGGCGCAAGGGCCACGCGCTAGTTCATCTGTGTGATCTGCGGCTCCTGTTAAAGAACGAAGCCATCAAACGCGCGATTATTGATCGGAAAGTTATTTATCCGCAGATTACGCCGATTACGCCGATTTATTGATTCGGCCGGGGCGAGCAATCGACGGTATTGGCGCCTTGGCTTTGGCGGCAGTCGCGGTAAGGCAGCGTCCGCAGATCGACACAGATCACGCAGATCCAAGACAAGCAATCGCTGTCGTGTAACGCATGAGCCACGCGCATGTTCATCGGTGTAATCTGCGAAATCTGCGGTTCTTCTTGAAGAACGAAGCGATCACACGGTTGTTTGCCGAAATCCGCACGCGTGGTGGTGCGTCTGCGGACTGTCTTTAGCATGCGGCGCGAACATCAGAGCAACGGTCCTCGAACAATCTGACGTCCGTCTTATTCGCGTATCTTCGCGTTCATTTGCAGACACCCTGCCTGCTCGAGACGGGCCGCTGCGTTTCATACTTAATCGAGAAGTTATTTATCCGCAGATTACGCGGATCGAACACAGGCAATCGCGGACGCTCGCTGTCGTGTCGTCTGGCGATGGGCTCGGTGCGCAGCTTCGGGCCGGCGCCTACGCTTCGTCCAGGCTACGCCACAGACAGCGATCGCCACTGGCCTTGGCCAGCATCTCCAGATACTGATCGTGGGCGCTGCGTTCGGCATCGCTGGCACGGGTTACGCGCGGACGCCGACCGGCACGGGCAAGATGATCGGCGAGCCCGGCGGTGGCGAGCGCGCCGCTTTCTTCGGTGTCTTCGCCGGCCAGGCCGATATCGATCTGACCACCGGTCATGGCCAGGTAGACATCGCCGAGCAGCTGGGCGTCAAGCAAGGCGCCATGCAGCTCGCGATTGGAGTTGTCGATTTCAAAGCGCTTGCACAGCGCGTCCAGGCTGTTGCGTTGGCCGGGATAGAGCTGGCGCGCCTCGACCAGCGTATCGATCACGGCCTGACGCGATTCCAGCGGCTGATGCGCCGGGTCGACGAGCGCGAACTCGTGATTGAGAAAGCCCAGATCGAACGGCGCGTTGTGAATGATCAGTTCCGCGCCTTCCAGATACTCGGCCAGGGTCTGCGCGATTTCGGCGAAGCGCGGCTTGTCCTCGAGAAACTCCAGGGTGATGCCGTGGACATCGATCGCGCCCTGATCGATCTCGCGATCCGGGTGGATATACAGATGCAGATCGTTGCCGGTCAGACGCCGGTTGGCCAGCTCCACACAGCCGACTTCGATAATACGATGCCCCTGGGCGGGTTCCAGGCCCGTGGTTTCGGTATCCAGAACAATCTGTCGCATGCTTATCTCGTCACTTCCCGTACCGGTTGCGTGGTTAACGACCCATCTCGTCGATACCGCGATTGGCCAGCGCATCCGCTGCTTCGTTGCCCGGATCGCCGCTATGCCCCTTGACCCAGTGCCATTCGATCTCGTGCCGCTGGGTGGCTTCATCCAGCGCGCGCCAGAGGTCGTCGTTCTTGACCGGCTTTTTGGCGGCCGTTTTCCAGCCGTTGCGTTTCCAGTTGTGCATCCAGCTGGTAATGCCCTGGCGCACGTAATTGGAGTCGGTATGCAGCTCGACACGGCAGCTGCGCTTGAGCGCATTCAGCGCCTCGATGGCCGCCGTCAGCTCCATACGATTGTTCGTCGTATTGGATTCGCCGCCGCATAGCTCGCGCGTCTTGTCGCCAAAGCGCAGCAGCGCGCCCCAGCCGCCGGGGCCGGGATTGCCACGGCAGGCACCATCGGTATAGATCACTACGGGTTCGCTCATCGGCGGCATCTTACGCGATGCGATGCCCGGTGCGCCAAACCCACGGCTGCGGGTTTACGCGCGCCCGGCAGGGCTTTGCGAATGGGCGTACGCGGGGCGACCTGACGCCGCGCCGCCAGGCCATACGCCTGCGCGCACCAGGCGATCGTGCGCGCGCTACGACGGTCCTCGCCGACGCGGTGATAGCCGCCGAAGAATGGAAACCCCAGCCCGTAACGAATCAGTCGTTCGGGTTCGAATTCCAGCAGACGCAACCAGTCGTACAGGCGCGACGCGCTTGGCGGCGCCGAACACGGCCGAAAGGCCGGGGTGCGGCGCATGGGCAGGCTCTGGCGCAACGCCCAGAGCGACAGCGGGTTGAACGCCAGAATCACGACCTGGCCGCGCGCATTGAGCACGCGCGCACATTCGCGCAACAGCGCATGGGGCTCGGCGACCTGTTCGAGTGCGTGGGTCAGAATCAGCGCGTCGACGCTGGCTGTCGCCAACGGCAGATGACGCCCATCGAAGCGCACATCGGCCGTGCGCGTCTTGCCATAACCCAGCTGCCACTGGCACAGGGTGCTCGTGCTGCCCAGCAGCGAACGATCGTGCCCCCACTGGCCGATCTGAACGCATCGATAGCCGGTCAACTGTGGCAGCAGCTGGTCGAGCACGCGACGTTCGTACTGTACGAACAACCGTGCCCGCGCCGAACTCAGCCACTCGGCGCAATCGGTGTACTTGCCAGGCAGGAATCGAAACAATTGATTTTGCCTCAGGCGGTTGGCAACATTCGCAGATGCTCGAGATCACAGCACTTCCGGCTCTGTCCGACAATTATATCTGGGTCGTAAAAAACCCGGGCCAGGATACCGTCGCCATCGTCGACCCGGGCGAAGCAGCGCCCGTGCAGCAATACGTGGCGGAACATGGACTTGCCGTGGGCGCCTATCTGATTACCCACCATCACGGCGATCATGTCGGCGGTCTGGATGCGCTGCTCGCTGAACATCCCGCGCCCGTATACGGCCCGCGCGCCGAAGCGGATCGCATTGCGCAGATCACCGATGCACTGGCTGGCGGCGATCGGTTTCATCTGGAATTTCTGGGTGTGGATTTCGACGTAATCGACGTGCCCGGCCATACGCTCGGGCATATTGCCTACGTCAGCCCCGGCGTGCTGCTCGCCGGCGACGCCCTCTTTCGCGGCGGCTGTGGACGCGTGTTCGAAGGCACACACGCACAGATGCAGGCTTCGCTGGCGCGCCTGCGTGACCTGCCGGAGGCGACCGAAGTCTACGGCGGGCATGAATACACGCAGAAGAATCTCGCGTTTGCACAGACTGTGGAACCCGATAGCCAGACGATCGCGACGGTCATTCGCGAAGTCGACCAGCTCCGGGCCAACGGCCAGCCGACACTGCCCGGCACACTGGCCGAGGAACGCGAAATCAATCCGTTTCTGCGTTGGGACCAACCCGAGGTGATCGCGGCCGCCGAGCGCCGCGCCGGTCGATCGTTGGCCGATGCGGGCGAAATTTTTGCCGTCTTGCGTGAATGGAAGAATGCCTCTTAAGGCGAGTGGCGCGCTTGCCGCGCTAATCGCCGCGACCGCCCTGCTCTCGAGCGGCTGTGCGACGCAGGTGCCGGCGCCGCCGACCAAGCCCGCGCCCACGCCGACGGCCAATCCTGCCCCGAGCCCGGCGGATACGGCGCCCGCAGTGAGCTCGGCGGCCGACGATGTGCAGGTCGACGACGACATCGATGAGGACGCCGAAGACGATCTCGAACTGGCCGGCGCGAATGCCGCCGACTGGCCCGACCCGCAAACCGATCTGTGGTCGCAGATTCGCAACGGCTTCGAACTCGACGGTAATGGCAAGCGTCGTCGCGTACGCCGCTGGACCCAGCAGTATGCGACCCATCAGCGTCATCTCCAGGCATCGCTGGATCGCGCGCGGCCGTTTCTCTGGCATATCGTCCAGCGTATCGACGAGCGTGGCATGCCCACCGAGCTCGCGCTGCTGCCGATCGTGGAGAGCGGCTACGATCCGGCGGCGCGCTCGTATATGGGCGCGAGCGGGCTGTGGCAGTTCATGCCCGGCACCGCCGACCATATGGGCCTGTCGCGCGACTGGTGGTACGACGCGCGTAACGACGTAATCGCCTCCACCGACGCGGCACTGTCGTATCTCGACGACCTGCACAAACGCTATGGCGGCGACTGGCTGCTGGCGCTGGCTGCCTACAATGCCGGGCCCGGTCGCGTGGATGCCGCGCTGGCCCGTGCCCAGCGTGAAGACCCGGATGCCACCTACTGGGATCTTGAGCTGCCGCTGGAAACCACGGAATACGTACCCAAGCTGCTCGCACTGCGCCGGATTATGTTCGCGCCCGAGCGGTTCGGCTTCGACTGGCCGCTGTTGGACAATACCCCGCGTACCCGCGCGGTCGAGCTGCCCAGCCAGACCGAAATCGCGGTCGCCGCGCGCATGCTCGACATGTCGGAACCGGATCTGCGCCGGCTCAATCCGGCGTTGCAGCGCTGGGCGAGCGCGCCGGGCAAAGGCTCCCGCCTGCTCGTGCCCGCCGGCAAGGCCGATGCGTTCAAACGGGCGCTGGCCAACGCCACGCCCGGCATGCTCGTGCAGCGCAGTACGAACAGCTATACCGTGCGTCGTGGCGACGTGCTCGGCACGATCGCAGCGAAATATCATATGAGCGTAGCGGCGCTGCGCCAGGCCAATGGGCTACGTAGCGATCGCATTCGTATTGGCCAGAAACTCACCATCCCGCGGACCGGCGCGCCCGGCGAACCTACGCCCGTGGCAGAACCCGCCCAGACCTACGTGGTCCAGAACGGCGACTCGCTCTGGGAGATCGCACAGCGCTACAACGTCGACGTGGCTGCCATGCGCCGTAACAACCCCGGTGTGCGCACCAATCTGCGCCCCGGCCAGACGCTCACGATTCCCGGCTCGGCGAGCCCGCCGGAGCCGAGCACGCACCTCGTGCGCCGTGGCGACTCGCTTTGGGATATCGCCCGTGCCAACGATGTGACCATCGCCGATCTGCGACGCTGGAACCGGCTCGAGCCCAACACGCGGCTACAGCCGGGTCAGTCAATCGCGATTGACGGCCCCGCGCCGCTACCCGATTTCTACGAGGTCGAGACCGGCGATTCGCTGTGGTCGATCGCAGCCCGTTTTTCGATGCAGGTAGCAACCCTGCGCAGCTTGAACGATATGTCGTCCGGGAGCACCATTCGACCAGGACAGCGACTGCGGCTGCAGCCGGTGTCTTCGAGTTGAACCAGCCCGTACGGCGCGACGCTTAGAGGAGCAGACATGGGATTTCTAGAAGGCAAGAAAGCGCTGATTACGGGCCTGGCCAGCGAGCGCTCGATCGCATATGGCATCGCCCAGGCGATGCGCGAACAGGGTGCGGAAATCGCACTCACCTATCAGGGTGAAAAGCTCAAACCGCGGGTGGAAAAGATGGCCGAGGAACTCGGCGCAACGATCACCCTGCCGCTCGACGTCGCCCAGGACGCGCAGATCGAGGCCTTGTTCACCTCGCTTGGCGAACACTGGTCGCAGATCGATATTCTCGTACACGCGATCGGCTTTGCACCGCGCGAGGCACTCAACGGCAGCTATCTCGATACGCTCACGCGTGAAGCCGCCAGTATCAGCCACGATATCAGCGCCTACAGCTTCGGCGCCCTGGCCAAGGCGGGACGGTCGATGCTTTCGGATCGCGCCTCGCTGATCACCCTCACCTATCTCGGCTCGACCCATGTCATGCCCGGCTACAACATCATGGGCCCGGCCAAGGCCAGCCTCGAGTCGAGCATGCGTTTCATGGCAGCAGAACTGGGTGCCGAGGGCATCCGCGTGAACGCGATTTCGGCCGGCCCGATCAAGACCCTGGCCGCAGCCGGCATCCGCGGTTTCCGCGACATGCTTTCGCATGCCCGCGAGGGTGCGCCGCTGCGCCGTAACGTCACCCAGGAAGAAGTCGGCAATGCGGCAGCGTTTCTCGGCTCCGATCTGGCCTCCGGTATTACCGGCGAAGTGCTATATGTCGATGCCGGTTATCACATCATGGGCGCAACTGCCGGCGCCTGAAACCACCGCCTGGAATCGCGGTTACAAAAAGCGGCCTTCGGGCCGCTTTTTCGTTAGCGGCGCCCGCTTAAGCCCGTGCCAGGGCGCCAATGCAGTCAAATGCCTCGACCCGGCCCAATCAATTACGCCGCTGGCAGGTCTCAAGCAGGCGAGTCGTCCGCAAATGAACGCGAATACACGCGAATACACGCGAATAAGACGACAGACAGATCGCTCGAAGGCCAGGTGGTCCGCTGTTCGTGCCGTTGACTAAAGGCTATCCGCACACGGTCCTCGTCGTTATAGACGGATTTCGGTAGTCGACCGTGTGATGGCTTCGCTCTTCGGGAAATCCGCAGATTTCGCAGATTACACAGATCAAGAAGCGGGCCTCTGCGAGTAGAAATCGGACGACCACAACGTTTTGTCTTCGATATGTGGGATCTGTGTCGATCTGCGGACCCTGCCTTACCGCGAGTGCCATCAAAGCCAAGGTGCCAATGCAGTCGATTACCCGCCCCGTTCAAATCAATAAATCTACGTCATCGGCGTAATCTGCGGATCAATAGCTTCTTGATTGGATAAACCTAGCGGGTTGTCCTCAAGCAGGTAGGTTGGCCGTAAGCGAACGCGAAGGCACGGGAATACAGCAACGGGGCCGAGCCCTCTAAATGCGCGTGGTCGAACGTTCACGCCGCCTGCTGAGCTCTGTACGTAACCAAGACCGCCGCTGTCTGCGGCTGCGATGATTTGCGGACGGTATTTCTTCGCGCACAGGCAGCACACACGTTACACGCTGTCTTGTTACGCCCCGCCCATGCCGTCACGTCGCCCCCCCGCCGGTTACGAGTGGCCCGCATGGCGTCTGAAACAGACTATCGGGCACGAAAAAGCCGCGGCGTTATCGCGCCGCGGCTTTCTTTTGCCCGCCCGCCTAGTTGATACGATCTTCGTTGATTTCGATATCGGTCTGCGTGCGCAGATACTCGCCCAGCACGGCATATTCGAGCCCGGCCATGTACTGGCGTTGCTGACTGGCGAAGCGCTCGCGTGGCGTGCCTGCCTCGTCGGCCGGCGCCTCGCGCAACGCGTCGACCGCGACCAGCGCGATACGCCCGTCCCGCGTCGGCGTGACACGAAAACCCGGACTGTCTTCGCTGGGCTGAGAGATATTGAACGCCGCCTCGAGAATACGCGGATCAATCTGGCGATCGGAGCGCTGGACGAAGCCTTTCTGCTCGAGGGTCGCACCGTCGGCGGCCAGCGTTTGCAGCGGCGTACCCGCCTTGGCCTTTTCCAGCGCGGCATCGGCAGCGTCTTGTGCCTTGGCGCTGGCCTGACGCGCAATCACGCGCTCGCGGATATCGTCCTTGACCTCGGCCAGGGGCCGGCGTGTGGCCGGCTCGTGCTCGCTTACACGCACCACGATCTGACGCTCGGCGCCGAGCTGGATGGGCGTGCTGTTGAGCTTGTCCTTGAGTACCGCATCGGAAAACGCGGCCTTGCGAACGGCATCGTACTGGCCAATGCCCGGGCCCTGGTCGCGGGTGATCCAGTCCGTGGTCTGAATCTTGAGCCCCAGTTCGTCGGCCAGGGTTTTCAGGTCGTTGGGTGCCTCGTAGGCCAGCGATTCGACCCGATCGCTTTTGTCGCTGTAAGCCTGTTGTGCCTGCTGCCCCTGGGCAATGGCTTTGAGTTGCGCCTGGACCTCGGGCTCGTCGAAATCGGCCTCGCTGACCGGCGTGATCTTCGACAGATGCACCAGATACCAGGCGTTGCTCCCCTTGACCGGCGACGAGGTCGTGTCCGGCTTGAGTTCGAATAGCGTGTTTGCGACCGCCTCCGGCAGGTCGGCCGCGGTGGCGCTATCGATCGATTCGTAGTCCACGCCCTCGCCCGCTGCGGCACGGGTTTCGAGATCGCCCTCGGCGGAGGCGAGTTGCTGGATCGTATCGCGTGCCGTATCGGCATTTTGACCAATCGGCACACGGATGAAACCGCCGCTGCGACGCTCGGGCTCGCCGAACTGCTGTTTATTCTGTTCGAATAGTGTACGCAGGGTCTGCTCGTCCGCTTCACCGGCGTCCGCTGCGGCATTACCTCGGTCGAGCGAAACATAGCTGAGCTTGACCCGCTCCGGGCGTTTGAAAGCGTCCGGATGCTCGTCGTAATAGGTCTGGATATCGGCATCGCTGACTTCGATACCGTCGCGATAATTCGCCGGGTCGAAGGCCAGATAGCGCAAACGGCGTTGCTGGTTGGCCAGACGATAGGCCTGGTCGACCTCTGCCGGCGCCGCAAACGCGCTGTCGGTGATCTCGTTACGCAACTGGCGGCTGGTCAGATCCTGACGGAGGCTGGCCTCGTATTGCGCTGGCGCGATGCCGGCCTGGGCGAGCAATGCGCGATAGCGCTGCGGCGAGAACTCGCCGTTTTGCTGAAACTGGGGATTGTTGCGGATCGCACCAAGCAGCGCGGCGTCTGTGATCCGATAGCCGGCCTGCTGCGCGTACTGGTCCATGACTTCGCGATTGATCAGGCCCTCGAGCACGGTTGCGCGCAGGCGCTGCGGATCGAGAATACTGGGGTCGAAATTATCCCCCATCATCTTGCGCAGGCGCTGATAACGCTGCTGATAGGCATTCTCGAGCTGGTTACGCGTGATATCGGTGCCACCGACGTTGGCGACCACCGGGTCCGCAGAGGGGGTGAAATAGGAGCCGATCCCCCAGACACCGAACACCAGGGTAATAACGGCAACGACGACATAGGCCAAGGGGCCACTGGCGTTGTCGCGAATTCTTTGCAGCATGGATCGCGCTCCGGCGGAAAAACTCTAGCTAAGACGCTGACCAAAGCAGGCCTTGACCGCGCTTTTTTCGAAGCCGCCATTGTGCCGTATACGCGCCGCCCTTGGGAGGCCCCACGGCCAATATGGCGCGACGGGCGGCCACGGCCTGTATTGCGCACATAAAAAAGGCCCTCCGCAGAGGGCCTTCGATACGTCCGGGGCGATGTACACATCGCCAAAGACTGGCGGAGCGGACGGGACTCGAACCCGCGACCTCCGGCGTGACAGGCCGGCATTCTAACCAGCTGAACTACCGCTCCGTATACAAGACCGTTCGAACGTTGTGAACGAATACATTCTGTATTCGATGCAATGCCCGATACGGCCGGGAACAAAAAAAGACCCTCAAGGCGAGGGCCTTTGATTTGCCCTAACCGATGTCACCATCGATTGAGACTGGCGGAGCGGACGGGACTCGAACCCGCGACCTCCGGCGTGACAGGCCGGCATTCTAACCAGCTGAACTACCGCTCCGAAACTTTCACTTGGTGGGTGCTGACGGATTCGAACCGCCGACATTCGCCGTGTAAAGGCGACGCTCTACCAACTGAGCTAAGCACCCTCTCCGGCGTGTTCGGTGTAACCGTTCACCCAGCGAAGGCGCGCTAGTTTACAGCGTCTTTCAACGCTTTACCAGCCTTGAAACCAGGAGTTTTGCCGGCGGGAATCGTGATCGACTGACCGGTCTTCGGGTTGCGACCCTGGCGGGCGGCGCGCTCGCGCACGGAGAACACGCCAAAGCCGACCAGCGACACTTTATCGCCTTTCTTCAGGGCGTCGGTCACGGCGTCGATCATGGCGTCCACGGCGCGGGAAGCGTCGGCCTTGGACAGATCGGCATCATCAGCCACCGCGTCGACTAGTTCGGTTTTGTTCATAGCAAATATCCCCTGAGGAATGAAACGAGAATTCGATAAGGCGCCGGCTAAACCGACGCCCCGCAAATACGCCCGATGGCGAACGCATCGCCGACCATGCGCGTTCGCGAAGGCGCTTTCAAACGCCCGGCCGCGAACAATAAGCCGCTGTTATACCAAGCGGCTCTTTGTACCGTCAACAAAGGGTTACACCTCGTTGCGATCTGTTGCCCACAGGCGACTAATGGGCCCGCAGACCCGCCGGATCACTCTTGCCCGGATTGTCGGGTGCCGTACCGTCGTCGGCCAGCGGCTGCGGCTTGCGAGTGAGCGCGATCTCGAGGACTTCGTCGATCTTGCGCACCGGGCGAATATCGAGCCGGTTCTTGATGTTGGCCGGTATCTCCGCGAGATCCTTGGTGTTTTCGTGCGGGATGACGACGATCTTGATACCACCGCGATGCGCGGCCAGGAGTTTCTCCTTGAGCCCGCCAATGGGCAGCACATCGCCTCTGAGCGTGATTTCGCCGGTCATCGCCACGTCCGCGCGTACCGGGATCTGTGTGAGCGCAGAGATCATCGATGTACACATGCCGATGCCCGCGCTCGGCCCATCCTTGGGGGTTGCGCCTTCGGGTACGTGCACATGCAGATCCGATTTCTGCATGAAGTCGCGCTCGATCCCCAGCGCCGCTGCGCGCGAACGAATCACGGTCAGCGCGGCCTGGATGGATTCCTGCATCACGTCACCCAGCGAGCCGGTATGCAGCGGCTTGCCCTTGCCGGGCACGGCGGCCGACTCGATGGACAGCAGTTCGCCACCGACTTCGGTCCAGGCAAGACCGGTCACCTGGCCCACGCGGTCGTTTTCCTCCGCGCGGCCGTAACGGAACTTGGGCACGCCCAGATACTTGTCGAGGTTGCGCTTGGATACCTGCACCGAGCCGTCTTTTTCGTGGCTGATGAGTTCCTTGACGACCTTGCGACAGATCTTGCTGATATCGCGTTCGAGATTACGCACGCCGGCTTCACGCGTATAGCGACGAATGACGTCGGTCAGCGCGTTGTCGGAAATGGTCAGTTCCTCGTCCTCGAGGCCATTTTCCTTCATCGCCTTGGGCACCAGATAGCGCTCGGCGATATTGACCTTTTCATCCTCGGTATAGCCCGAAAGACGAATGACCTCCATACGATCGAGCAAGGCCGGCGGGATATTGAGCGTATTCGCGGTACACACGAACATCACCTGCGACAGGTCGTAGTCGACCTCGAGATAGTGGTCGCCAAAGGTGTTGTTCTGTTCCGGGTCGAGCACTTCCAGCAAAGCCGAAGCCGGGTCGCCGCGGAAGTCCTGGGCCATCTTGTCGACTTCGTCGAGCAGAAACAGCGGGTTGCGCACGCCGACCTTGGCCATGTTCTGGATGATCTTGCCCGGCAGCGAGCCGATATAGGTGCGCCGATGACCGCGGATCTCGGCCTCGTCGCGTACCCCGCCCAGACTCATGCGCACGAATTCGCGATTCGTCGCCTTGGCGATCGAACGGCCCAGCGAGGTCTTGCCCACGCCCGGCGGGCCGACCAGGCACAGAATCGGGCCCTTGATCTTCTTTACGCGGCTCTGCACCGCGAGGTTTTCGATGATGCGCTCCTTGACGCGCTCCAGACCGTAGTGGTCCGCGTCGAGCGTTTCCTGCGCGGTCTTGAGGTCGATCTTGGTCTTGGAGCGCTTCTTCCACGGCACATCGACGAGCCAGTCGAGATAGTTGCGCACGACCGTGGCCTCGGCCGACATCGGCGACATGCTCTTGAGTTTGTTGAACTCGGTGGTGGCCTTTTTCTTGACCTCCTTGGGCATGCCGACCTTCTCGATCTTCTCTTCGAGTTCGTCGAGATCGTTCGGCGCGTCGTCGATTTCACCCAGTTCCTTCTGGATGGCCTTCATCTGCTCGTTGAGATAGTACTCGCGCTGGCTGCGCTCCATCTGCTGCTTCACGCGGCCGCGGATCTTCTTTTCGATCTGCAGGACCTCGATCTCGGCATCGGTCTTGGCCACGATGTGCTCGAGACGCGCCTGGGCGTCCGCGATTTCGAGCACGTCCTGGCGCTCCTCGAGTTTGAGGTTGAGATGCGCGGCGATGGTATCGGCCAGCCGCCCGATCGAGTCCATGCTCGACAGCGAGGGCAGCAACTCGGCCGGCACCTTCTTGTTGAGCTTCACATAGGATTCGAACGTAGAAATCGCCGAGCGCATGAGCGCATCGGCTTCGGCGCTGTCGTCGGCATCGTCGTCGATGACGTCCCAGCTGGCCATGAGGCTGCCATCGGCTTCATGCAGATCGTGCAGACGGGCGCGATCCGCGCCTTCGACGAGCACCTTGACCGTGCCGTCGGGCAGTTTGAGCAGCTGCAGGATGGACGCAAGTGTGCCGACTTCGTAAATATCGTCGGCGCCCGGATCGTCGATATCCGCCGAGCGCTGGGCGACCAGCAGGATTTTCTTGTCTTCGGCCATCGCTGCTTCGAGCGCGGTGATCGACTTCTCGCGCCCGACAAACAGCGGAATCGCCATATGAGGAAAGACGACGACGTCCCGTAGCGGCAGAACAGGTACCAGGGTGTTGTCCGTCATTGGACCCTCGCTTAAAAAGCGGCCGGCATGATGCCGGCCACTGTGTATTTAACTATTAAGAATGCGGCTGACCGTACCGTTTTCAATCGGCACGGCGACCAACCGCACAGCCGCCGACGGCGCATTGCACGCCGTGCTCGCAGCTTCAGGCGCCAGCGCGCGTCGCGTCGGCGTTTTCATAGACGATATACGGCTGGGCATCGCCCTTCACCACCGCCTCGTCGACCACGACCTTGGAAACATTCTCCATGGCCGGCAGCTCGTACATGACATCGAGCAGAATCGACTCGAGAATCGTACGCAGACCACGCGCGCCGGTCTTGCGCTCCATGGCGCGGTGGGCGATCGCCCGCAGTGCGTCTTCGCGCAGTTCCAGCTCGCAGTCTTCCATCTCGAAGAGCTTCGCATACTGCTTGGTCAACGCGTTCTTGGGCTCACGCAGAATCGAGATCAACGCCGTTTCATCCAGCTCTTCGAGCGTGGCGATCACCGGCAGACGGCCGACGAATTCCGGAATCAGGCCGTACTTGACCAGATCCTCGGGTTCGACGGTGGCCAGCATCGCTCCCAGCGAGCGCTGGTCGTCCTGGCCCTTGACCTCGGCCGAGAAACCGATCCCGGAACGGCCTTCGCGCGTCTGAATCGTCTTGTCCAGCCCGGCAAACGCGCCGCCGACGATGAACAGAATGCCGCTTGTGTCGACCTGCAGGAATTCCTGCTGCGGGTGTTTGCGCCCGCCCTGCGGCGGCACCGAAGCCGTGGTGCCCTCGATGAGCTTGAGCAGCGCCTGCTGTACGCCCTCACCCGAGACATCACGCGTGATCGAGGGGTTTTCCGACTTACGCGAAATCTTGTCGATTTCGTCGATATAAACAATGCCGCGCTGAGCCTTGTCGACATCGTAATCGCATTTCTGCAGGAGCTTCTGAATGATGTTTTCCACGTCCTCGCCGACATAGCCGGCTTCGGTAAGCGTGGTGGCATCGGCGATTGCGAACGGTACATCCAGCAGACGCGCGAGCGTTTCGGCCAGCAGCGTCTTGCCGCAGCCGGTCGGGCCAATCATCAGAATGTTGGACTTCTGCAGTTCGACTTCGCCCTCGCCGGTTTCGGCATTCAGGCGCTTGTAGTGGTTGTACACCGCTACGGCCAGAATCTTCTTGGCCGACTCCTGGCCAATCACGTAATCGTCGAGCACGCGCTTGATTTCCTGCGGGCTGGGCAGGCCTTTCTTGGCCGGCTTGCTCGCGAGTTCCTCACGCATGATGTCGTTGCACAGATCCACGCACTCGTCGCAGATGAATACCGACGGACCGGCGATCAGCTTGCGGACCTCGTGCTCGCTCTTGCCACAGAACGAGCAATAGAGGGTACGCCCGGAGTTGGAATTCGAGCCGCCGTTGCTGTTGGAGTCTTCCGCCATGTTCTTAGGACCTCTTCAGTCTGGGCCTGCCATACGCCCTGTATGGCACACCGGGTAAACGCTTGTCACGGAATTTACATCCGCGGGCGTGCAAGCGCTTACTTGTTCTTATCGGCAGCCTGGGCCGAAAGTGCTGCACGCGAACTCAGCACATCGTCGATCACACCGTATTCCGTGGCGTCCTTCGCACTCATGAAGAAATCGCGCTCGGTGTCCTGCTTGATCTTGTCCAGCGGCTGACCGGTATGGTGAGCGAGCACCTCATTGAGCCGCTCGCGCGCATGCAGGATCTCGCGGGCATGGATTTCGATATCCGTGGCCTGACCCTGAAAGCCGCCCAGCGGCTGGTGGATCATCACCCGCGAATTCGGCAACGCATAGCGTTTGCCCTGCGCCCCACCGGCGAGCAATACCGCGCCCATGCTGGCTGCCTGGCCCAGGCACATCGTGGCCACGTCAGGCTTGATGAACTGCATGGTGTCGTAAATCGACATCCCGGCCGTAATCACGCCGCCCGGCGAGTTGATATACAGCTGAATATCCTTGTCCGGGTTGTCGGACTCCAGGAACAGCAGCTGGGCGACGATGAGGTTGGCCATATGGTCGTCGACCGGGCCCACGCAGAAAATCACGCGCTCCTTGAGCAAACGCGAGTAGATATCGAACGAGCGCTCGCCGCGGGCGGTCTGTTCGATGACCATCGGAATCAGCCCCAGATTCTGGGGCTGCATGTTGTCGTTATGTTCTGACATAGACTTTGGCTTTCCTTGCCAGGTCAGGGTTGTCGAGGCCCGGCCTCGATCAGCCGTTCTGACGCTGGGCGTTGAGTAGTTCGTCGAGCTCGGTCTCTTTTTCAGTCACAGTCGCGCCTTCGAGCAGCGTATCGACCACCTGCTCTTCCATGACCATCGCCTGCAGGCCCTGCATGAGCTGCGGGTTCTGCTGGTAATAGGCCTTGACCTGTTCGGCCTGATCGCCGTAGCCGGCCGCGACCTCTTCCATCTTCTGGGAGACGCGCTCCTGATCGAGCTCGATCTCTTTTTCGGAGATGATCTCGGCGATCAGCAGACCCAGGGCCACGCGACGTTCGGCGTTTTCACGCAGTACTTCGTCGGGCAGCAGCTTCTTGGCCTGTTCTTCGTCACCCTGCATTTCGCGCGGCATGCGCTGCAAGGCTTCCTTGCGCATGCGATCGATTTCCTGGGCCACCATCGACTCGGGCACTTCGATCGGGTTGGCGGCATGTACGCCGTCCATGACCTGGGTCTTCACACTGGTATCGACCGCGTGCTTGGCTTCCTGCTCCAGCGATTCGCGCACCTTGTCCTTGAGCGCATCGACGCCGCCTTCCTCGATACCCATCTGCTTGAGGAATTCGTCGTCGATCTCGGGCAGCTTGGCTTCCTTGACGGCCTTGACGGTGACATCGAAAGTCGCCGTCTTGCCGGCCAGATCCTTGGCGCCGTAGTCCTCGGGGAAGGACACATCCACGTCGAACTGCTCGTCGGCCTTGCGGCCCACCAGCGCGCGCTCCAGATCGGGCAGGAACTGCTGCTCGCCGATATTGACTTCGATATCGTTGCCGGTGCCGCCTTCAAAGGCTTCGCCGTCGATACGACCGACATAATCGACGACCACCTGGTCGCCGTCCTGCGACTCGCGATCGACCGCTTCGTAGGTCTTGTTCTGTTCGCGAATGCGATCGATGGTCTTGTCGATATCGGCATCGGTGACTTCGACCACCGGCTTTTCCACGGTCAGGCCGTCGAGACCGGTGAGTTCGATTTCCGGATACACATCGAAACTGGCGGTGAACTCGAGCGGGCCGTCTTCGTTGACTTCGCCGAGCTCGATCTGCGGCTGGCCGGCCGGCTTGAGCTCGGCTTTTTCAATCGCTTCCGGATAGACGCTCTGGATCAGTTCACCGGCGGCTTCCTGGCGCGCCTGGGCGCCGTAGCGCTGATACAGCACCTTCAGCGGCACCTTGCCCGGTCGAAAACCCGGAATCTTGGCGTGCTGACCGACGCGCTTGACCTTGGCGTCGACCGCTTCGCTGACCCGCTCGGCCGGGATCTGAACCTTGAGGCGACGGGCCAGCCCACCGGGATTCTCAACAGAAACGTCCATTAACTACCTCTATCCAATCGTCTGGTATGTACAGCGCCGCCGGATTGCGGGCGCTGCTGCGAATATTGACCCACGAGTATATCAAGGCTGGCCAGCCCGCTCGTGAAACCGCGCGTATCCGTTATTTCTCGCGTGCCGGCGGCGCCATGAATTCGGGGCCCACCGGGTCGACCACGTTCCGATCAACGATCTCCTTGATCTGCTGCCGGGCCGCCTCATCCAGCTGCCAGCCCCAGACGTTATCGACCGCCTCGAGCTGCTCGGGCTTGCGAGCGCCCCAGAGTGCGACGCTGTTCGGATACTGATCAAGCACCCAGCGAATAGCCAGATCAAGCACCTGCTTGCCATAGTTATCCTGGGCGAACTGCTCCAGCTCGTTGACCGCCGCCAGATACTGGTCGAAGCGCGGCTGCTGGAACTTGGGATCGTTGTTGCGAAGATCGTCGCCGGGGAATTCGCGGTCGGCATGCATGCGACCGGACAGCAGACCCCGGCAGAGCGCGCCGTAGGCAAGCAGACGCGTGTCGTGCTCACGCGCCCACGGCAGAACGTCTTCGTCGATCTGGCGTTCGAACAGGTTGTAGGGATTCTGTACCACGTCGATCGTGGTCACTTCGCTGAACGCGTCCAGCTGCTCGGGGGTAAAGTTGGACACACCCACGGCCCGAATCTTGCCCTGCTCGCGCAGGGTGGCCATCGCGCTCGCCGTTTCATACATATCGACGTTCGGATCCGGCCAGTGAATCTGCAGCAGATCGATATAGTCGGTATCCAGACGACGCAGCGAATCGTCGGCCTCCTTGAGGATGCGATTCTTGGTGGCGTTGCGCGCCACCCGCTCTTTGGCATCCCATTCGAGCGCGCATTTGGTGGCCAGCGTCACCTTGTCGCGCAGGCCGCCCTGTTTGACCGCCTTGCCGACAATCTCCTCGGAACGGCCAAAACCGTACACCGGCGCGGTATCGATAAGCGTAATGCCGTGGTCGGGCGCGCTCTGGATGGTGCGGATGGATTCGGCTTCATCGGTGCCGCCCCACATCCAGCCACCAATAGCCCAGGTGCCCAGACCAATGCGCGATGCGACAACGCCGTTGCCGTTCAGATCGAGTGTTTCCATGGACGCAGCTCTTGTCCTTTCGGATGTACAGCCATGGAAATGGGTGCGCTGGGCCGGCATTCAACAGCCATCGGCGCTCGATATGTACGCGAAGACGATATCGGGTAAGCGGCTCGAGCCATGCGGCGCAAGACAGTGCGGAAAGCACGGCGAAGCCGTCAGGAAAAATTGGTGGGCCGTGAAAGATTCGAACTTTCAACCAATTGATTAAGAGTCAACTGCTCTACCGTTGAGCTAACGGCCCATCCGTGACCCGGCGCTGCCGGCATCCTTTCGCGATCAGGCGATCGCGCGACGCCATGATAAGCGTCGATACTGCCTTCGCCAACCTGCCATGACAGGAATGGGGTGGACGATGGGACTCGAACCCACGACGACCGGAATCACAATCCGGGGCTCTACCAACTGAGCTACGCCCACCATCGAAAGCAACCTGCGCCACACCCCGCCAAAGCGAAGCCTGCTCGGCGCAGGCGGCGTATTCTAGTCATGTTCGGGCCGCGATGCTACCCCTGCATCGCCAATCAACGCATTTGTTACCCAACCGGCCGTTTTTCCCGACCCGGCGCCGAGGCGTTACGGATCTGGAACCCAGTTATTCGCCGGCTACGCTGCGCGCACCCGTCGAACCATGCTTGTCCATTTGTCGCTGGTTCGAATGACGAGTCGAATAGGCCATTGGTATAGGCCGCGCTGCGGCGGCCTATACCAATGGCGCGCCCGGCTGGATTATTCGCCGGCTGAAGCCGGCTCACCCTTCGGGCCAGTGCGGCTGGCGCCGCCCTGTTCGGATGCGCTGCGCGCATCCGTCGAACCATGCTTGTTTATTTGTCGCTGGTTCGAATGGCGAGTCGAATAGGCCATTGGTATAGGCCGCGCTGCGGCGGCCTATACCAATGGCGCGCCCGGCTGGATTCGAACCAGCGACCGACGGCTTAGAAGGCCGTTGCTCTATCCCCTGAGCTACGGGCGCAAAAAAGTGACCGTTTGCAAGCGGTGGATTAGGAATGGTCGGGGCAGCAGGATTTGAACCTGCGACCACCTGCTCCCAAAGCAGGTGCGCTACCAGACTGCGCCATACCCCGATTGTCTTTCCAAGCTTTCACAAAAGCGGCCGACACAATACCGCATTTTCGCACCTGCTCTGCGAGCAGTCTGTTACTAAGCTCAGCTTGCGCTTCGCTAAGTAACCCGGCCTCGAAACATGCGTTCCTCGGCGTTGGTCGTATACGACCAACCCCAAAGCAGGTGCGCTACCAGACTGCGCCATACCCCGATTGTCTTTCCAAGCTTTCGCAAAAGCGGCCGACACAATACCGCATTTTCGCACCTGCTCTGCGAGCAGTCTGTTACTGAGCTCAGCTTGCGCTTCGCCAAGTACCCCCGCCTCGAAACGTTCGTTTCTCGGCGTTGCAAATGCGATGCGCTTGCGGCCGGCGCGGCGAATTCTATCTGGTCGCCGCCCGGCATGCGAGCATCGCCTGCAGATGGCTGGATTCGCCCAGCCAAATTGTGGCCCTTCGCGGAGCGTGCGAAAATCCGCGCACTTTTCCCAACCGCCTTGATGCCCATGGCCGCCCGCCTTATCGACGGCAAGCAGATCGCCCAGGATTTTCGTCATGCCGTACGCGATGCGGTGCAACAACGCCTTGCGCGCGGACAGCGCGCCCCCGGGCTCGCCGTCATTCTGGTCGGCAGCGATCCCGCCTCGAAGATTTATGTCGGCAAGAAGATCGAAGCCTGCCAGCAGGCGGGACTTGTTTCGCAGGCCGTCTATCCCGACGCCGACATCTCGCAGGCCGAGCTGCTCAAGCTGATCGACCGCTTCAATGACGACGATACGATCGACGGCGTGCTCGTGCAGCTGCCGTTGCCGGCGCATATCGATGCGACCAAGGTCATCGAGCGGGTACGGCCGGACAAGGATGTTGACGGCTTTCACCCCTACAACGTCGGCCGGCTCGCCCAGCGCGTGCCGCAACTGCGTGCCTGCACACCGCTGGGTATCGTACGGCTACTGGAATCCGTCGAGGAGCCCTTTCGCGGCCGCCAGGCCGTGGTCGTGGGCGCGTCCAATATCGTAGGCCGACCGATGGCGCTCGAATTCCTGCTCAAGGGGGCGACCACCACTGTCTGCCATCGTTTTACCCGTGATCTCGAATACGAAGTCGGTCAAGCCGAGATTCTGGTGGTCGGCGTGGGCAAGCCGGGCCTGATCAAGGGCGAATGGATCCGCGAAGGCGCAACCGTGATCGATGTGGGCATGAACCGCCTGGATTCCGGCAAGCTCGTGGGCGATGTCGAATTCGAAGCCGCCGCCGAGCGCGCGGCATGGATTACGCCCGTACCCGGCGGCGTCGGCCCCATGACCGTCGCCATGCTCATGAGCAACACCCTGCGCGCGGCCGAGCTGCGTGAGCAGGCTACGGCCGAGGGTTAACGCGCGGGTTCAACCGCGGCGCCAGAGTGTTCCCTGGGGGCCGTCTTCGAGCACAATGCCCTGACCGGTGAGTTCATCGCGGATTTCATCGGCACGCGCAAAATCCTTATCCGCGCGGGCCTGGCGACGTTGCGCGAGCATGGCCTCGATCGTATCCGCGCTCAACCCGTCGTCGCCGGCCTGGCCCTGCAGGAACGCCTGGGGTAATTGTTCGAGCAGGCCAATACGGGAGGCCAACCCGGCCAACCGCGCGCTGATCGCACCGGCAGCCTGCGCGTCTTCGCCTTTCAGGCGCTGGCACTCACGCGCCATTTCGAACAACACCGCAATCGCCGCCGGCGTATTCAGATCATCGGCCATCGCGTCGGTGAAACGTGTTTCGAACGCATCGGCGGCCGCGTTTGCCCCGTCCACCGGCGCCACATCGCGCAAGGCGGTATAAAGCCGCGACAACGCACTGGTGGCAGCGTCCATGGCATCGGCGTTATAGGCCAGCGGACTCCGATAATGCGTGGCCAGCACGAAATAGCGCACGGTTTCGGCGTCGTACCGGGCGAGCACATCGCGAATGGTCAGGAAGTTGCCGAGCGATTTCGACATCTTTTCGTCGTCGACGGTCACGAAGCCGTTATGCATCCAGGTGGTGACATAGCGCTGGCCGGTCGCCGCCTCGCTCTGGGCAATCTCGTTTTCATGGTGCGGGAACTGAAGATCCAGGCCGCCGCCGTGGATATCGAAACTCGCCCCCAGGCAATGCGTGGACATCGCCGAGCATTCGATATGCCAGCCGGGCCGGCCCTGGCCCCAGGGCGAATCCCAGCTCGGCTCGTCGGGTTTGGCTGCTTTCCAGAGCACGAAATCCAGCGGATCGGTCTTGGCTTCGTTGACTGCGATCCGCGCACCGGCACGCAGGTCGGCCATGCGCCGGCCCGACAGCGCGCCATAGTTTTCGAACGTGCTCACGTCGTAATACACATCGCCGTTATCGCTGGCATAGGCCGCGCCGTTTTCGATCAGGCGCTCGATCATGGCGATGATCTGGGCAACGTGGCCGGTCGCGGTGGGCTCCGCGGTGGGCGCGGTCAGCCCCAGCGCGGCTTCGTCTTCGCGCATGGCCTGGGTGAAGCGTGCGGCGATCGCATCGGGCGTATCCCCGGTTTCATTTGCGCGGTTGATGATCTTGTCGTCGATATCGGTGACATTGCGCACGTAAGTCACCCGCCACCCCATCGCGCGCAGATAGCGCACGAACATATCGAACACGATCATTACCCGCGCGTGGCCAAGATGGCAGTAGTCATAGGCCGTTACGCCGCAAACATAAAGTCGTACATGACCCGGCTCGAGGGTTTCGAGAGGCTGGCGCTGGCCGCTGAGGCTGTCGTGCAGTTCGATCATGGGGCGAAAACGTCGCTGTTGGGACACGAGGCAAGCGCCACAGTCTACCGACTCGCGCAAGTCATGCCGTATATCAACGGCGACCGTCGCGCCGCGATCGCCGATTTCACGATGGGCAAGGCGCGATCGGCGCGCGGGGTGGGAGAACACCATCGGGGCTGGCCGCCCGAAGACCAAAAATGGCGCGAACGTCGCCACTTCGCGACTGGAAATCCGCCTCGTTCTCGGCGTGCCAGGACGTCTGTGTCGCCAAACCACGCGTATTCAACGGCCGGCCGGGCCTGTTTGGTTTATCCGCTGCAGGCTCCTACTATAGACTTATGAAAACGGTAATCGCGATCGTGGTGATTGGCGTAGCCGGCGTGCTTGCCGCGCTCGCGCTCGACCCCTATCGCGATATCGGCTGTCTCGCCACGCGCGCGGTGGATGCGGTGCGCGAACAACACGCAGGTTGGCAGTGCCTGCATTATGCCGCGGCCCGCGATGATGTCAGCGCCATTAACGCGGCACTCGACAACGGGCTGTCGGCGAACCTGCGCACCCCGCGCGGCCAGACCCCACTGAATATCGCCGCCGAATATGGCAGCCTCGCCGCCGTGCGTACGCTTATCCGGCACCACGCCGAGCTGGAAGCGCGCGACGGACGCAATGGCTTTACCGCCCTGCATTGGGCCGCCGAGGCCTATCACCCGGCTATTGCCCGCGCCCTGATCGCCGCGGGCGCGAACGCCGATGCCGCCAACAAATGGGAACAAACACCACTCTGGGTATCCGCCTGGCAACCGGAACAGGGCAACACGGAAATTGCGCATATCCTGGTGGCCGCCGGCGCCGACCCCCGGCGCACGGATCACGAGCACAATACGCCGCTGATCATGGCCGCACGTTCCGGTCATCAACCCATGATCGGCTATCTGCTCGATCTGGGCGCGGATATTGAAGCCCGTAACGATCACGGGCGCACCGCCCTGTTCCAGGCCGTGGTCGGTGGCCATAGCGATGCCGTCCGCCTGTTGCTGGCCCGCGGTGCCGACCCCGAGGCGGCTGCCGCGGGCGTTGCACCACTGGCCTACGCGCTGAATCACGACGAGCCGGCTATCGCCGACCTGCTGGTGGCCAACGGCGCGAATGGCTATCAGCGCTATGCAGCCGACGCGGCGATCAAACGCGGGCGGACGGCATTTTCCGAAGCCCGTTTCGATGACGCCATCGACGAGTTCAGCGCGGCCATCGCGCTGCGACCCAAAGCCGCCCAGGCCTACTATCGCCGCGGCCTGGCCCTGGCCGCGCGCGGCCAGCGTGATCAGGCCGAACTCGACTACCGCCAGGCCCATGCCCTGGCCCCCGAGTCCGCTGCGATACAGGAAGCCCTGGCCCGTCTTTATGTCGACGACGGGCGCTACCAGCGCGCGATCAACGCGCTTGAGCCCTTGCTCGCAAACCAGCCCGACAATCCAAGAGCGCTGTTTCTGCTCGGCGAGAGCCGCAGCGGACTGGGCGAGTCCGACCAGGCCAGCGGCTATTTCGATCGCGCCTGTACACTGGGTTTTCAGCCCGCCTGCGGCCGCTATTGAGCGCGCCCGAAAGCGGCGGCTCTGCGCTGCGCACTTCGACTACTAAGTCAGGCGTCAAGCCCAGGGAAACTAAGCAAAATGGTCCCAGCCGCGGGTATCTTCGACGTCCCACGGACGTCCCTCGCCATCGACGACGCGCAGCCCGGCTTCAGCCTCGACGCGGCCAATTACCGTCAACGGACAATCGAGCGCGGCGCGGGCGCTGTCGAGCGCACTGTCGGCGAGCGTGATGCATAGCTCGTAGTCGTCGCCACCGGCGAATTGCAGCCGGCGCTGGTGATCGCGATCGCATGCACGCGCCAGCGCCGACGAGGCCGGCAATGCGTCGATATTCACGCAGGCGCCGACACCGCTCGCGTTCAGGATATGGCCGAGATCGGCCGCCAGCCCGTCGGAGACATCGATCGCCGCGCTGGCCAGGCCACGCAACGCCCACCCCGTGCGCCAGCTCGGGCGGGTCAGACGCGCGATACATGCCTGCTGATCCTGGCTCGCGCTGGCACGCGCGTCCCAGCACTGCAGACCATAGGCCGCATCGCCGAGCGTACCGGTGACCGCGATCAAATCCCCCACACGCGCACCGCTGCGGCGCAGCGCCGCCGATGGTGGCACGCAGCCGATCGCGGTAATCGTAAGCGCGAGTTCACCGCGGGTGGTGTCCCCGCCGATGATGTCCACCGAAGCACCGCCAATAGCAGCCAGTGCGCCGTCAAGCAATGCA
Organism: Salinisphaera sp. S4-8; assembly: GCF_040361235.1. Taxonomy (NCBI): domain Bacteria; kingdom Pseudomonadati; phylum Pseudomonadota; class Gammaproteobacteria; order Salinisphaerales; family Salinisphaeraceae; genus Salinisphaera; species Salinisphaera sp. S4-8. The sequence continues at coordinate 103,120 of NZ_APNF01000006.1, read as the reverse complement.
TCGCACCAGTCGGCATCGAGTTCGGGCGCGGCGAGCGCGATCGTTACCCATGCGGGCGCTGCACCCATCGCCGCGAGATCCGACAAGTTGACCGCAAGCGCCTTGTAGCCGATATCGAACGCGGTCGTATCGTTTGGAAAATGGCGCCCGGCAATGAGCGTGTCGGTAGTGATGGCCAGTTCCTGGCCTGGCGGTGGCGCGATCAGAGCGGCGTCATCGCCGATGCCCAGCCGCGTATCAGCCCGGTGCGGGTTCAGGCGCTGCGCCAGCCGGTCGACAAGCGCGAATTCGCGCATGAAGGCGTTACTTGCGCGCCTGGATCTCGCTGGCTCGCAGCGAGCGCGCGGTCGCATCCAGCACGCCGTTGATGAAGCGATGCCCATCGGTCGCGCCAAAGGTCTTGGCGAGGTTCGTGGCCTCGTTGATGATAGCCGCAAACGGAATCTCGACACGATCGCGCAATTCGAAGGTGGCCAGCAGCAGAATCGCGTATTCCACCGGGTCCAGCTGCACCGCCGGCCGGCTCAGATACGGGTCGAAGGCCGCTTCCAGCGCACTGACGTCGTAGACCACACCGCGCAGCAGTGTTTCGAAATACTCGCGATCGAGTTCGCGCAGCCGCCCCGCCTGGGCGAATTGCAGGATCAGATCGCCGAGATCGGTACCGCTCATGCGCCATTGGTAGATCGCCTGCACCGCCGCCATGCGCGCGCGAATGCGTGCGCCGCCGGGCACGCGCGCGGGCGTCGGCAGCTCGTCCTGATCCGGGCCGTCGGTTTCCTGGGATTCGTATTGAACCTGGTCGTCGTTGATGATCACGTCGGTGCTCTTTTCGCGCTATTCGCCGATCATGCGCAGCAGTGATGCCATTTCGACCACCGCGCTGGCCGCCTCTGCGCCCTTGTTGTGATCTTCGTCGGGCTGGGCGCGCGCATCGGCCTGTTCGGCATTGTCGGCGGTGATCACGCCAAAACCCACCGGCACACCGTATTCGAGCGCGGTCGCCGACAGACCCTTGGCACACTCGCCCGCAACGAAATCGAAATGCGGGGTTTCGCCGCGAATCACTGCCCCGAGGGCGATAATGCCGTCGTAATCCTCGCCGTCGGCGAGCCGGTCGACCGCCAGCGGCAATTCGAACGCGCCGGGCACGCGCACGAGGGTGATATCGCTGTCGTCCACGCCGCAGTCGTTGAGGACGTCGAGCGCGCCGTCGACCAGTCGATCGACGATATCGTCGTTCCAGCGAGTACACACGATGGCGATACGCAAACCGTCGCCGTCGAATTCTCCTTGAATGCTGCGCATGATGGCCGCCCTTTTGATTCCGATCGATATTATCGCACGACGCCCGCGATTTATTGCGTGTCGTGCTTACCCTGAACGTATTCGACGACTTCGAGGCCGAAGCCGGAAATCCCCTGCAGGCGCATCGGTGCCGATAGTACGCGCATCCGACGCACGCCCAGATCGGTAAGAATCTGGGCGCCCACGCCGTAGGTCCGCAGGATACGGCTTTCGTCGCCCGCACCGTCCGGCGCCTGCGATGGTGCGTTGCCTTCGACGATGCGAATACGCTCAATCAGCTCACGCGCGGTTTCCGGCTTGCGCAGGATCACGACCACGCCACAGCCCTCTTCGGCCACGCGCGCGAGCGTGTCGCGCAGCGGCCAGCCGAAATCGCCGTGGCGCACGCCCAGCATGTCGGCGAGCGTATTGCGTACATGCACCCGCACCAGCGTCGGCGTCTCAGCATCGATTTCGCCGCGCACCATCGCGAAATGCAGCACCTTGTCGACTTCGTCTTCGAAGGAATACAGCGTGAACGGGCCGAATTCGGTCTCGACCTTGGACTCGGTCACCCGTACCACGGTGCGTTCGTTCTCGATGCGATACCGGATCAGATCGGCAATCGTGCCCAGCTTGATATCGTGCTCGGCAGCAAACTGCTCGAGATCCGGCAGGCGCGCCATGGTGCCGTCTTCGTTGAGAATCTCGACGATCACCGATGCCGGCTCCAGGCCGGCCAGCCGGGCGAGATCGCAGCCGGCTTCGGTATGACCGGCGCGCGCGAGCGTGCCGCCCGGCTGCGACATCAACGGAAAGATATGCCCTGGCTGGACCAGATCCGACGGCTGCGCGTCGCGCTTAACTGCCGCACGCACCGTCTGGGCGCGGTCGTGGGCGGAAATACCGGTGGTCACGCCCTCGGCGGCTTCGATCGATAACGTGAAATTGGTCGACTGGGCCTCGTCGCTGGCTGCGACCATCAACGGCAGATGCAGCTGGCGACAACGCTCGCGGGTAAGCGTCAGACAGATCAGTCCACGACCGTAGCGCGCCATGAAGTTGATGTCTTCGGGACGTACGCATTCGGCGGCCATGATCAGGTCGCCTTCATTCTCGCGATTGGCGTCGTCGAGCATGATCACCATGCGCCCGTTGCGCATGTCGTCCACGACCTCTTCGATCGGGCTGATGGCCATAGCGGATTCCTTTGAAAACAGGGGATACGAACGCCGAAGCGGGCATGCATACGCATGCCGCGGCGCAGTCTACCACCGCGGGACAGGGATTCAGTCGGTCGCGATCAGTCGCGCCAGATAGCGCGCGATGACATCGATTTCCAGATTCACACGATCGCCCACGGCACGCTCGCCGAGCGTGGTATGCGACATCGTATGCGGCACGATATTGACGCCGAAACGATCGCCTTCGACCTCGTTGACGGTCAGGCTGATGCCGTCCACGCACACCGAGCCTTTGGGGGCAAAAAAGCGTGCGAGATGCGACGGCACCGAAAACGTCAGTCGCCAGGAGCGGGCATCCTGCTCCCGCGCTTCGAGCACGCCGAAGCCATCCACATGACCGGACACCAGATGCCCGCCCAGCGGCTCGCCCGCGCGCAGCGCGCCTTCCAGGTTGACCGCGCTACCCACGTCCAGCGCGCCGAGCGTGGTCAGCGACAAGGTTTCCTGCGAGACGTCGGCAGCGAAGGTGCTTCCGTCCAGCTCGACCGCGGTCAGGCACACGCCGGATACGGCAATACTGTCGCCGATCGCAACCGTGCCGAGATCGGTATCGCCGGCGTCGATGACGATACGCGTATCGCCACCGCGCGCTTCCAGTGCTGCGACACGGCCGAAACCCTTGATGATGCCGGTAAACATGGTCAGTCCTTTTGCATGGCGGCCGGGCGCGCGGTAATACGCCAGTCCGCGCCGACCGGTTCGACGGTATCGATGGCCAGCTGACGCGCATCGGCGATCGAGCCGATCCGGGGCATGTGCAGCAGGCCGCGCCCGCCATCGCCCAACAGCTTGGGCGCCATATAGATTACATATTCGTCCACCAACCCGGCCTCGGCCAGCGCACCGGCCAGCTGGGGCCCGGATTCGACCAGCACGTCGTTGATCTCGCGTTGACCGAGATTGGCCAGGACCGCGTCCAGATCGACACGATCGTCGTGGGTATCGATGGATACCACCTGCGCCCCGGCCTGTTCCAGCGCATCGATGCGCGCGCGATCGCCGCTGGCGGTATAGACGAGCACCCCGGCCGCCGTTTCGAACAGCCGGGCGCTGGCCGACATCGCCAGATGGGTATCGAGCACCACCGCCAGCGGCTGTGGCCATTCGCCCTTGAGACGAACATTCAGTCCCGGGTCGTCGGCCTGCTGGGTACCGCGCCCGACCATGACCGCGCCGCTTTCCGCGCGTAGCCGATGCACATCGTCGCGGGCGACATCGCCGGTAATCCACTGGCTGCTGCCATCGGCCGCCGCCGTACGTCCATCGAGACTCATTGCCAGCTTTACACGCACGCGTGGCCTGCCTTCGCGCATGCGTTTTTCGAACCCTGGATTGAGCGCGCGGCAACGATCGGCCACCACATCGGCGATCACCTCGATACCGGCATCGCGCAGGCGGGCTATGCCCTGCCCGTTGACCTTAGGGTTCGGATCGGTGGCGCCGACGATCACCTGAGCCGCACCCGCGCCGATCAGCGCATCCACACAGGGCGCGGTACGCCCGGTATGGCTGCAGGGTTCGAGGGTGACATAGACGGTGGCACCCCGGGCGTTATCGCCACGGCGTTCGACATCCGCGAGTGCGGCTTTTTCGGCATGGTCTTCGCCCGCACGTTCATGCCAGCCTTCGCCGATCACGGTTTCGCCGCGCACGATCACACAGCCCACACGCGGATTCGGGCGGGTGGTGTACCAGCCGCGCCGCGCCAGCTCGATCGCGCGCTGCATGAAGTAGGCATGCACCGCTTGTCGCACGGGCGTTGTGCTCATCGCTGGCCGGACTCCTCGCCGGCGGCACTGTCGATCAGCGATAGCTGACCGCTACGCCGGCCGGGCGTGGCTTCCAGGCGCTCGATTTCTTCGCGAAAAGCCTGCACATCCTCGAAACGCCGGTAGACCGAGGCAAAACGCACGAAGGCGACCTGATCGAGTTCGCGCAGCTCTTCCATCACCCATTCGCCGAGCTGGCGCGAAGCGACCTCGCGCTCGGCGTCGGTACGCAGGCGCTGCAAAATATGGCTGATCGCGGTATCGATCGCCTCCGCCGCCACAGGTCGCTTGTAGAGTGCGCGGGTAATGCCCTGACGCAGCTTGGCCTCGTCGAACGGTTCGGGCGTGCCGTCGTTCTTGACGATACGCGGCAACACCAGTTCGGCCGTTTCGAAGGTGGTGAAACGCGCGCCGCAGGCCGGGCATTCACGCCGACGACGCACCTGGCTGCCTTCCGCGGCCAGGCGCGAGTCGACCACGCGCGTTGCGCGCTCATCGCAGAACGGACACTGCATGCACGGCTTCCCTGTTCGCTATTCCCGGCTCAGGCGGCGCCGCGTGCGGCCTGGCGATATACCGGGTAACGCGCACACAGTTCATTGACCTGCTTGCGCACCCGGTCGGCCTCGCTGGCGATATCGCCGTCGTTGGCCAGGGCGTCGAGCACGTCGCAAATCCAGGTCGCAACCTGGCGCACATCATCTTCGTTGAAGCCCCGGGTGGTCGCCGCGGGCGTGCCGATACGCAGCCCGGACGTCACGAACGGCGAGCGCGGATCGTTGGGCACGGCGTTCTTGTTCGCGGTGATATGCGCCTTGCCGAGCCATTCCTCGGCGTCCTTGCCGGTAATATCCTGCTTGACTAGGCTCACCAGCATCAGATGATTGTCGGTGCCGCCGGATACCACGTGATAGCCGCGATCGATAAAGATCTGCGCCATCGCCTGGGCGTTGGCCACGATCTCGCGCGCATAGGTTTCGAAATCGCTTTCCAGTGCTTCCTTGAAGGCCACGGCCTTGGCCGCGATCACATGCATGAGCGGCCCGCCCTGCGTGCCCGGAAAAACCGCGCTGTTGAGCTTCTTGTAGAGTTTTTCGTCGCCGGCGGCCGACAGGATCAGCCCGCCGCGCGGCCCGCGCAACGTCTTGTGCGTGGTCGTGGTCACGACATGGGCATGCGGCAACGGGCTGGGGTATTGGCCGGTCGCCACGAGCCCCGCGACATGGGCCATGTCGACCAGCAGCCAGGCGCCGACCGAGTCGGCGATCTGACGCATGCGCGCCCAGTCGATACGACGCGAGTAGGCCGAAAAGCCGCCGATCAGCATCTTCGGCTTGTGTTCATCGGCCAGACGCTGAATTTCGTCGTAGTCCAGCTCGCCGGTTTCCGGGTCGAGCCCGTACTGCACGGCGTTGTAATTCTTGCCCGAGAAATTAGGCGCCGCGCCATGGGTGAGATGGCCACCCGCATCCAGGCTCATGCCGAGAATGGTGTCGCCCGGTTTGACCAAGGCGAGATAGACCGCCGCGTTCGCCTGCGCGCCGGAGTGCGGCTGCACGTTGGCGAAATCGCAGTCAAAGAGCTTGCAGGCGCGATCGATAGCCAACTGCTCGGCGACATCCACGTATTCGCAGCCGCCATAGAAACGCTTGCCGGGATAGCCTTCCGCGTACTTGTTGGTCAGCAGGCTGCCCTGGGCCTGCATTACGCGCGGGCTGGTGTAGTTCTCGGAGGCGATCAGCTCGATGTGGTCTTCCTGACGCTGATCCTCGTCGGCCATGGCCGCGGCCAGTTCCGGGTCGAATTCGGCGATGCACTGGGCAGAATCAAACATGTTCGAATGCTCGGGTTGAAGTACGAAAAAAGCACAGCGACGGCGGCGCGATTCGCGCTCGCCAACACGTTTTCGAAGCTTGTAGGGGCGCATAGTGTAGCGCACACGCGCGGCCGACCCCACATATGGGGCCCACGCAGCGCTACGCGGTGATTTCGAGCATGAGATCGAGCGCGGCCTTGGCCTCGCGGGCCTCGTCGGCGTCGACCTTGATCTGGTTCACGACATGCCCTTCGGCCAGATTTTCCATCACCCAGGCCAGATGCTGCGGATCAGTCCGGAACATGGTCGAACACATGCACACCACCGGCGACATGAACTGAACCTTCACGTCTTTGGCGGCCATTTCGTGGTGCAGGCGATTGACCAGATTCAGCTCCGTGCCCACCAGCCAGTGGCTGCCCGGCTCGCTGGCCCGCACCGTCTTGAGGATGGTTTCCGTGGAGCCCACTACATCCGAAGCCTGGCAGACCTCGAAGGCGTTTTCGGGATGCGAGATCACCTTGCCGTGCGGGTGTTCTTCCCGAAACTTCTTGATGTGGTTGGGATGAAACATCTGATGAACCGAGCAGAAGCCCTTCCAGAGAATCATCTTCGCCGCGCGGATCTGCTCGACCGTTAGCCCGCCCATGGGCTTGTCGAAATCCCAGACCACCATCTCGTCGAGACCAATGCCCATGTCGTAGGCGGTATTGCGCCCCAGATGCTGATCGGGAAAGAACAGTACCTTTTCGCGGCGCGAAAACGACCAGTCCAGTACGCCGCGCGCATTCGATGATGTACACACGATGCCGCCATGGCGACCGCAGAAGGCCTTGAGATCGGCCGCGGAGTTGATATAGGTCACCGGCGTGATCGCCTCGTCCGGCTCTAGCACCTCGGCGAGTTCGCGCCACGCGCGCTCGACATTGCGCAAGTTGGCCATGTCGGCCATCGAGCAGCCGGCCGCCATATCGGGCAGGATCACAGTCTGATCGTCGCGCGAGAGGATATCGGCGACCTCGGCCATGAAATGCACACCGCAGAATACGATGTACTCGGCATCAGATTGTGCCGCCTGGGCCGATAGCTTGAGCGAATCGCCCGAGAAATCGGCATGGGCGAAGACTTCGTCGCGCTGGTAGTGATGACCCAGAATCGCACAACGTGAACCCAGCGCCGCCTTGGCGGCACGAATACGCGCATCGCAGGCTGCATCGTCGTAACGGGCGAAATCCTGCAAGGCCAAAGCAGTTGCAGACATGCTTATGATCGGTCGGCGAATCGTCAGGAAAATGTACCACAACCGGGCCAGCGCGTCGGTGCCGGGCGCTTGACCTTTATACTCGCGCCATGACCCAACACGATCGTCAATGGCTCGCGCGGGCAGCGCATCGCCTGCTACGCCCGCTGGTGCGCATCATGCTCGGCCAGGGCATCGCCCATCGCGACTTCGACGCGATCGTGCGCGCGGTTTATGCCGAAGTTGCGCGCGAGTCGTTCACGCCCGAAGGCAAGCGGGCGACCGATTCGCATGTCGCAATCGTGACCGGGCTGACCCGCAAGGAAGTCAAACGCCTGCGCGAACAAGCCGATTCACAATACGACACCAGCCGCTGGGGCGGCGCAAACCGCGCCACGCGCGTGCTATCGGGCTGGCATCGGGATCCGGATTTCACCGACGACGAAGGCGCCCCGCGGCCGCTCGTACTGGATGACGAACACACCGGCTTCAGTGCCCTGGTACGGCGCTACAGCGGCGATATCCCGGTGATGGCCATCCTCGACGAGCTCGAACGCGTGCACTCGGTCGAGCGCGACACCGACGGCACGGTGCGCGTGCTCAATCGCGCCTATCTGCCCGGGCTGGGCGATAGCGAACGCCTGCGCATGCTCGGCTCGGCCGGTCACGATCTGCTGTCGACACTGGAACACAATCTGTCGTCTGCGGCGGATAAAAAACCGCGTTTTCAGCGCACGGTATTCAATACGCGCGTCGATAAACGCGCCTTGCCCGTATTCCATCGTCTGGTTTCGGCGCAGGCCCAACAACTGCTGGAAACGCTCGACGACTGGCTTGATCGCCATGAGGTCGACCCGAAGGACGAGCACACGCCGCATACCCGCACCGGCGTGGGTATCTATTATTTCGAAGACAAGGGGGAGAGCCCGGATGATGACCGCTCTGGATAACGCCGGCTTGACCAAGCGCGCGCTGGCCGCGCTGCTGGTCAGCCTGCTCGCGCTACTGACGGTCGCCGGTTGTGGCTCCGATGGCGGCAACGACGGTGACGGCCAACAGGCCGGGATCGAGGGCACCGGCATCGTCTCGGGGTTTGGCAGCGTTTATATCGACGGCGTGGAGTTCGAAACCAACGCCGCCCAGATCGTATTCGTTGGCGAGCCGGTGACCGAATCCCGGCTCAGCCCGGGCGATCTCGTCACCGTGGTCGGCACAGTCGATGCCGCCGGCCAGGCACGGGCCACGCGTATCGTCTACGAGCGCACCCTCGACGGCCCGATCGACCAAATCGAAACCGACGGCGATACCGGCACCCTGGTCGCACTCGGCCAGACCGTGGAATTCGACGGCGATACGGTCTTTGTCAACGCGCCAGCCGAGGAACTCGCGGCAGGCGATCTGATCGCGGTGAGCGGCTTCACCCAGACCGATAACCGCGTCCATGCCCAGTCGATCCGGCGTAGCGAGACCGGATTCGTACCCAACAACTCGACGCTCGAAATCGAAGGCACGGTGGATTCGATCGAGGCCACCCGCCTGCGCGTTGGCGACCAGACCATCGACTTCGCCAATGCACAGATTCGCCCCGAGCGTTCGGCGCTGGTCGTAGGCAGTCGGATCGAGGCCTTCGGCACACGGGCCGAATCGCGGGATGCGCCGATGATCGCCAGCCGCCTCAACGTAAGCGTTTTCAAGCAGGCCCCCGCGGGCCGACAGATGCTCGTGGGTGCCCAGATCCGGGATTATGTCGACCAATCGGATTTCGTGGCCGGCGGCTGGCGTATGGACGCCGACGATGCGCAGCGTCTGGACAACCTGGCGAGCGAGCTCTCCAACGGTATGTATATCAGCGCGCGCGGCGTGTCCGAAAACGGCCGGGTCAAGGCGCGCACCGTGCGTGTCGAACCACCGGCGAACGCGATGCTGAAAGCCGATATCGACACGATCGACACCACGGCCGGGACCATTACGCTGCTCGGCCGGCGTATCGATGTGCGCGACGACACTCGCTATATCGAGCGCCGCGAAAACGGCGACCGCAGCCTGCGCATCGGCACCCTCGTCCGTGGCGACACGATCCGCGTCCAGCTCTATATCGACGCGGACAAGGCGACCGTACGCAGCCTCGAGCGGCTGCCGGCCGGTACGTCCAATGCCGCGGTATCCGGCCAGGTGATGCAATTTGAGCGCAACGACAACACGGCCACGATCGTGGTCGCGGGCGTCACCGCCGAGCTGGCCGACGACACCACCGTGTACCGCAATGCCGAGGGCGACGAGATCGATGCCGATAGCTTCTTCGCCGGTGTCAAAAATGGCAGCCGCGTACGCCTGAGCGGCCCACAGAACGGCGAACGAATCAGCATCGTGCGCAATGCACGGCTTCTACGCGATACGTCAAAGTAAGCGATCGCTTGGCAAACGGGCACGCGTCGGCGGGCACGACACAGCGCGCGGGTTGCTGGCGCCGCGCGCCGCATAGCCCATGCAAAAAAACCGGCCCGGGCAGAACCCGGGCCGGTCGTACACGAATGACCCGCCGTTGATTTAGTTCGAATCGTTGGCCGTGGCCTGTGCCTGGAACGAAACGGTCGGCCCGGTGATTGGCAGCCCGTCGCCGATCAGCAAGTCGGTTCCGGTGCCCTCGATCTGGCGTAGTACAAAGGTGACTTCGCCTTCGCCCATCCGATCGTTGCCCGGCTGATTGATCGTGACCCCGCGATCGCCATCGCTATCGCTACAGGCGGTGAGCATCATCACCAGCGCGCCCGCGATCAGCAGATACTGCGTACGCCGACGCACGCCGCCGACAGGAACCAGACCGAGCAGCGCAAGCAGTCCGCCGCCCGCATAGAGCGAAGTGGACAGCTGTACGGTCGCCACACCGGCAACAACATCGACCTGAGTGACCCGGTCAGCCACGATGAAGTAGCTCGCGCTATCGTTGGCCGACACGCTCTGACCGCCACCGTTGAAAGTCACGGTGAAGTCGTAGCCCTCATCCAGGGTTGCGCTGCCTACCGACATGTCGCTGCCCATGTCATAGCGGCCGTTGTCGTTGCTGTCGGCATAGACCGTAAGACGGATGTCGCTCGGGTCAATACCGGCCGGCAGCCGATCGTCGCGATTTACGTAGCCGGAGAAGCCGCCAATCGTCACCGCGGTGTCGCTGTTGTTGGCCAGCCGCACACCCAGCACCACGGCATCGGCATCGTCGTTGCCGATCACCGCCGAACCCAGGTTCAGGCGGGTTGCCTGTACGACCGGATCATCGGTGAGCTCGAACGCGCCGCTATCGCAGTCGCCGTCCCCGTTATTCGGATCCACGGCATCGAAACCGCGCTCGGCGCCGCGCTGATCGGTGGCGGTGGCCGCACAGTCGGCGTTGGTGTCGAGAGCCGCGCTGTCCGTGGCCAACGGCTGGGTCGCGGTCGGTCCGCCATACAGGCGATACGCGCCGTTGAAGGCCACCTCGCCGGTGACGTTGCCGTTCGCCCCATCGGCGGTCACGCCGCTGCCGAGATCGGGGCTGTTACCGGACACAAGGCTGTTGTTCACCGTAATGGAACCGCCCGCACCGTCGACCGCGAACACGCCGCTGCCCTGATTATTGGTCACGCTGACATAGTCGAGGGTGATGGTGCCGCCGGCCCCGTCGAGATACACGCCGGCCCCGCGGGTCGCGCTGTTCTGCGCCACGGTGCTGTTGTCGACATCGAGCGTACCGCCGCCCGAGTTCCACAGACCGCCGCCTTCCACGGCCTTGTTGTTACCCACGCTGGAGTCGACGATCGTGGTCGTGCCACTGCCGCCGATATGCAGGCCACCACCGTTGCCCGGGCTCGCGCCGGCATCGTTGCCATCAGCGCTTGCCGTGCCACCGAGCGTGACCTCGGTCAGCGTCACGCTGCCACCTGCGTTCTCGATACCGCCGCCGGCACGCTGGGAGGTATTACCCGAGATGCGCGTACCGGTAATGTTCGCGGTGGCATTCGGGCTGACCAGAATACCGCCGCCCGAGCCGGACGTGCCCGATGCACGGTTCATGGCGATACGGCTGGCCGTGATCGTGAGCGTGCCGCTATCGCCCATGTCGTTGCCTTCGGCATAGATGCCGCCGCCGCCCTGGGTCGCATCGGCACCGGTGGCTTCGTTGTTGACGATGGAGACACCGTCGAGGGTCATCGCGCCCTGGTTGTTCCAGAAAGCGCCGCCTTCGACCGCGGTATTACGTGCGAACAAGCCGCCGGTCACATCGACGTCGCCGTCGCCGGTCACGTGCAGAAAGCCACCGTTGCCGGGACTCGCGCCCGCATCGTTGCCGGTGGCCGTGACGTTGTCGAGCGTGGTCGTGCTGCCTGCCAGCACTTCGATGGCGCCACCGGCACGCCGAGCCGTGTTCATGCGAAACACCGAGTCAGAGATCGTCAGCGTCGTGCCGTCGCCGGCCAGAATGGCGCCGCCCGAGGCTGAGCTTTCGTTATCGTCCGAGTTGCCGGCCATGTTCGACACGAACGTGGAATCGGATACGACCACCGTGCCGTTTGCGCCGCCGACCTGGCCGAAGATCGCGCCGCCGCCCATATCGGCTTCGGTGCCGTTGGCCCGATTTTGCGTGAAGCTTGCGCCCGACACGGTCAGGGTGCCGCCGTTGTTCCAGAGCGCGCCGCCTTCCTCGGCGATATTCGCGTTGAACGTACCGCCGTTGACGACAATATCGCCGCTGCCGGTCACGTGCAGCGCACCGCCGTTACCGGGATTCATGCCGGCGTTGTTGCCGCTGAAGTTGACGTTGTTGAGCGTCACGCGGACGTTGTCATTCGCGGGATCGTCATCGAGGTTCGCGGCCGTCGCGCCCGAGGCTTCTTCGATGGCGCCGCCCGCGCGATCGGCGGTGTTGTTGTTCATGGCGCCGCCGTTAACGGTCAGCACGCCGCCTTCGTCGTTGAGAATGGCGCCGCCGGAGCGTGCATCGGCATCGCCGCCGGAGGTAGTCGCCGTACCGTTGACCAGCGTCAGGCCGTTGAGCGTCAGGTTGCCCTGGTTGGTGAAGATTCGGCTCTGGTTGTTGGCATCGATGGTCATCGCCATCGAATTATTGGCGCTGTCGGCATCATCGCCGCTGGACATGCCGATGGTCAGCGTCGAGCCGGCGGCGATCGTTGGCAACGCGCTACCGCCCAGCGTAATCGTCGAACCCGACATGCTGCTGGCGAAAACGATGGTGTCGTTCGCGTCGTCACCCGCCGCGCACGTGCCGACCATTTCATTCTGGTTCGCTGCGGCGATCGCATCGCGCAGCGTGCACTGGCCGGCGCCGCTCATATCAGCGGCCGACTCCACGGTTATCGTTGCCGCCATTGCCCCGGGCACGACGGCGGCGAGCGACGTGCCGATGAGCGCAATATGCACCTGTCGACGCAATCGCCCACCGATTGGCTTGGAAACTGTCATCACGTATTCCCCTTTGCAGTAGCGCGTTGGGCGCGCCGCCCATAATTTAGGATTTCTATCCCAAACTCTGAATCGACAGTTACTGGGTGCGGGTCACACGGTTAAAAGCGAATGCCAGATACAACAAAGCCGGCGACCGCTCTCGGCGGCGCCGGCTTTGAAGCCCAAGGGTTTTGCTGTATTGGCGTCAGGCGCGTTAGCTGTCTTTCGCGGCCTTGCTGTCGCCGGTTGCGCGCAGGCGAATACCCAGTTCACGCAGTTGGGCATTGTCCGCCAGACCGGGCGCGCCGGTAAGCAGGTCGGTCGCGGTCTGCGTCTTGGGAAACGCAATCACTTCGCGAATCGAATCCGCGCCGGCCATGAGCATCACCAAACGATCCAGGCCGAAGGCGATGCCGGCATGCGGCGGCGCGCCGAACTTGAGCGCCTCGAGCAAAAAGCCGAACTTCTCTTCGGCGTCTTCGCGCGAGATACCCAACACATCGAAGGCGGCCTGCTGCATCGCCGGGGTATGAATACGCACCGAGCCACCGCCGATTTCGGTGCCATTGAGCACCATGTCGTAGGCCTGAGAGAGCGCATTCTTGGGATCGTTGCGCAGCGCGTCGGCATCGTTGACCGCGGGTGCGGTGAACGGATGATGCAATGCGTCCCAGCGCTTGGCCTCGGGGTCGTACTCGAACATGGGCCAATCCACGACCCAAAGCGGCGCCCAATCGCCTTCGATACGGCCCAGATCGTGACCCAGGCGTACGCGCAACGCGCCCAGGGCATCGTTGACCACGGTGGCCGTATCCGCGCCGAAGAACAGCAGATCGCCATCGGCGGCGCCGCTACGCGACATGATGCCGTCCACCGCCGCGTCGGACAGGAACTTGAGAATCGGCGAGGCCAGGCCGTCCCGGCCCGCGGAGGTGTCGTTGACCTTCACATAAGCCAGGCCCTTGGCGCCGTAGCGACCGACGAACTCGGTATAGCCATCGATCTGCTTGCGCGTGAGGCTCGCACCACCCGGCACGCGCATGACCGCCACGCGCCCGGTTTCGCTGTTGGCCGGGCCCGAAAACACCTTGAAGTCGGCATCGGCCACCAGATCGGCGATATCGACCAGTTCCAGATCGATACGCAGGTCCGGTTTGTCCGAGCCGAAACGGCGCATCGCCTCTTCATAGGTTATGCGCGGGAACGGATCGGGCAGCTTTACGTCGAGCACATCGGCGAACAGCGAACGGATCATGGTTTCGTTGATCGCCATGATGTCGTCGGCATCGACGAACGAGGCCTCGATATCGATCTGGGTGAACTCGGGCTGACGGTCGGCGCGCAGATCCTCGTCGCGGAAACAGCGCGCGATCTGATAATAGCGATCCATGCCCGACACCATCAGCAGCTGCTTGAACAGCTGCGGCGACTGCGGCAGGGCAAAGAAATGGCCCGGCTGGGTCCGACTGGGCACCAGGTAGTCGCGCGCGCCCTCCGGCGTGGCCCGGGTGAGAATCGGCGTTTCGATATCCAGAAAGCCGAGCTCGTCGAGCGTATTGCGCACCGCACGCGTCACCTGAGCACGCAGCTGCATATGGCGTTGCATGCGCGGCTTGCGCAGTTCCACATAGCGATAGCGCAGTCGTGCGGCGTCGCCCACGTTTTCGGTGTCGTCGAGCTGCAGCGGCGGCGTTTCCGAGGCATTGAGCACGGTCAGCGCGGTGGTATAGACCTCGATCTCGCCCGAGGCCAGGTTCGTGTTCACCGTGCCTTCGGGGCGTGCGCGCACCCGCCCGGTCACCTGAATCACGTACTCGCTGCGCAGTTTTTCCGCTTCCGCGAAGGTGTCGGGTTCGTCCGGGTCGAACACGACCTGGATCAGGCCGCTGCGATCGCGCAGGTCGACAAAGATGACGCCGCCATGGTCGCGGCGGCGATGCACCCAGCCGCAGACGGTGATTTCGCTGTCGATGTCAGCGGCGCTGACATCGCCGCTGTAGTGGGATCGCATCATGGCTATCGTCTTCGAGGTCTGCAAAAGAGCGCGAGTCTAGCAAGATGCGCCGCATCGCCGGTAGCCATGCACTGAATCAATGCCGGCCGGGCGCGCCGGGCCGGCACTGATCTGCCGTGCGCCCAGGCCGGCGCGCGGCTTCATTCAGCTATCGGCCTTGGACGACGAGGCCGTGCTGGTCTTTTTCTCGGGCGTGCTGGCGGTGTCGGTCTTCTTGTCGGCCGCCGCCGGTTTGGCCGGCGATGTGGCGGTATCGGATTTGGTGCTTTCGCCACTGCTCGACGAGGCGCTGGATGTCGAGGTCTTGTCGTCGCCGGCGATATTGCGCTTGCCGTCGGATTTGAAATCGGTTTCGTACCAACCACCGCCTGCGAGTCGAAATCCGGCCGCGGAAATCTTGCGTTTGAGTTCTGGCGTATCGCAGGCGGGACACTGGGTTAGTGGCTCGTCGGACAAGCGCTGGAGCCGTTCCAGCTCATGGCCGCAGTTGCGGCAGACATATTCGTAGATGGGCATGCTCTAAACCCCTGAAAGACCTGTAACGGCGCGTATTTTATACGACGTGACGCGTTGCGCCACTGGCCGCGGAGCGGCCGATGCCGTAGTAGGTGAATCCGGCCTGTGCCACATAAGACGGCTTGTAGATGTTGCGTCCGTCGACCAGCACCGGCGCGCGCATACGCTGAGCGATATCGGCGAAATCCGGGGTCCGGAAAATATGCCACTCGGTCACGAGCACGAGCGCGTCGGCGTCTTCGACCGCCTGCTCGGCGTTGTCGCATAGGGTCAGATCCGCGCGCTCGCCGTAGATCCGCCGTGTTTCCTTCATGGCTTCCGGGTCGTAAGCGCGCACCTTCGCCCCGGCCGCCCAGAGCGCTTCCATGAGCGTACAGCTGGGCGCTTCGCGCATATCGTCGGTGTTGGGTTTGAAGGCGAGCCCCCACAGCGCGATGGTCTTGCCCGCCAGGTCGCCGTAATGCGCCGAGAGCTTGTCGAACAACACCTGCTTCTGGCGATCGTTGACGCGCTCGACCGCGTTGATGATTTCGGTTTCGTAGCCGAGCTTGCCCGCGGTCTGGGCCAGTGCGCGCACGTCCTTGGGAAAGCAGGAGCCGCCAAAGCCGCAGCCGGGATAGATGAAGTGATAGCCGATACGGTGGTCGGCGCCGATGGCCTTGCGCACCTGTTCGATATCCGCGTCCACGCGATCGGCCACCTGCGACAGCTCGTTCATGAGGCTGATCTTGGTCGCCAGCACGATATTGGCGGCGTACTTGGTGAGTTCCGCCGAGCGAATATCCATGACGATGGTGCGATCATGCTGGCGATTGAACGGCGCGTAGAGCGCGCGCAGATGCTCGGCGGCGCGATCGCTGTCCACACCCACCACCACGCGGTCAGGTTTCATGAAGTCCTCGACCGCGGCGCCTTCCTTGAGAAATTCCGGGTTCGAGGCGACATCGAACGCCACGTCCACGCCGCGTTCGTTCAGCGCCTGCGTCAGCGCATCGCGCACCTTGTCGGCCGTTCCCACGGGTACTGTCGACTTGGTGATCACCAGCCGATAATCGTTCATATGCGCGCCGATGGTCGCGGCGACCTTGAGCACATACTGCAGATCGGCACTGCCATCCTCGTCGGGCGGCGTGCCGACGGCGATGAATTGCAGCATGCCGTGTGCAACCGCGGCTTTTGCATCGGTGGTAAAGCGCAATCGGCCCGAGCGCACGTTATCGTGCACGATCTGCTCCAGGCCCGGCTCGTAGATCGGGATTTCGCCGCGCGTCAGGCGCGCGATCTTGTCTTCGTCGATATCCACGCACACCACATGGTTGCCGCTCTGGGCAAGACATGCGCCGGTGACGAGGCCGACATAGCCGGTTCCGAAAATCGTGATATGCACGCTGACC
Source organism: Salinisphaera sp. S4-8 (assembly GCF_040361235.1). NCBI lineage: Bacteria > Pseudomonadati > Pseudomonadota > Gammaproteobacteria > Salinisphaerales > Salinisphaeraceae > Salinisphaera > Salinisphaera sp. S4-8. Next base: position 86,404 of record NZ_APNF01000006.1, on the reverse strand, counting down.
CCTTGATTGTGTCGATGGCTAAGATCGCGTTGAAACGCCGGCGATTATGCGCAACCGCGCCCACGGATGCGAGTTCGATCTGGGCATCCAGACATAAAAAAGGGCCAGGCCGACTGGCCTGACCCTCGATCAATTCTGGTGGGCGGTACTAGGTTCGAACTAGTGACCCCTGCCGTGTGAAGACAGTGCTCTACCGCTGAGCTAACCGCCCGGTTCGCTTTGCGAGCGCGAAATTCTAGTGCGCAAGCGACGGCGGGTCAACGCATAAATCGATCGCGCACCCGTCAGGCGGCGGCGATGCTAGAATTCGGCCGATTTGATACTTCTGACCAGCAAGCGGGAGCCCGGATGCAACTTATCGATCTGCAAGCCCAGTACCAGCGCATCAAGCCGGACGTCGACGCCCGCATTCAGGCGGTTCTCGATCACGGTCGTTACGTGATGGGCCCGGAAGTCGAAGCCCTGGAAACGCGACTGGCTGAATATGTGGGCATCGACCATTGCATCGCCCTGTCCAGCGGCACCGATGCCCTGCTGGTGGCGATGATGGCACTGGAGATTGGCCCGGGCGATGAAGTGATCACCACGCCGTTCACGTTCATCGCGACCGGCGAGATGATCGGCCTGCTCGGCGCTACGCCGGTGTTCGTGGACATAGATGACGAAACCTACAATATCGATGCTGCGCTCATCGAAGAAAAGATCACCGACCGCACCAAGGCGATCGTCCCGGTGAGTCTGTTCGGCCAGACTGCGGATATGGACGCGATCAACGCCATCGGCGAACGCCACGGCGTACCGGTGATCGAAGACGCTGCCCAGAGCTTCGGTGCGACCTACAAGGGCAAGCGTTCCTGCGGTCTGTCATCGATCGCGGCCACCTCCTTCTTCCCGGCCAAGCCGCTGGGCTGCTATGGCGACGGCGGCGCGGCCTTCACGACCGATGCGGCACTCGCCGAGCGCATGCGCGAACTGCGCAACCACGGCCAGAACGCGCCCTATCAGCACCCGCGGCTGGGCATCAACGGGCGTCTCGACACCATTCAGGCCGCGGTACTACTGGCCAAGATGGAAGTCTTCGACGATGAAGTCGAACGTCGCGCGCGGGTGGGCAAACGTTACGCCGAATTGCTCGAGGGCGTGGCGCACGCGCCGGTCATTGCCGAGGGCTGCACCAGCGTCTATGCCCAGTACACCATCGAAGTGGACAATCGCGACCAGGTACGCCAGGCGCTTAACGACGCCGGCATTCCAAGCGCGGTCTACTATCCGGTGCCGCTCAATCGCCAGCCGCCGCTGTACTCGGATGTCGCGATTCCCAAGTCGGAGCGCGCGGCCGAACGCGTGCTGAGTCTGCCCATGCACCCCTATCTGGAAGACGCCGATCAGCGCCGTGTGGTGGACGCGTTGAAAAACGTATTAAAAAAATAGTGCTGTAGAGGTTGGCAAGGGGCCAAGCAATCTCTACAATACGCCCTCGCTGCAGATCAGGGGCCATAGCTCAGCTGGGAGAGCGCAACACTGGCAGTGTTGAGGTCGGCGGTTCGATCCCGCCTGGCTCCACCAAAACTGTCCCCATCGTCTAGAGGCCTAGGACACTGCCCTTTCACGGCAGCGACAGGGGTTCGAATCCCCTTGGGGACGCCATTACGGCAGAAGCCGCCCACCGCAAGGTCGGGCGGCTTTTTTTTGCTTCGAACAAGGGCCACCAGGCCGAGCGCCGGGCACGGCGGTCGAACGCGATGCCACGCCGCCCTCGCGCAGACATCATCAACGCGCGTGGCTGCACCCGCCTGTCGTCGTTCCAGCGCGACCCTTACCCAATCCAGGCGTGCTTGGCTAACACGCTGACTTCAAGCGCTAAAGCCGTAGCTGGCTCGACCCGTACCAGAACCCCGCGCAATGTGCGCGCTGTGCATGTTCCCCATGCGCCTATAGTCGGCTCGACACCTCAACGACCCGCGCGCTAAATTAAAGCCTGTTTTCCCAGTGAATGCGTTGCTGTAATGGATTATTCCCGCCCGAGCCAGATTGACGACGACGCCTACCGCGGTGTTCTCGAAACCTACCGCTGTAACGAGGCCGAGCAAGTCAATCGACTGATCGAAATCGCCCGGCTGTCGCCGCATACCAGCCGGCGCGTGGAAGCCGAGGCGGCCAAGCTGGTACAGGCGGTACGCAAGAAAAACGCGCACGGCAGCGGTATCGACGCGTTCATGCACGAATACGAGCTATCCAGCCAGGAAGGCGTGGTGCTCATGTGTCTGGCCGAAGCACTGCTGCGTATTCCGGATGCGACCACCGTGGATCGTCTGATCGATGACAAGATCGGCGGTTCGAACTGGGAATCGCATCTGGGCGAGTCCAAATCCTGGTTCGTGAATGCCTCGACGTGGGGCCTGATGCTCACCGGCCGTATTCTGCGCTACGAGGATTCACCGCAACGCAACTTCCGCAGCGTGCTGCAACGACTGGTCAAACGCAGCGGCGAGCCGTTCATCCGTCAGGCGGTAAGCCAGGCGATGCGCATCATGGGCAAGCAGTTCGTGATGGGCCGCACCATCGAGGAAGCGATCAGCAACGCCAAATCTCTGGAACGGCGCGGCTACACCTACTCCTACGACATGCTCGGCGAAGCCGCGCGTACCGATGGCGATGCGCAGCGTTACTTCGATGACTACTGGCATGCCATCGAAGAATGCGGCAAGGCCAGCCGCGGCCTGGGCCCGGAAAAATCCCCGGGCGTGTCGGTCAAGCTCTCGGCCCTGCACGCCCGCTACGAGCTCAGCCACCGCGTGCGCGTGCACCGGGAGCTGTTGCCGCGCCTGCTCAAGCTGGCCCGCCTGGCGGCCAAGCATAATATCAACATGACCATCGACGCCGAGGAAGCCGCGCGTCTCGATCTGTCGCTGGAACTGTTCGCCTGTGTTTCCCAGGAAGACGATCTCGCCGATTGGCAGGGCCTCGGTCTGGCCGTTCAGGCCTACCAAAAACGCGCGCTCGACGTGATCGACTGGCTGGCCGACCTGGGCCGCCGCCATAACCGACGCATCATGATTCGTCTGGTCAAGGGCGCCTACTGGGATACCGAAATCAAGCGGGCTCAGGAAGCCGGTGTCGACGGCTATCCGGTATTCACCCGCAAGATGAACACCGATGTGTCCTTTCTGGCCTGTGCACAGCACATCCTCGACGCATCCGACGTGTTCTACGGCCAGTTCGCCACCCATAACGCGCATACGCTGGCCTATATCCGCCAGGCCGTCGGCGAGCGCACCGATTTCGAGTTCCAGCGTCTGCACGGCATGGGCGAGGAGCTGTATGAAGAAATCGTGGAAAAAGGCGAGCGTCGCGCGGCCTGTCGTATCTATGCGCCGGTCGGCGCGCACGAAGACCTGCTGGCCTATCTGGTCCGACGCCTGCTTGAAAACGGCGCTAACAGCTCGTTCGTCAATCGTCTGGTCGACGAAGACGAGCCGGTCGAAGACATCGTGGCCGATCCGGTTTTCGCCGCCGAAAAACAGGACCAGGCCCAGCATCCGCGTATCCCCCTGCCCCATAACTTGTATGGCGAACGCCGCCCGAACGCCAAGGGCGTGGATCTATCCGACATTCGCGAGCTGGATGCGCTGGCCGAGGGCATGCGCGCCGCGGACGCACAAACCTGGCGCGGCGTGCCGTTGCTCGGCGAGAACAAAACCAGTTTCGACGATCGCAGCGCAGTGGCGGTGAAGTCCCCCGCGGACAACGACATCAGCGTAGGTGATGTCGTCTGGGCCAACGAAGACGACATCGAAACAGCACTGGCCGGCGCCGCTGCGGCCGCCGATCGCTGGAGCGCAACCCAGGGCCGCGAGCGCGCGGCCATACTGCGCCGCTATGCCGACCTGCTCGAGAGTCATACCGCCGAGTTGATCGCGCTGTGCGCGCGCGAGGCCGGCAAGAATATCGGCGACGGCGTGGCCGAAGTCCGCGAAGCGGTGGATTTCTGTCGTTATTACGCTTGCCAGATCGAAGACGAATTCGATGGCGAGATGCTGCTGCCCGGGCCGACTGGTGAGCGCAACACCTATCGGCTGGTCGGCCGCGGCGTGTTCGTATGCATCTGCCCTTGGAACTTCCCGCTGGCCATCTTCACCGGGCAGGTCACTGCGGCGCTGGCGGCCGGCAATGCCGTGATCGCCAAACCCGCCGAACAGACCTGTCTGATCGGCTATCGTGCCATTCAGTTGATGCATGAAGCCGGCGTACCGCGCGACGTGCTGTATTTCCTGCCCGGCGACGGCCCCTCGGTGGGCGCCAAGCTGGTCGCCGATCAGCGTGTATCGGGCATTGCCTTTACCGGATCGCTGGCCACAGCCAAGGCCATCAACAAGACCCTGGCCGAGCGCGACGGCCCGCTCATTCCGATGATCGCCGAAACGGGCGGCCAGAACGCGATGATCGTGGACTCCTCCGCGCTCATCGAACAGGTAGTGGCCGATGTCATCCGCTCGGGCTTTCAGAGCGCCGGCCAGCGTTGCTCCGCGCTGCGCGTGCTCTATGTCCAGAATGATATCGCCGATACCCTGCTGACCATGCTCTCCGGCGCAATGGCCGAACTGTCGATCGGCGACCCGTGGAAGCTGTCGACCGATGTCACGCCGGTCATCGATGCCGAAGCCCGGGATGGCCTGGCCGACTATGCCGAAAAAGCCAAGCAGAAGCTCGATACCATCTATGCCTGCACGCCGCCCGAGGGCAACGGCACCTATTTCGCGCCGCGCGCCCTCGAGCTGAAAAGCATCGACGACCTCGGCGACGAGCAGTTCGGCCCGATCGTGCATGTGATCCGCTACGAAGCCGAAGACATAGACAAGGTCGTGGATCAGATCAACAGCCTGGGTTACGGGCTGACGTTTGGTATCCACAGCCGTATCGATACCACGGTCGAACGCGTGGTACGCCGGATCAAGGTCGGCAATGCCTATGTGAACCGCAACATGATCGGCGCGGTCGTGGGCGTGCATCCGTTCGGCGGCGAAGGCCTATCCGGCACCGGCCCGAAAGCCGGCGGCCCGCACTACCTGCACCGCTTCGCCACCGAGCGTGCCATCAGCCGCGATACCACCGCCGCTGGCGGCAATGCCTCGCTGATGTCGCTGGAAGAAGACGAACCGGCCGATCACCAGTTCGTGACGCCGGAGCCGCAGCGCTACGCATAAGCGCCGGCGGCCTACGACAGCCCCGTCGGTCAGTGCGCGCTTCGCGCGTGGGCCGGCGGGGCTTTTTTTTGCGACGAATCGCGCGTTGCGCCGTTCAGCTCGCATGTTTTGAATCGTTGGGACGACAGACTGTCGCGACAACGTCGCGATTGCGTCATAAGCCAGCGCGTCCATGGCACGGCTGTACGCATGTCTGACTAACCCTTCGAGCCGTTACCCCACCAGGCCAACCAAGGCGACGACCTGGCACGGGTCAGCCGGCGCCGAGCGCATAGCCGCCTGTCCGCCAGCTCTCACGCGAGCGCGCTCAGCCGGCTGCGGGCCGCCCATCGAGCCGGGCGGAATTAGTATTCGAGCGCCATGCACGCAGGCATAAAAAAGCCGGGCCATGACTGGCCCGGCGCTTTCAAACCCGCATCCCGGTTGCGATCAGGCTTTTTCGATGGCCCGGTATTCACCGCTGGACTGTGTGGCAAGACTTACTGCATAGATCGCCAACCACGACACGACAAAGCCGGGAATGATCTCGTAGATGCCGGGCCCGCCCAGGAAGCTGCTATTCCAGCCCATCGAGATCCATACCAGCACGGTGACCGCACCGCTGACCAGCCCCGCCACGGCACCGGTCCCGGACATCCGCGACCAGGTCAGCGAAAGAATGATCAGCGGCCCGAAGGCAGCACCGAAACCGGCCCAGGCGTTACTCACCAGCCCTAGCACCTGCGAATTCGGATCACGCGCGATAAAGGCCGCGACCAGGCCCACGATCAGCACGCTGATACGGCCGATCAATACACTTTCGCCTTCGCTGGCATCACGCCGCACGAACAAACGATAGAAGTCCTCGGTCAGCGACGAGGACGCGACCAGCAACTGGCTCGAGATCGTACTCATGATCGCCGCCAGCAGGGCCGCGAACAGAAAGCCCGTTACGAGCGGATGAAACAACAGATCGGCCAACACGATAAAGATGGTTTCCGAATCTTCCACGTCCAGGCCATTGCGTTCGGCATAGGCCCGGCCGAATACGCCCACACAGACCGCGCCGATGAGCGATATACCCATCCAGGTCATGCCGATGTTACGGGCCTTGGGTACGTCGGCCACGCTACGCACGGCCATGAAGCGCACGATGATATGCGGCTGACCAAAATAGCCCAGGCCCCAGGTCACCGCCGAAAGAAAGCCGAAGAACGTCAAACCATTAGTCAAAGACAAAAAGTTGGGATCCACACCGGCCAGGGTTTCCGAGGCCTGGGAGAAACCGCCCCCGCCGCTGCCGAATAGTACGACGGCCGGCATGATGATTAACGCCAGCATCATGATCACGCCCTGGCAGAAGTCGGTGAGGCTCACCGCGAGAAAGCCACCCACTACGGTATAGGCCAGCACCACCGCGAGCGTGCCCCACACGCCGACCTGATAATCGGACAAAGACGCGATATTGACGACTTCGCCAAAGGCGCTCTGAACCAGCTTACCGCCGGCCACCAAACCGGACGCCGTATAGACGGCGAAGAACACCACGATGATGATCGCCGAAACGGTCCGCAGCGCCATCGCCCGGGTGGGGAAACGCTTGGACAAAAACTGGGGAATGGTCAGGCTGTTGTCATAGCGTTCGGTCTGTTCGCGCAGACGCGGCGCCACGATCAGCCAGTTGAAAAACGCCCCCACGAACAGACCGATGCCGATCCAGGCCTCGACCAGCCCGGAGGCATAGAGCGCGCCCGGCAGACCCAGCAACAGCCAGCCGCTCATATCCGAGGCGCCAGCAGAGAGCGCGGCCACCGCCGGACTCAGATTGCGCCCGCCCAGCATGTATTCCTCGGACGATGCCGTGGACTTGCGCCACGCATAAAAACCGATGCCGAGCATCAACGCGAAATACAGGATCAGACTGATCCATACCCCAATAGCCATGCGATTCCCCCTTATAAAAAACAGTCTTACGTCAGTAGCTTTTCATATTCGATTGATACTGGGAAGGTCGACATAGGTCGCGTAGGCCCGGTCGGAAGGCAAAGCGACGTTGTTGCGCAAAACACAATACGTGCCAAATTCGGCACTTAGTGCAAACACCCGCACAAAAAGAAAAGCCGGCGCGAGGCCGGCTTTTCCAGTTCGAAGCGCTCAGTCTTCGAGCGAGGTCACGGTATTACCGTCGAAGTTGAACCCGTAGATACCGTTATAGACGGTATCTGCCGTGTCGTCATAATAGGAGTCGAACGCGCTTTGGCAGTAGCCTTTGTTATCGCGCACGACCACCTGCATGTAGTAGTCGCCGGGACCCGGCACCGTCACGTTTACCGCGTTGCTGGTCAATCCATTCCGTGACGAGACGTCGCCATCGATCACCGGCATCGGGTCATCGTCGGCATCACATTGCACGCTGTTATTGTCCAGATCGGGCGTCGTGCCGAGGCGGACGTCATACACCAGCGAATCGCCCTGAATGTCGTAGGACTCGTCCCAGGTCAGCCGCAGTGTATTGGCCCCGGTGGCTTCGACGCCCATGAATACCGGCATCGGCCGTTCGAGGGTTTCCAGATAAAGATCACGCGCAGCCGTAACCGTGCCCGGTAGCCGATCGATCTCCGCGTTCATCGCAGCCGCAGGATCGGCAGCATCGCCGGTCGGCAGGTACTGCGCGTCTTGGTTAGAGGTCGATATCTGCACGATTTCGTCGATCGGGTAGCTGTCGATCTTAGTCTGGACACTCGCTGGGCTGAGCGGCCCGTTGAACAGAGTATTGACCTTGGTGGTCAACGCCGCTGTATTGCCGTTACGGATATAGCGCTGTACCAGCGGCATGAACCACCAGTTGCTAATTCCTTCCTGCCAACGCGGGCGATCCGCGGCATTCTCGGCAGGCTGGCCGTAGAAATCGAAGGCGCCGTCGTAATCCCAGGGCGTGAAATAGAACTGGTCGATCTGCGAAGGCCGGTAGAGATAGTAGTTCTGGGTATTGGAGTCCGCATTCGCCAGCAGGATGTTGATACTCAGCCAGGTCTCGAAATTGTCGCGGTTGAAATAACGTGTCAGGACATTGTTGAAGTTATTGCCCTCGTCATTCAGAGCGCGAAGCATTTCCCGAAGTTTGGCCGGATCCTCATCGTCACCCTTGGACTCCAGCACGGTTTCGAAGGCATCCGAGTCCACCGGTTCAAGCAGCTCCGGTGTTTCTTCGAGCGACTGGAACGAGAACTCCTCCGTCTTGAAGATATTCGATTCTTCTTCCTGGCCGTGATAGCGCGCCCACTTGTCGTCCATGTACTCGACATTGGTGAACAGACCGGCATCCTGTGTTACGTCACTGTTATCCGGGTCGGATTCGTCGATTAGAAAAACATGCACGAACTGGGTTCGCAGGCTGGGAAAGTTTTCGATGTCCCGAAACAGGTCGAACGCCAGCTTGTTACGAATACGGCTCAGATCGTAGGGGTGCTTGTTGAGCTGTAGCCGCTCCATCTCGAACCAGTCGTTGGCATATTCGTCGTTGTCGTCGTCAACGAACTCGACCTTGTACGACTTCTGCTTGCTTAACCGGCTGGTGGCACCGCGGACTTCGACCTCGTCGGAAAACAGCGTCAAATCGGCACTCGGAATCGTGACAACAGCTCTTAATTCCGGGTCGAACGCATCATCACCATCGGTATCACCCAAGTCATCCGGGTTATCCCCACCGTTTAGATCAGCCAGCGTACAGCCGCTGTAGTCCTCTTCGTCCACGTCGGGCGTGGCCGGATCATCGCCCTGACAAGGCCCGCCGGGATTCGTTGGCGCGAGGATTCGCACATCGATATCCAGGATCTCGCTATCGTCGGGGTTGGCATAAATATTCGGCGTGTCCGGACCCGGGTCGACGATATGACCGTTCGCATCCAGGCCACGTACCGATACCGGGTCTGTGGGCTGGTTCGGCGTGCCGCCGCCACCGTTGCCGCCACCCCCATCGTCGTCGGAGCCCCCACCGCCGCTGCCACAAGCACTCAGTGCGCCGACGAGCGCAACAGCGATCAACGGCCGCGCGTACGGGCCGCGAAGCAAACATTCAAGCATTTTGTTCCCCCTGGGTATGAACGGACAGCACGCCATCGCTTTCTATAGCACGGCGGATCGTTGCCCGATAGTACTGCATCATGAAAGATTACCGGCAAACGACTCGAGCATTTTGACAGTGCGATCGAGCGCGCCGGCACGCTCGCGCACAAGTCGTCGGCCGGCCTCACCGGCCGCGCGTGCCTGTGATGGGTCGGCCAACCACGCCGCCAGCGCCACCGTTAATTGCGCTGGCGTATCGCATACCCGCGCCGCGCCGACGGCGGCCAGTGCGTCCACAATATCGCGCCATTCGCGCACATACGGGCCGACACACAACGGACAGGCCTGGGCCGCGGCTTCGAGCACGTTATGGCCCTCGATACCAGGCACCAGACTACCGCCCACCAGCGCGACGTCGGCTGCGGCATAGAACAACGGCACCTCGCCAAAGGTGTCGGCCAGCACGATCTCGGTATCGGGCGTTACGGGCTGCTGCGAACTTCGCCGGGCGAAACCATGCCCGCGGGCGCTTAGCAACTCGGCAACCGCTTCGAAGCGCTGCGGGTGTCGCGGCGCGATGACGAGCAATAGCGACGGAAATCGCTCACGCAGGCTCGCCCAGGCATCGAGCACCCGGACCTCTTCACCTTCGTGCGTACTGGCCGCCACCCAGATCGGGCGCTGGCCGGCGTGCCATGCGTCGCGCAAGTCCCGGGCACCAACGTCGTCTGCGCCGGCGGCGACTGTGTCATATTTGAGATTGCCAATGGCATGGGTGCGATCCGCACGGGCACCCAGGGCGACGAATCGCTGCGCATGCGCATGGCTGGCCGCGCCAATCGCCGCGAGCGAGGCCAGCATGTTGGCAACCGTTGCCCGCCATAACGCAAAGCGATAACGCGACGCCGAACGCGACGAAATACTCGCATTGACCAGCGCCACCGGTACGGCGTAACGCCGGGCTGCCGCGAGCAGGTTCGGCCAGAGTTCGGTTTCGGCAATCACGGCCAGACCGGGGCGCGTGGCGCGCATGAAGCGTCGTGTTGCGCCGCGCGTATCGAGCGGTACATAACGACAATAAACCGTATCCGCGAATACGCGCTCGATGTGCGCACGTCCGGTCGGCGTCATGGTCGTGACCAGAATCGCACGCTGCGCATGATCGCGCTGCAAGCGCTGAATCAGCGGCGTGACCAGCACGGCCTCGCCGACAGAGGCCGCATGCACCCAGATCGCGCCTGTCGGCACGCCACGTACCTGCCCCAACCGTTCGCGCCAATGTTGGCGATAGGCCGGTTCACGGCGCCCGCGCCAAAAGAAGTAGGCGAGCACCCCGGGCAAGGCGCCCCAGGTGAATAACGTATACAGTCCGCGCACCAGCCGATCAGCGAGCGCCGCCGCCAGGCCATTCGGGCGCGAACCGGCGGCGCGCTGTGTGTTCACCGCGGCTTGGCCGTGTCGCCCTGCATGCGTTCGATGATCGATGTCGTTGAATAGCCATCGACGAATTCGAGCACGCGCACCTCGCCACCGGCCGCGCGTACGCACTCGCCCCCGGCGATCTGATCGGGCGTGTAGTCGCCGCCCTTGACCAGCACATCGGGCAGGATCCGACAAATCACCCGTTCCGGCGTATCCTCGGAAAACGCCACCACCCAATCCACCGCAGCCAGACCACGCAACACCTGCATCCGGTGGTCGAGATCGTTGAGCGGGCGGCTTGGCCCTTTCAGACGGCGTACCGAAGCATCGTCGTTGACGGCCACGATCAACCAGTCGCCGAGCGCGCGGGCGGCTTCGAGATAGGCGATATGCCCCGGATGGAGCAGATCGAAACAGCCATTGGTCATGACCACACGTTCGCCGCGGGCACGCCGCTGGGCCACGATCGCAGCCAGCTCGTCTTCATCCACGACGCCGCGGCGCCCTTGGCGCTGGCTATGGGCGGCCTGCTTGAGTTCACCGGGGGTGACCGTGGCGGTGCCGAGCTTGGCGACCACGATGCCGGCGCCGAGATTGGCGATCGCGGCCGCGTCGGCCAGCGACATGTCGGCGCCCAGCCCGGCGCCCAGCAAGGCGATCACGGTATCCCCGGCGCCGGTCACATCGAAGACTTCCTGTGCCTGGGCGGGCAGATGTAAATGGCCGGCTTCGGCGAACAGACTCATGCCTTTTTCACTGCGGGTGACCAACAGGGCATCGATACCCAGACGCGTACGCAGGGCATCGGCTTCGCGCTCCAAAGACGCGTCGTCGCCGATCGCCCCCACCACCGCTTCGAACTCATGCAGGTTCGGGGTGATCAGATGCGCGCCGGCATAACGCTGCCAGTCGCTGCCCTTGGGGTCCACGAGCACCGGAATACCGCGTTCACGCGCCGTTGCGATAATCGACTGTACGTCGGCGAGTGTGCCCTTGCCATAGTCCGAACAGATCACGACATCGGTGTGTGCCAGCGCGGCTTCATAGCGCGCCACAAGCTGCGCGCGGTTGAAGGCCCCGTCGAGGGCGAACGATTTTTCGAAGTCCAGGCGAATGAGCTGCTGGTTGCGGCTCATCACGCGCAGCTTGGCGATCGTCGGATGGCTATCGCTGGTGATCAGATCGGCGACCACACCCGCCTGCTCGAGCAGCCCGCGGGTCGCACTGCCCGGCTCGTCCTCGCCGATCACGCCAATCAACCGGGTCTGCGCACCCACGCGAGCCAGATTGAGCGCGACATTGGCCGCCCCGCCCAGACGGCGCTCTTCGTCGGCAATACGCACCACGGGCACGGGGGCTTCCGGTGAAATGCGGCCAGTATCACCGTACCAGTAGCGGTCGAGCATGATGTCGCCCACCACGAGGACGCGCGCGTTTTCGAACGAAGGAACCGTGAGCATGCTTTCACCGGACGAACAATTCGCGCATCATACAAACCCTTGTGCGCGCTGTGTAGCGCGCGACCCACGACCTGATTCTCGTTCGTGCCTATGATCGCCGACCGACTGCTGCGGGCTGCTTTGCATGGCTAGCCCCGCCCCGGAGCAAGATCCCCAATCCCCGTCCTTGAGCAGCCCCCGTTACTGGCCGAGCTGGCTGCTGATGGGCCTGGGTTGGCTGCTCGCCCGGCTGCCCTATCGCCTGCAGATGGGCCTGGGCAAGCGATTCGGTGACCTCGCCTATCACCTGATCGGCGAGCGGCGGCGTATCGCCGAGGTCAATCTGCGGCTGTGTTTCCCCGAGCTGGATGCCGACGCGCGCCAGCAATTGTTGCGTCGTCATTTCCAGTCCGTGGGCATGGGCGCGATCGAAACCGCGCTGTGCTGGTGGGGCCCGACCGCCAAGATCGAGGCGCTGGCCCATATCGAAGGCCAGGAAAATCTCGAAGCGGCGTGCGCGCGTGGGCGCGGCATCATCCTGCTGTCGGCACATTTCACCTCGCTGGAGCTGGGTGTACGCATGGCCAAGCGCCCGCTGCGCGAACTCGGCTATATCACCACGGCGATGTACAAGGCCCCGCACGACCCAGTGGTCGATCACGTGATGCGCACGCGCCGCGAAGCGCATATCGGCGGCTCCAGCATTCGTGACGATGACGTCAAGGGTCTGCTCAAGGCACTACGCCGCAAGGATGCGGTCTGGTATGCGGCCGATCAGAAACCGCCGAAGCGCCTGGGCACGGTCGTGGACTTCTTCGGCCAGCCGGCGCGTACGCATATCGCGCTCAGCCGGCTGGCGCGCATGAGCAAAGCCAGCGTGGTGCCCTTTTTCACCCTGCGCTGTAACGATGGCAGCGGCTACCGGCTGATCATCCTGCCGGCCATCGAAGATCAGCTGGGCACGGACGAAGCCGAAGACGCCCGCATTATCAACGACATGATCGAAGCGGTCGCACGCCAGGCACCGGAACAGTATTTCTGGCTTCACCAGCGCTTCAAGCTGTCCGATTACAATCCCTACAAGGCGCCGGCCAAAACTGATACATAGCCGCCGCGCAGCGCGCGCCAGTCGGCATCGAGAAAGTTGAACGCCAGCGATGCGTCGCCGAATTTGGTCAGCGAGCGATGAAAACGATCGAGATTGGCCTGGCGCCAGATGCCCGGCGCGCGCAAACGGGCCTTGTCGAAATCGATCAGATGAAACGCGTCCTGCGTATCGACGAGCACATTGCGCGCATTCAGATCGGCATGCCATAAACCCGCGCTATGAAAACGCGCCAGCACGGCGCCAAGCCGTTGCCAGGCGGTCGAGGGCAATGCCTGATCGGCCAGACGATCGGCCAGCGGTTGCGCGGCCGGAATCCGTTGCGTGATGACATCACCCCGATACAGACCCAGGTGCGTGGTCACCCGCGCCGCGATCGGTCGTGGCACTGGCAGTTCGCGGGCGCATAGCGTGGCGATCAGGCGCAGTTCGCGAATCGGCCGGGCGCGCTCGAGGCCGGTGTAGAGAAACCGGTCGTGGTTAACACGTGCCAACGCGCCCCCGCGCCGGTTGTGGCGCAGCACCCACTCCTCGCCATCCAGACCCTGCAGGAAATACGCTGCACCGCGGCCTTCAGCCTCGCCGAGCAGCGCATTACGGGCGCGCCACCATGCCGGATCGAAGTACTGGGAATCGACGCCGTCGACGACGGCGTCGTTCCAGATCATGCATTCGCCATGCGCGCCGCGGTCGATCTGCAACGTCATATCCGACACGCGCGCGGCACGTGCCTTATACGAACGTCAGCCAGTCCGCGTGATCGTCGCGTTTGCCAGTGACCTGATCGAAGTAGCGCGACTGCATGGCCTCGGTGATCGGGCCACGCTTGCCTTCACCAATGGTGCGATCGTCGAGTTCACGCATGGGCGTGACTTCGGCGGCCGTACCGGTCAGAAATGCTTCGTCGGCGATATAGACTTCATCACGGGTGATGGTCTTTTCCCGATAGGGAATGCCCATTTCTTCGGCATAGGTGAGAATCGTACGCCGTGTGATGCCATCCAGCGCGCTGGTCAGATCGGGCGTATAGAGCACCCCGTCGCGCACGATGAACAGATTCTCGCCGCTGCCTTCGGACACGTAGCCATTGCAATCGAGCATCAGCGCTTCGTCGTAACCAGCCTTGTTGGCTTCGGTGACGGCGAGCATGGAATTGAAGTACGGCCCGTTCGCCTTGGCCTTGGTCATAGCCGAATTGACATGATGGCGCGAAAACGACGAGGTCTTCACCCGAATGCCCTTGGTCATGTTCTCTTCGCCGAGATAGCTGCCCCAGGTCCACGCCGCAATGGCCACATGTGCACTCAGATCATGCGCGTGCAGACCCATGGCCTCCGAGCCATAGAAGATGACCGGCCGGATATAGGCGGACTCGAGCTTGTTTTCGCGCACGACCGCGACCTGGGCGGCGTTGAGCTCGTCCTCGCTGTACGGCATGGGCATGCCGAGAATCTTGGCCGAGCGACACAGCCGACGGGTATGGTCGGCCAGCCGGAAAATCGCCGTACCGCGATCGGTGTTGTAGGCGCGTACGCCCTCGAACGCGCCCATGCCGTAATGCAGGGTATGCGTGAGTACGTGGATCTTGGCATCGCGCCAGTCGACGAGTTCGCCGTCGAACCAGATCAGGCCATCGCGGTCGGCCATGGAAGTCATGCGCTTTTCTCCTGTTACGCGGACAGCGGCGCGCCGCATGAATACGGCGCGGCCGGGTATTTGACCATACCCGCGCCCTTGCAGGCCAGCCTATTCGGTGTATAGCGCAGCTAGCCGGTCGCGTTGAGTGCCCGGTCAGCGTCGCCCCGCTCGGCAAGCCAGTCCAGATAGCGAGCCACGCCCTCGCCGACCGTGGCAAAGGCCGGGCCATAGCCGGCCGCGCGCAGGGCATCGATATTGGCCTGGGTGAAGCTCTGGTAGCGCCCGACCAGCGACTGCGGAAACGCGATATAGCGTTTTTCGCCGCGGCCATACCAGTCGATCACCGCATCGGCGACGTCGTTGAAGGTCTGGCTGCGCCCGGTACCGCAATTGAAGATGCCGGACACGCCCGAGTCGAGCAGCCACAGATTGACATCGACACAGTCGCCGACATAGACGAAGTCGCGGCGCTGTTCGCCGTCGCCATAGCCTTCAGCGCCTTCGAACAGCCGGCAAACGCCCTCGGCTTCGATCTGGCGCGAAAAATGCCAGGCAACGCTCGCCATCTTGCCCTTGTGCTGTTCACGTGGGCCGTAGACATTGAAATAGCGCAGCCCGGCCACCTGCGAGCGGGTTCTGGCCGATTGCGCACGCACGTACTGATCGAAGGCGAACTTCGAAAACGCGTACATATTGAGCGGACGCTCGGCATCGCGTTGTTCGACGAAATCCGGGCCCATGCCGTAGACCGACGCCGACGAGGCATAGATGAACGGAATTTCACGGGCCACGCACCAGTCGTGCAGACTCTTGGAATAGCGATAGTTGCGCGCCATGACGTAGCGTCCGTCCCATTCGGTGGTGTCCGAACAGGCGCCCTGATGGAACACCGCGCGAATGTCGCCGAGCTCGTCGCCGGCTTCCACACGCGCGATCAGATCGTCGTATTCCAGATAATCGCTGAAGTCCAGATCGGCGAGATTCAGGCATTTGTGGCCATCGGACATGTCATCGACGATGAGAATGTCACGCTCGCCGCGGGCATTGAGCCCCGCCACGATATTGCTGCCGATGAAGCCCGCGGCCCCGGTTACGATGATCACTGGCCCGTATCTCCGTTGTGTTCGTTGCTTGGATCGATGCCCGCGATATCGTCGGCCACGCCCAGATCCAGGCCCAGGGCGCGATACCAGCGCACATAGCGATCGGCCATCGCGGCGGCAGTATACGCGAGCGATTTCTGCCCTGCCGCGTTCGCCAGACGCCGCGCCAGCGCCGGGTCGGCGCGCAAACGCTTTAGTGCCTTGGCCAGCGCAGCGGCGTCACGGGGCGCCACCAACAGCCCGTCCACGCCATCGGCCACGATATCGGGAATGCCGTCGACATCGCTGGCCACGATCGGTAGGCCGGCATGCATGGCGTCGAGCAGTGCCGACCCCAGGCCTTCATGGACCGACGGAAAGGCAAAGATATCGAACGCCGCCAGATGATCGCCGACATTATCGACATGGCCGGTAAAACGAATCGCCGGATTGTCGCCCGCCAGCTCGCGCAACATCGCCTCATCACGCCCGCCGCCTACGAACACGAACCGCCAACTGGCGTCGACGGCACTTAGTTCATGGGCCGCCGCGATCAGATCGCGCTGGCCCTTCTGGCTATCGTCGAGCGCGCCGACGTGGCCCACCACGCAATCGCCGCCGAACTCGGCGCGCAACGCCGCCACATCGGGATGCGAGGTATGAAACTCGCCGCAGGCACTGGGAATACGCACGGTGGCAAGCCCCGGAAAGCGCGCTTGCAGAATGCGGTCTATCGCCCGCGATAATACGGCCACGCCGAGCGCCTGTCGGTACATGCGCCGGGTCGTCCAACTGTTCGAGGGCGCATTGTCGACCCGCCGGGTAAACACATAATCGCAGCCCACGAGCGTATGCGCGGCATGCGCAAAATGCGCGCCCTTGCCATCGTGTGCATGCAGAAAATCGCCGCGCACCAAGCGGGCATTCAGGGCAAACGGCTTGGCGATCGGCAAGCGTTCGAGATTGGGCACATCGGCGAGCCGTTCGAACAGCACCTCACCACGACGCACCACCACGCGCTGCGACACACCGCGTGCGGCCAGCTCGCGAATCAACAATTCGGTCTGGCGTTCGCCGCCGCGAAAACCGCGGGCGAGATTGACATGGGTTAACCGCGGTTGCGTCATATCGATAGGGTCACGGGTCATGTTCAAGCGCGGTCGAAACCGTCGCACGCCGCGCTACGCAGCGGCGCGCTCTCGCGCGAATGCGGCCACCGACGTTGCGCAGAGCTTGCGCCCGAGCTGCGTAGAACTCAAATGGCTGGACAATCGCTGCGCGAACACTTGCCACTCTGCTGGCGAGATGAAATCCCGCGAGGTATACGCCAACTGCCGCAACGAGCCATCGAAACGGCGCCGCAAAACCTCCGCGCGTGCGCTATAGCGTAGATCGTTATCGACCCATATCAAGTCTGGATATGACGCATTCGGCCGCGCCGCATCCGTTCTCGGCAGCACCACATTTTCCAGGTGACAGTCCTTGTGATGCCAACCGTTGCGGTAGAGCCTGGCGATATCCTGTGCGATACGATCGATCAGCAGCGCTCGGCCGTGCTCGTCGGTAAGCCGGCGCAGCACCACGCGAAGCGTATCGTGCGCGGGCAGTTCGTCCATGAACAGCAGCGACTCCAGTCGCGACCAGGGCATCAGGCGTATCCCGTAGCCGATCAACGTTGCGGTCCGTATGCCGAGTCGCTGCATGATGCGGTTCGCCGCCATCTCCCGCTTTGCCTGCGCGGCCCAGTACTTGCGTACGTTATCGCGCGGCGCGCTCTTGACCCAGGAAAGTTTGCTTATCAGCGCCGGCTGGCCCGGATGGCGCCTGATACGGGTGTACGATCCCTCGTAAATCGTTTGCGCGTTGGCAAAGTCCGGCTGGCGCAACGCGATGGCTTCGTCCAGCCACCAAACGTCGTTTCGCGCCATGAGCCCGCGGCAGAGCGTCATCGTCATACGCGGCTCAGTCGCCCGCGTCGCCAGGATGCGGTATCAGCGAAATTCGTCATAGAACTCGAGCAATTCGCGGCGCATACGGGCAATCGAATAATCCTGGGCGATCGCTTCGCAGGAGATTCGGCTGCGTTCGCCGGCCGCCCGATTGCGCTCGGCATATTGCTGCATTGCATTGGCGAACCCTTCAATATCGAGGGCGTCCAGCAAGCAGCCAGTTTCCGGGCCCGCGACCATAGCGCGCGCCGCGCCGGTGCGCTCGGAGGCTATAACGGGCAGGCCGGCGGCCATGGCCTCGGCAATGACGATGCCGAATGCTTCATAAAGCGCAGGATGGACCAGCGCATCCGCAGCCCAGAAATATGGACGCACATCGTCTTGCGAGCCCGTGAAATGCGTGCGCGCATCCACGCCGTGTGCGCGCGCCATCCGTTGATAAGCGCCCATACGGCTATCGCGACCGACGACCACAAGATGCGCGCGCGGATCGGTTTTCGCCAACGCGGCGATCGCCGTTTTCACGCCCTTGCGTTCGAAACCGGAACCCACACAAAGAAAAACCGGCGCGTCTTCGGGAATACCGAGCTCTGCACGGGTGCGCCGGCCGATATCGATGGCCGATTCGTCGCGTTTGAAATACGCCACATCAATGCCGTTTTCGATAACCCAGAGCTTCGCTCGACAGTCAGGAAAACGGCGCCTGATGTCATCGCGCACCATATAGGAATTGCAGATCACCGCCTTGAGCTGGTCGCTGGCATACATCTGCTGTTCCATGCGCAGCTTGTCGCGATGATACCCCCCGAAACGCCGCCACCACCGCGCGAGCGGCTCCGCGCCGCGTCGACGCTGATCGAGCCATTCGGCATGGACGCCTCCATCGGCCCGAAAAATATCCACCTGAGGCAAATGAACCTGTGACTGGATGAAATCGACCGACAGCGTGCTGAGCTGGCTTTCGAGCGCACGCACAAATGCCTGTAACCGCCAGCGCCGACCGATAGCGAAGGGCCGACATTCAATCACCTTGACGTTCGCCGGCAGCTCCCCACCCCAGCGCCGGGTCAGCACAACCCATTCCACATCATCCTCGGCCAGTGCATCGAAAACGCTGGACGTAATACGTTCCGTACCCCCGTCGCTACGGTAGCGGTTAAAGATCAGTCCGATGCGAATGCCCATACGGATCAGCTTGCCATGGTCGTGAGGCCCAGCGTCGGGGTAGGAAATCCAGCAGTTGTCCGAAGCGCTTCGATGGCGCGCAATTGTGCCATATACACTGTTCCCAGCGCTGTGCCGGTCGCCCAGCCGTGGCTAAGCGGCTTTTTTATCGTCAAAATATGTTGCTCGGCAACCCCGACTCCAGTCCGTGAGGAGGCCCTTGCGCCCCATGCCAGATCAGACACGCCATATCGCTTTCTTCTTGCCCACATTCCCGGCGGGCGGCCAGGAACATACCACGCTGTTGCTCATGAAAGGCCTCGTCGAGCGCGGGCACCGAGTCGATCTATTGCTCGAGCGTAAAGTGGGTGCCTATCTGCCGCGCGTGCCTGAAACCATCCCGATACATGAGCTCAAACGACGTTCACGCTGGAGTGGTTATCGACGACTGATTCCCGGCTGGCCAAGCGAGGGCTTTCGCCATCTGCGTGGGTCGCTCGGGCTCGGGCAACGCTCCATACCACTGCATCGCTTGATCGCGCTCGTCGACTATATGGAAACGCAGCGGCCCGATGTGGTGATAAGCGCCCACGACCGTGCCCCGCTGCTTGCGATCTGGGCAGCCGGAATCGCCCGACGCCGGGTTGCCACGATAGTTATCGAACACAGCCTGTTCAGCTACAACCGTGCGGCGGCACAACACGACAACCGAACGGCGGCACGCATGCAGCGCCATGAAGTTCTAATGCGCCGACTCTATCCGCTGGTCGATGCGCGTGTCGCAGTGTCGCGCGCCGCTGGCGAAGACCTCGCGGACGTCATCGGCATGCCGCACGAGGCCGTGTCCAGAATTTACAACCCGGTGGTTTCGGCCGAACTCGCCTGTCTCGCTGAGCATCCCATCGACGATGCCTGGTTCGCTCCCGGCGCGCCGCCGGTCATCCTCGCCGCCGCACGTCTCGCACCGGAAAAGAACCTCGACGTGCTGATCGAGGCGTTCGCCGAGCTACGCCACTCGGGAGTCGACGCACGATTGATACTGCTCGGCGACGGCCCGGAACGTGACACGCTGTGCCAGCGCATCGACACGCTGGGTCTGGCCGCCGAGATCCGTTTACCCGGCTGGGTCGACAATCCCTATGCATGGATGCGCCACAGCGCGCTGTTCGTCGTATCGTCTGCGTTCGAAGGCCTGTCCAATACCCTGATCGAAGCGATGGCCTGCGGCTGCCCGGTCGTCTCTACGGACTGTCCCGGCGGGCCTCGCGAAATATTGCAGGACGGCCGCTACGGGGCGCTCGTGCCGGTCGGCGACGTCGGCGCACTGGCGCATGCCATGCGATCGACGCTATCCAGCCCGACCGATCGGAATACACTCATCGCTCGGGCATCGGACTTCGCTGTCGATCGCGCCATCGATGAATACGAGGCCCTGATCGAAGGCGTCTGCGCTGCCCCGGATATACCCGCAGCCTGACTTGTCGTGATAGTGCGTTCTAATCGAATGGCTCGCTCTGACGCGCTATCGCGGACGCGTTTGCCAACCCACGTCGCAGTTCAGCGAGGCCCCGTATCGCGCCTGTCCACCACGGCCGGTGCCCCACCGGGTTGGCCGCGATCAAGCCACGCGCCGGGAAGATCGCCGTGTACGGCGCGCCATACGCAGGTGGGGCTCCCACCAGGAGCCGTCGCGGCCACGATCCCAGCCCGCGTCAATCGCCCGAGCGCGCCGCCTGTTTGCGATCACGCTCACGCATACGAAAGACCTCCCACGCCAGATCTCGACGCGGCCGATCGAGCGGTCGAAGGAACGGCACCTCGCTAAGCCAGTCGTCCCGGGCAGTCGTATAGGCTCGCCGATAACCCGCCGCGGCGGTGGCACGCCGAACCCGAACATCGGTATCGCCGAACGGGTAGGCCAGCGTGTCCACCGTATGACCGAGCCATTGCTCAAGGCGACGCCGGCCAGCCACCAGCTCGTATTCGAGTTCGGCATCCGTAGTTCGGCGTAGATCGGGATGACTGACCGTATGGGCACCAATGGTGATCAAGGGGTGTGCATCGAGTTCGACGAGTTGCTCGACACTCAGATAATCCGCGGTCAGTTCGGCAATACTGATATCGTAGTCGGCCATGAGGGCAGCCTGACGCGAGCGTCGCTCGGCCACCGTCAGCGCCTTGAGCGCATCGTGTAGAAGCTGATAAAAGTCGCGCGGTGCCGACGGCGGCGTCTCCAGCCAGTCGACGACCGATGGCCGGCTCCAATCGTCGCTCCGCGCGACCGCGCCGGCTACGCGCGCGAGCAGCGGTTCGCTACGCTCGACGAAACCGGAGGTCACGAAAACGGTGGCCGGCTTGTCGTACTTCTCGAGAATCGGCAAGGCCACCGTAAGATTGTCCGCATAGCCGTCGTCGAACGTGATGGTCGCTTTCGCCCCGTGACGGCGGAGAAATTCATCGAGATCGTCCGGATGCACGTGCGTAATGCGGTCAGCGCTGATTTCGGGTGCCGACATCGGGTCGGCAATACCGTGACCATAGAACGTGCGCCGATAGCGTGAGCGAATACGGGTCATAACTTAACTATGTAACGGTTATCGATGCCGCCATATTTTTACCGATACGCCGCTGGAATGCATGTATCACAACGTAGCGAATTAGACTTGGGAAAGCATCGAGCCGTACGAAAACCTAACCACTCAGCTGCGATCCGGGCCGCCCGAACGTCGGCACCGGCTTACTGGGACAAACTGCGTTGGGCGACCGACCGTAAGACAGCGATTTCGATTTGTATCGACTGGTATAAACGGCGAGCTAAGACGTGAAAGCTGTTTTCAAGTGGTAGAGAAGGCTCACAACGATCATCAACCATTCGGACCCGTGCGATATCAGCGTTTTGATACTCGGGCCCAAACGTGCCGTAACGAGGGCTAGGTGTGCTTCATTGCTTAAATGCGACGGTTTTTGGCGGCATGGAGCGCCTCCTGCTGCAATACACAACGGAACACGCGACCGACGGTATCATTGCCGTTAATGACTGCGATCTGGGTCCATTTGATCTCACGCTTAAAGATCATAGTGCGCCGTATCGACAACTCTCACACTTCGGGTCAATACGGTTGCCAGAGCGCCCGAAATTGCTACGCCGAAGTCGCATGCAAGCGGCCGTACTCCGATACGGCACGCCAGTCTATTGGAACTGCTTGCCTGATCGTTATTCTCGACGGATTGCCAGGCGATCGAACGCAATTTACTACGATCACTGTCTGGCATGGTATCAACCCGCTGGTTACCACCGGACCAACAAGTATTTCAGCTTTGCTATCGCGTGCTCTTATGCCAGCGCTCGAATGCTGGCCCTGAACTGGGGTTTCGAAAATCACATTTTCGTCTGTGCGAATCCAGTCTTGCGCGAACGCCCCGCTCTCGCAAAGAGCAAACCTGCGCCAATTAATCGCTGTTTAAAGATTGGCGTGGTAGGCCGATTGACCGATGTCAAAGGTGTAGCGCTCGCGTTATCCGCCATCTCGATCGCCAATCGTCGGGGTATTCCGTGCGAACTCCATGTGGCGGGCACCGGCCCCAATCAGGCATACCTTAAGCGACACGCCTTTGAGCTCGGTATCGCGTCCCGAGTCACTTGGCTCGGACACATAGAACAAGTCGACGATTTCTACGATCAAGTAGACTGCATCGTTCACGCCACGCTACATGAGCCAAGCGGGTTGGTTCTTCGAGAAGCCTGCGCGGCCGCGTGCCCTGTGATCTCAACTCGTATCGATGGCATCCCGGAGTGGTTCGGGAACTCGCCGGCCGCCCAATTGATTGCGCCGACTATCCAATCCGAAGATTACGCCAGATACTACACATCCGGTCGACCAGATATGCCCCCCGTTTGCTACGACCCGGATCTCGATTGTGTTCGTATGCCGGCGGCGCCCGACCCTGAAACAATCGCCGACTGTATCGAAAAATGGACGACGGATGCCGAAGCTTACGAGTTGGCCAGCCGATCCGCAATCGAGCTGAGTCGGTCGGAGGGACACTCCGTTGAATCTTTTAACGCTAGATTGTCAAAAATCCTTGATCGCGCCGACAAGAGCGGCCCGCAAAACCGATTTTGAATCATTGCGTCACTTCGGGGACATCAACATCCAACGCATATTGCTCGCACGCCCCTCGCTGAGCGCCAAAAGCCTCTCGTCATCGTCGAAGGCAGCCAGTTCTGAAAACTTGTTCGGGCCATAGCTTTCGCGGATGAAAAATTCAATCTCGAAGTGATCGTGTGCGCGTTCGATCAGGCGCTGCTCGCGAGCGATTCCATTTTCGATCTCAAAAGGGTGCAATTCCACAAGTACATAGCTACTGCGCAGCGCTGCCAACATACCAGATGTTAATAAATCGTACTCGCTGCCCTCGATATCTATCAGTACGAGTGCGCGCTCATCAGCGCCAAGTCGCTCATCCACTTCGAACTGGGTCAATTCGCAAGCGATATCTACCATGCCTTCGCAATCATTGAGCGCAACAGCGCGCGATAGCGCCTGGCGACCCTCAGCGCTTTTTTCGAACGCGATTACTTGCTCAAACTTTTCTAAACGCGCCATCCCGATAGCGAAATAGCCGTCTGCCGCACCTACATCGATGAATGGACCATCGACCTCGCTGGAAAGCGAAATAAGCCGATCTACAACGTGCGCTTCATACTCGCCCAAAATCTTGGATATAACATCGTAACCGCCCTACCAGCTGTCCTCGTTTAGGCCCATGCCTGCAAATGGCCCATACGCCACAACGCCGCCGTATGTGGCGTTTAGGTGATCGAAGACTCTTCGCTTCGCCGCCGCGATGCTGTACTCGAAAACGGGGGACACATTCGGGGCCTTACGCCTGCCGAGCTTTCGCTTGAGGTACTTCGTCAAGGACATCAAGACAAGAGCGTCATCACGCGTCCGCGTCCGAGCAAACTACCCCATTCTCTATAATGCTTGAGAACAACGCCTGTGTCTGCGACCGCAGGCCAACAAACCAGGCTCTTCGCTGAGAAACTTGTACAAGGTTCATATCCCACTCATGTGAAGAGTATCCAGGAAACGTTCAGCCGCCCGCTGAGGATAATGTACATCAGGCGCACACTCGTGTGTGCATGTGTTCAGCCGTTCGAGAAGGTCCTCGTCTTCAAAGAAAACGCTGACCCCGGCCAAATGTTCGTAGCTTCGCGCCGCTGCCGGATTGGCGAGTATCGGCACGCCGGCCAATAGAAAGTCGACCACGCGCGTCAACGCGCCTGTACCATGATGTTGATAAATAATCGCCGCGGTTGTAACGGCCATAAGATCGAACATGGCGGCGTCGCTGACCGCTCCATGGAACCGAATACCCGTCGCATCACAATCCTGTCTCAGCCGCTCGGAGCCGAACCCCATCACATCGATCGTGATACCGCGTGCCAGCACCCCACTATCGATGATCAGGCGCAATAGATAACGCATGCCTTCATAAGTGGGCGGATAATACGCCGACCCCATGATGAGGAATCGTCGGGGGTGGTCACCTGGGTTACGGCGTGCGCGCACCGTTGCGAGCACGCTATGCCGGTATTGGGGTGGATAATAGGGCAATACCGAACTGTCGATACCGAAAAGCGAAAGCAGCCACTGGTCTCGCTCGGAGATCACGAAACGATGGTCGGCCAGCGCGAGCTGCGCACACTCCGCGGCGAAACGATCGTGTAACCCGCCTTTGGCATAGGTAAGTTCTTCGTCGGCAACGAGCGATTCGATATTGTGTGCCACCGCAATAGTGGGAATGCCACGTGCGCGGGCAGCGGCGAAACCGCCATGGCGCTGTGTGCGCTCCCAGATGAAGCCGTCTACGCGAGCCACCGAATCGAACAGGCCGCACGCCTGTTGATAACGCATCGCCGTATTCTTGCGCCGGCTTTCCGACACCGCCGGCGCGTTGTGGGGGCCGTCGGCCAACGAGCGCATTACACGGCGCCGCGCCAGGCGGTCGTGCATACCTCGAGGCTTGGTCACGCCTTGCGAAAGGTCGACTATCTGATGGGATGCGCCCAACACGAGCTCGGCAATCTGCATCGATCGCAGATACCCCCCCGACCCCGGCGTTGTAACGGACGTGTCTCTAACGAAAAACATATACCTTCTCGATTAGCCCCCCAAAACTCCGCAGCTCGCAGTCGCGATTCTGGCCAGCGCTTGCTAGGGCTGTCGTGTTGAATGATTTTACTTAGCGCGCGCCTCAGATCGTAGCGATGATTGAACCGATATTGGAAATCAGCCATGTATCGATGCGCGTATTTAGCGAACTTAGAAGGCGCGGTAAGTGTCAGTAATCGCCTTTTTCAGGCTCCCAAGCAGGACATTGGCCCATTTGAATTCAGGGTTGAACACCGCTGCTTTGCCGGAGCCCGCCACCTGGACAATATGATCGGCAATTTCGCGCGCAGCGCGCGAAACGCCGACAACTCTTCGGAGAGCGCCACGGTATCGGCGGCCAGCGACGTATTGGCCCAGTCGGGAACTACCGCCGATGCGAACGGCATAATGCGCACCACGACGTGATGCAGCTGACGATCGTCAGTTGTCGATACCGCCAGCCCGAATGGGACCTTGTCCGCGGCGTCCCGCCGCGTTTACCGCCTGATCGCTCACCACCCAGATACGCATTGTCGATCTCCACACGCCCGGATAGACAGCGCCCGGGCTCGTGCTCGGCCATAACCTGCATCAGTTTTGCTTGATGCGCCAGGCTGCTTTATAGCTCACGCCAAGCTGGCGGCGTAGTTCAAGGGCCGAGACGTTGTTCTTGGCTTGAGTCATCAAATGCATGGCCAAAAACCTTACGGTCCGCGGGACGCCACGAGCGCTTGTTCGCATTGTGACTGTGCGCCATGAACTCCCGCATGCGTAGACCGCGTTGCATCCGTACTTGATTGATTGCCATAACGTTCCTCCGCTGTCGCTTCACGACCTATTATCAGAATCCGGTGAGTCAGACCCCGCCCCTGCCGAGTTTCGGCGATAATCAAGTAGATTCTTATCGATGTCCGATAGCGGTCGATTCATTTCCGATGCCATTTTCCAATCGTTCGACCATCGCGAAACCGCCGACAAATCCTCGTGGATCCGCCCCGACGCCGGCTATAACTCGCAGCGTCATAGCGATAACGCGCTCACAATACACAGCGAACGATGCACCTGAAGCGCGGCTTCTATATGCCGGAGCATCGCCCGCAACGGTCACGTAGAATAGCTGCAAACACAGCTACTCTATCTAGCACGATGCCGTCACCCGCAATTCAAGCCGTCTTAGGCTGATATTTTTAAAAGTAACGCTATGACATGGTTTAAGAAATCGTCGAAGGCGGAAGCCACGCCCAGAGCAGACGATGAAATCGTTAGGGCCTACGAGAACAATGAAAACATCACGCGAGAAGAGTGCCGCATTCTCTATACGCTGGTGGACGACCCATGGGATCTGGGTTCTTCACTACACTACGACTCATACGCACGTTTGATAGCGCTTGCCAACAAGTACGTCGACTGGCACGAAATCGATTGGGTAGTGGATTACGGCAGCGGCATCGGTACGTTCACGAAAGCGCTGAAGGACGCGCATCCGCATATCAAATCGCTAGGCATCGATTTCGATACCGCCCGCGTCGCCGCCGATCGCCGCTTCGGCGCGGACTTGTTCGATCACTATTACGAAATGGATGGCTCGACGACGGAATACGATCTGCTGCGGCACCGTTTTCCGGATCTTGGCATCCAGCGTTTGTGCACCTGCTTCATCAACAGCACCTACTACGTATTCAAGGAGCAGCGCCGCCGCAGTCGAATCGATCATTTCGCGCGGCTCTGCCGACGCTTCGAACAGCTCGCTCGAACCCCCGAGACACGCTATATGCTCGTAAGTGCTAGCCATACGGACCGCGCCGCAGTTGATGCCATCGACCGGCTCGGGCCCCAGTTGGTACACTTGTCACGTGAGCTTCGCGTTGCGAGCCGGATCGAGCAGTTCAATGCCGAATTGCATACTCGGATCTGGCGTCGTCGATCGAGCAAGCGCTAGAACCGCGCCGACGCACGCACCGGGCGCTCAATGCCGTGTCCTCGGTACACCTCCTCGACGCTGTATCGACGCGATCGCAGTATCGAATGAAATATCGTCTATGAATACGCACCCCTGGAAGAAGCTGCGTCGACGTATTAAGACTCGTCGTACCCGCGCCGAGGACATCGCGGTACTCAGGCCGTTCGTCGATCAGTTGCTGCAAACGATGGCTATAGCGGAACAAAACAACCCCGCACAGCTATCGCATATCGCATTCGAACTGTTCCTGCGCCAGAAACAAGATGTGACGCGCGTGAAAGCCGAGTCGATCGAGCCCCGGCACGAGCGCCGATTCGAGCGTTTTCTAGCCGAGGTGAAGAACGGCCATAGCCCGCTGACCGGCGCCGACGCTATCGACGTGCTGCACGCCTGCAACTATTTCCTGGGGCTCGACGACGCCTTCGACGATCAGGGTCTGGATATCAGCTCGCACTTTCGCATGTCATCAAGCTTTTCGACAAAAGGCCGGATGTTGTATAGCGCCGTCAAGATCCTGCGACCGGGAGCCATTGTGGAAATCGGTACCGCGTACGGCATGTCGGCCGGTTTCTTGCTGTCCGCCGCTCGACGCTTTGCGCCGGATGCCGTACTACATACGATCGAGGCCGGGGAGCCGCAGTTCACGCTTGCCCAGGAATCGCTTCTGAGCCGTCACGGCGACCGGGTTCGATGCTACAAGGGGCTTTCCATGGACGTCCTTCCCGAGGTGGCCGACAACGCTCCCGCAGTCGACCTCGTATTTCACGATGGCGCCCACGACGGGCAGATTTTCCAGAGCGATTTCGCCGCTCTGTTGCCCAGTTTACAGCCGGGCGCCGTCATGGTGTTCGACGATATCCGCTGGTTCGATAAGCACGTGACATCGCAGGACCCCGGCTGCTATTCCGGATGGACAGCGATCACGCAGAGACCGGAAATCGCATTGGCTGCGGAAATCGGCAGCAATGTCGGCGTGGCGATGATCGGTCGGTCATAGGTCGGGGCCGTCCGTCGATCGATTCGCCGGTCCGGCAGTGTATTCCGAGCGAATATCGAATCAGCAACCGGGCTAGCACTAGCTTTTTCAACAACATCGAAAACAATATCCAGCCCACCGGCCGATCAGGCAAAGTCCTTGACCGCATCGATAAACGATTGCACGTGCCGATCGAAAGCGAACAGCGTGCGTGCCCGGGTCGTGGCCGCCCGCGCCATGCGCGCATGGGCGCTCGGGTCGCGTACTACCGTCGCAACCGCTTCAGCCAAGTCGGCCGGATGGGCGAATGCGGCCGGTCGCAACGAATCAGCTTGCGGATCGTAGACCTGGGTGGACTGCATCACCGAACGTGTACCGCCGAATCGTGAATAGTCAGCATACGACTGATCGGCGTTAACCAGCAGGCCGGTCTCGCCTGGGGCGATTGTTTCTGCCATGCCGTCGACACGCGTCGCCACCACCGGCACCCCGAACGCCTGGGCTTCGATGGTGACGTTGCCCAGCGGCTCCTGGAGCGCGGGGTGCAAGAGCACATCGATACTCCGGTAGAAGGCGGGCATATCCGACACGCGGCCGAGAAACCGCAGATGCGGTTGCAGACCAAGCGTTGCCGACAGCGCTTCCAGCGCGGCACGATCAGGGCCCTCACCCGCGATCTGCAACTCGCAATCAATGCCCTGCGCACGCAGATGCTTCAAGGCATGAATGGCCAGACAAACACCTTTCTCCGAGGCCAGACGCGCCGCCACACCGATGCGTGGCCGGTGCGCCGAGAGCGTACGCGTACTCACATCGGTCGCATCCGCGGCACGCATGACCTCGGGGCGAATTCCACCAAGACACACCCGCGCCGGCCCGTCGTAGCCCCACTTGAGCTGCAGCATGCGCATCGACGCCCGGGTATTGCAGATGGCGCCACTGATTTCGCGGATGAACTGTGCAGCCGCTTTGGGTGGATGCTCGAACCAGCAGCCACCGCCCTCGCGGTAAACCAACGGTGTCTGGCTGGCCCGGGCCGCTGCAGCGACCGATGTGCGTGCAAAACCGCTCCAGGAGAACACGATATCCGAGTGCAGGCGTTTGATGCGTGCCGCCAGCGCCCGCTCGCGTAGCACCAGCGGGCGCCGCGGCAAGCGCAAGCGACCAGCGCGTTTAAACGATACGGCAGTATCGACGAACGGCGCGATATGGGGCAGCAGGTCTGGGTGCAACCGACTGCCATAGACCACATCGTGATCAAAAGCGGCCTGCACCAATGGATGGCCGACAAACGCACAAAACTGATGCTCGACCCCGGCCGGCACGTCCAGATTGATCCGATGCAGGATACGCATTACGTGGATTTAATCCTCCAGAAAATCGAAGCGTCAGCCGTTCACCGCCATGGCCGAGCCTATGCCGGGCCGGTCGCCAGACGCATGATGGCGCGATCGAGTGCCGGTCCATAATCGACGACCGAAAAACGCTGGCCCACATGGGCCAACCCCGCCCGGCTCACACGATGATAAGCCGCATCGCTGCCGAGCAACGTCATCACCGCAGCGGCAAGGCGATCCGGCGTCGGGGCACGCGGGGCGACGAGCTCGTCCTGGCGAGGATCGTAAACCCATGGCACCCCCAGTTCGGCCTGGCCATCAAGTTCGCGGGCGTATTCCGCCAAAGACCATTCCGGCGCGACCAGACTTTGTGCATGCTGTGTCGCGGCAAGTGTTTCCGGCAGGCCGTCGACCCAGGTGGCCACCACGGGGCACCCCCGAGCCTGGGCTTCGATGCTGGTACGCCCGAACGGCTCGCGCATGGATGCGACAAGCATGATGTCGATCGCATCATAGAATGCGCGCATATCATTAACACCCCCCTCAAAGCGCACGAAACGCGACAGCCCCAAGGTGTGTGCGGCTTCCCGCAGCGCCGCTTCGCGTTCGCCCGTACCGGCAATCGCCAGGCGCGCATCGATGCCATGAACGTCGCGTAGCACCTTGAGCACATGCAGCGCGATCAGATGTCCCTTGAGTTCGATCAGCCGGCCTGCACTGCCCAGCCAGATCGGCCGTTGCTGCGGTAACGCCGTGCGCGCAGCGTCTACATCGAGAATACCGTCGATCGCGCAATAGACCCGCTCGGTCGGCCCCTGCCAACCCCAGCGCAGCGCCAGCATGCGCTCCGCGGCCAGACTGTTACTGATCACGCCCTTTGCACGGGCCATATAGCCACGCGCGTGGCGGCGCTGCTCACGCCAGGCCTGCCCATGCTCGTAATGGATAAGCGGCAAGGCTGCCTGTTCGGCGATGTCTGCGATATCGCGATTGCCGATACTGTTCCACCCGACCAGCGCCGTTTCATTGCCGCGTACCAATTGGGCCGTGGCCGTACGGGCGCGCAGATGGCGAGCCGCGCGTGGCAAACGGATTCCGTGCCAGCGGGCTAGCGTGCGACGGGCAACCGTTCGCATCGGCGGTGCAACCACGGGCGTGAAACGTGGATGGATCTCGCCGTGCACGATTACGGTGTCGGCATGCGCGGCACCACGCCGATAGTCGGCGTATTGCGCAAACGATACCTCGGCGCCGCCCACGACATTCAGATTAAGCCGATAGATCAGGGCAGCCGGCGCCGCTCGACCATTCGATTCAACCGAATCGCCCATGTCTTGTGTCCTCGCCTTTGTATTCACGAAAGGCCTGGAACGTCGATTAGGCGCGTCCTACTCAGTCGACGGACGAGCGGGTGCAGCAACAGGTCGCTCATTCCGGTTCCTTGTCTACTGCGCGACTGTCCAGATAACCACGCAGGCGGCCGGCCCGCACCTGCCACTGCCAGCCATACTTGAGCCGAAAATGGCGTGGCCCGAAGGCAAAAGGCGCATAGCGTAGCCAGGCCCGAAGTGCGCCGGACCAATAGCGCAACGGCACGCCGAAGACATAGAGCCCGCGCTCAGAGCGACCATGCGTTAGCGCCATACTGCGTCCCCATAGGTAGGCGCGCGACCAGACCGCTTTCACGGTCAGTTGCTCCGGGCGCACGCGGTGCTCGGCGCGTGCCGCGGGCACATACACATACGGGTGATAACCCAATCGTGCCAGACGGTACTCGAATTCGGTCTCATCGCCCATCAGGCGATGCGTACCCCCTGGCCCGAGTCGCTCATCGAAACGGTGCTCGCCGATGGCGCTGCGCCGGATCATCATGTTCGGGCCGAGCGGCACACGGGTCGTCAGGCCCTCATCTTCACGTGCCTCGTAGTAGGCGAACATGGGGCTCTGGCGTACGTAGCGCTGGTCTTGAACCCAGTCCGGCGCACCGGCGGGAAATACGGGAATAATCGGGCCGCCGAAGATTGCATGATCCGGCCAGCGCCCTGCGGCGTCGATGTAGGATTGCAGCCAAGCGGGGCCCAGATTGACGTCGTCGTCGATAAAGACGACCAGCCCATCGTCGATCTGCTCGAGCGCCCTGTTGAGCGCGCGCGGCTTGCCTGGCTTGCCCTCGCGCAGCGGGTGCAACGAAAATCTGGCGTCACTTGCGAAACGATTCAGTACATCGGGCGTTTCATCCGTACTGGCATTGTCGACCGCAATCACACGCCAAACTGCATCTACCTGTTGTTGCGCTAGACATTCCAACGTAACCGCAAGCGACTGAGCGCGGTTGTGTGTGGCTACCACCACAGCAACCGGGGGGCGAGCGTCAAACAACGCGCGTTGATCAGCCATTG
The DNA here is from genome assembly GCF_040361235.1 of Salinisphaera sp. S4-8. Lineage (NCBI taxonomy): Bacteria > Pseudomonadati > Pseudomonadota > Gammaproteobacteria > Salinisphaerales > Salinisphaeraceae > Salinisphaera > Salinisphaera sp. S4-8. The sequence continues at coordinate 54,527 of NZ_APNF01000006.1, read as the reverse complement.
CGACTAGCCTTTGGAATCGAACAGACAAATCAGCATTAAACGCCGGCACGCCCACAATACCGGCGTATATGCTCGTTGAAGCAATACTGACGCGCGCGGAGAAAATTCCGCTGCATCCGGTGTTATCTTGAGCTCAAACGCACAGGCACCCTGCAGAATGGAAATACCAAACGAGCAGGCGCGTCATGATAACAATCTGAATCGGGACATGAGTGAGTTGGGCAACCATCCAGTCAAATCCAACCCAGCACCATCTGCCATGTGGCACGCTGCGAACGCTACGTCAGAATCTGCGCGGCAACCACGCGTTACGGTTTTCATACCGGCGTTTAACGTCGAACGCTATATTTCCGACGCGATCCGAAGTGTCCTGGCCCAAACCTTCACGGACTTTGAACTTCTCGTCATCGACGATGGGTCGACAGACGCTACATCGGCGGTCATCTGTAGTTTTGCGCACGACTCACGATTGCGGGCCGTATCCCATATCCAAAACCTAGGCAGGCCAGCCACCCGAAATCACGGTATCGACCTTGCGTGCGGTGAATATATAGCATTCCTCGACGCAGACGACATGTGCGCTGCAAACCGTCTCGAACGCCAGGTTTCATATCTTGACGCAAGTGGAGACGTGGCCGGCGTGGGAAGCTGGATGAACTCGATCGATACGAACGGCAACCCACTGGTTGGACAGACTTACCAATTACCAACTGCGCCGGACGATATCGCCTGTCGAATGCTCTACGAATGCGCTCTCGCGCAAAGCTCGATGACGGTTCGGCGCTCAGCATTCGAAAACTACCGTTACGTCGATGAGTTCTGGATTGCGCAGGATTACGAGCTGTGGGCTCGTATGATCAGAACACTTCGCTTTGCCAACCTGGCCGCATTGCTGACCGACTACCGGCGTCACGAAGCCCAGGTTTCGGTAACCCAAACCGCAGCCCAGCAAGCAGCCGATCTGGCGATTTATAGCCGTCAACTCGCTGCGCTTGATCTCGAGCACAGCGACCATGATCTATTGCGACACGGCTGCCTGTTCAAATGCCACGGCCGCAAACCGGTGCTCGAACACACGGGTCGACCGTTCGATACAAACTATCTGCGCTGGTGCCGGATATGGCTGGAAAAATTACTGCATGCGAATGAACGACACCAGATCTCTCCAGAACCGGCATTTTCCAACATGATCGTACATCGTTGGTTGTTTGCGTGTCGCAAAGCGGCACGTACCAGCTCCTGGTTGACGGTCGCGGTTGAGTTTTCGAAATCCTCGCTTTCTTTGCGTGTCACTACTTACCACTGGAATAAGTCCAAAACCGCTGCGCGGCCTGCCCCCTGACGACCCGAAGCGATCATTACTCACGTCAAATTCACGTAACGGTCTATCTGTTTTATGAGGTTATTCGGAAAACCCGCGAAGCCCACGCCAGCGCCGCGCTCCAGCGATGAAATCATCCACGCCTACGAAAACAACGAAAACATCACGCGTGACGAGTGCCGAATACTCTACGACCTGGTCGAAGCCCCCTGGGATCTGGGCTCGCAGACACATTATGAATCCTATGCCCACTTGATCGCGGTCACCGACAAGTACATCGACTGGGCCAATATCGACTGGGTGGTCGATTACGGCAGCGGTGTCGGGACGTTCACCAAGGCGCTCAAGGATGCCCACCCGCATATTCGCTCGCTCGGCATCGACTTCGACCGTGCGCGCGAAGCGGCCGACCGGCGTTTCGGGAACGATTTGTTCGACGCGTTCTATGAGATGACACCCGGCATCAGTGAATACGACCTGATGCGCGATGGCTTGCCGGATATCGATCTCGCACGTGTGTGTATCTGCTTTATCAACAGTACCTATTACGTGTTCACAGAGCAGCGGCGACGCCAGCGAATCGAACATATGTCACGCCTGATTGGGCGCTTCGAGGAACGAGCTCGAGCCAATGCCGTCAAGTATCTGCTCGTGACCGCCAACAATACCGACCGTGCGGCGGTCGATGCGATCAACAAGCGCGGCGCAGAATTGGTCTATCTATCACGCGATCTGGAACTGGCCAGCCGTATCGCACAGTTCAATTCCGAACTGCATACCCGCGTATGGCAACGATGAGTCGAGATCAATTGTGTTCGTTGGCGCCCTGCTGCATATCGCTGATCCAGGCCTGCCATATTGCGGCCACCGCACGGCGCTGTTCGGCGTATTCATCGGCCTTGATCATGGCTCGCTGACGTTGCAGCGACTGCGCATGGATGATGCGCCGATAACGTCGATAAGCCGAGGTAAGCGTCTTGATGTCGGCGTATTCCGCCCGCCCAGCTGATTCGTAGGTTTCCAGTACCCGAATCGCGTCGGTAAAGATCAAAAGTTCCGGGCACTCTGCACCGTAGGCGAGTGCGATGAACTGGGCGATGAACTCGATATCGATCAGCCCGCCGGGCATTTGTTTTACGTCGAGACATTCACCCTGACTTTCGTCCTTGACCCCGCGCATGCGATCCCGCATACCGCAGACCTCGCGCGCCAGTTCTTTCATATCGCGGCGCTTGCCGAGCACCGCGCGCCGGATCTCGTCGAAGCGCGTGCCTAGGCCCGCGTGGCCGCTGACCGGCCGCGCGCGCACCAGCGCTTGATGCTCCCAGGTCCAGGCGTGCTCCTGCTGATAACGTTCGAAGGCATCGATGTGCGTGACCATCATGCCGGCCTTGCCGCTAGGGCGCAGACGCATATCGATTTCATATACCCGCCCGGCCGCGGTCTGCGTACTCAGCACATGGATCAGGCGCTGCGCCAGGCGCGTAAAAAACGCCTGGTGCGTAAGCTGACGATCACCGTCGGTCATCGCCTGGGTGGCGCCGCCGTAGACGAATACCAGATCCAGATCGGAGGTATAGCCCAGCTCCAGACCACCCAACTTGCCGTAGGCGATGATTGCGAACGGGGCGCGTTCGCCGTTGTGGTCGCGGGGTGTGCCATAGCGACGGGTCATCTGATGCCAGGCCATATCAAGGGCCACATCGAGTACGAGTTCGGCCAGCTCGGTGAGATGATCGGACACGATCATCAGCGGCATGGAATTACTGACGTCCGCCGCGGCAATACGCAACGTCGCACTCTGCTTGAAGCGCCGCAGCGTATCCATACGCAGTTCGAGATCATCCGCGTCGATGGCCGCCATATCGGCGGCAAGACTGGCCGCCAATTCGGCACGCCGCGGCGGGCGATAGAGCTGGCGCGGGTCCAACAGACTGTCTAGCAACGAGGGCTGCGCGCGGATACGACTGGTAATCCACTCACTGGCCGAACACAGCCGCATGAGCGTGGACAGTGCAGCCGGATGCTCCACCAACAAGGCCATGTACGTGCTGCGGCCGACGATGGCGGACAAAACACCAATGGTGCGCGTGATCGCCAAATCGGGATCGTCGGCGCGGGCGGCGGCACCGAACAACAACGGAATCAGCCGCGCGATCCAGCGCCGCCCGCGATCCTCGAGGCCACGATAAAGACTCTGGCCCTGGATCTCTGCCAATGCCTCGCGTACGGCAACGACATTCTCGATGCCATATTCGGCCAGCAACTCGCGCGACTGCGCTTCGTCGAGATCGCCATCCCAGAAAGCGCTCAGGCGCTGGGTTTCCGCGTCGGCCGAGGTGTCGTCAGCCTGCGGCGACACGAAGACCTGCTCGAACGCCTGGTGGACGCCATCCCGCGTGTCCTGCATGGCCTGGCTGAACGCGTTCCAGCTGTCGTATCCCATCGACTCGGCGAGCGCCACGCGCTCTTGCTCGTCTTCGGGCAGCTCGTGGGTCTGGCGGTCGTCGACCATTTGCAGTCGATTTTCGGCACGACGCAGGAAGCGATAGGCGGTTTCCAGCTCCTGTGCTGTGTGCGACGGTAAATGGTCGTCTTGCGCCAAACGCTTGAGCGTCGGTAGCAAGCGGGCATCCTGCAGCGAGGGCTCCTGGCCGCCACGAATCAGCTGAAACGCCTGGACGATAAATTCGATTTCTCGAATGCCGCCGCTGCCGAGCTTTATGTTGTTCTGCAATTCGGCCTTGACGACCTGTCGATCGATCAGCGCTTTCATCTCGCGAATCGACTCGAACGTGCCGTAATCGAGGTAGCGCCGGTACACGAACGGACGCAGCGCCCGAATCAGGCTTTGCCCGCCGTTCAGATCGCCGGCCACCGGCCGTGCCTTGACCCAGGCGTAGCGTTCCCATTCGCGCCCGTGCGCCTGGTAGTAATTCTCCATTGCCGTGATGCTCGCGGTCAGCGCGCCGGAATCGCCGAACGGCCGTAATCGCGTATCAACGCGATAGACAAACCCCTCGGCTGTCGTTTCGCTCAGGATCTGGACCAGCCGCCGGGCAACGCGCTTGGTATAGCCTTCGGCATCCAACGGCTTGTCGCCATCGGACTCGCCCGGCCCGCGGTAGGCAAAGATCAGATCGATATCCGAAGAAAAATTCAGTTCACGACCGCCAAGCTTGCCCATGCCGATCACGATAAGCCGCTGCGCGTGGCCTTCGCTATCGCGCAAGACGCCGTGCCGTTCCTGAACAGCCTGCTCGGCCGCGACAAGCGCTGCCTCGATACAACGATCGGCCAGGGTGCTCAATGCCCCCAGCGTGGTTTCCAGCGCATCGATGCCGGCCAAATCACGCCAGGCGATGATCGCCATGCTTTCGTTTCGATAGGCTCTCAGCGCGGCGTCGAACGCATGCCCGGATACCGGCTGTGGCGCCTCGTCGACGATCTGCGCATCGATGTCATCGAATCGGCCGTGGCGGGCGAGCGCCTCAAAACGGTCGGGATTGTGTTCGCACCATGCGTCGAGAAAATGGCTCCAGCGGCGCACCTGCGCATCGGTTTCGGGTTGAGGCACTCAGAACACTCCGAATCGGTCGTCGGTCAACGCGCATGGTATCGCTGTTATCGGGTCGTGCCATCCCTATATGTGGCTCACCAGCAAACACGCCCGCAGGAACCATTGCTGCGCCGATGTTTGCCGAATCCCCTCGTTGCTGAAAGCACCAATCCGCCAACCCGCCGCCTCGATCGTCTGGCGCAGTCGGCCCGAACACATAAACAAATGCCCCCGCGCGACTACCCGCGTATGCGCGTTGCGCCCTCACCCCATATCGCACGCATAAAAAAGCCCCGCACGAGGCGGGGCTTTATTCACGCTGGGATTGGCATCCCGGACGTGGACCGCATGATTTACATCATGCCGCCCATTCCGCCCATGCCACCCATGCCGCCCATATCGGGGGCACCGCCCTTGTCGTCGTCCTCGGGGACGTCGGTCACGGCGGCTTCGGTCGTCAGCATGAGGCTGGCGATGGAAGCGGCGTTCTGCAGCGCGGTACGGCTGACCTTGGTCGGGTCGAGAATACCCATGGCGACCATGTCACCGTATTCGCCGGTCGCGGCGTTGTAGCCGTAGTTGCCTTCCTTGGAAAGCACTTCGTTGACCACGACGGACGGCTCGGCACCGCTGTTGTGCACGATCTGGCGCAGCGGCTCTTCGACCGCACGACGCAGGATACGGATACCCGCGTCCTGATCGGCGTTGTCGCCCTTGGCGTTTTCGATCGCCTTGAGGGTGCGCAGCAGGGCCACGCCGCCGCCCGGGACGATGCCTTCTTCGACGGCTGCACGGGTGGCGTGCAGGGCGTCTTCGACACGCGCCTTCTTCTCTTTCATCTCGACTTCGGTGGCCGCACCGACCTTGATCAGTGCCACACCGCCGGCGAGCTTGGCCACGCGTTCCTGCAGCTTCTCCTTGTCGTAGTCCGAGGAGCTTTCCTCGATCTGCGCACGGATCTGCTTGATGCGGGCTTCGATATCGCTGTTCGGGCCGGCGCCGTCGATGATGGTGGTGTTCTCTTTCGAGATCTGCACCTTCTTGGCTTCGCCCAGATCATCCAGCGTGGCCTTCTCGAGGCTCATGCCGAGATCTTCCGAGATCACGGTGCCGCCGGTGAGCACGGCCATGTCTTCCAGCATCGCCTTGCGACGATCGCCGAAACCGGGCGCCTTCACAGCGGCGACCTTGACGATGCCACGCATGTTGTTGACCACCAGCGTCGCCAGGGCTTCGCCCTCGACGTCTTCGGAGATGATCATCAGCGGACGGTTCGCCTTCGCCACGTTCTCCAGCAGCGGCAGCATGTCGCGGATGTTGGAGATCTTCTTGTCGTGGAGCAGGATGTACGGGTTATCCAGCTCAGCCTGCATTGTCTGGTTGTCGGTGACGAAGTACGGCGACAGATAACCGCGGTCGAACTGCATGCCTTCGACGACATCCAGCTCGTTGGACAGGCCGGAGCCTTCCTCGACCGTGATCACGCCTTCCTTGCCGACCTTGTTCATCGCATCGGCGATGATCTTGCCGATATCGGCGTCGGAGTTGGCCGAGATCGAGCCCACCTGGGCGATGGCTTTTTCGTCGTCGCAGGGCTTGGACAGGTTGGCCAGTTCGGCCACGGCCGCGTCGACGGCCTTGTCGATGCCGCGCTTGAGATCCATCGGGTTCATGCCCGCGGAAACGGCTTTCACGCCTTCGCGCACGATGGCCTGGGCCAGAACCGTGGCGGTGGTGGTGCCGTCACCGGCGATGTCGGAGGTCTTGGAAGCGACTTCCTTGACCATCTGCACGCCCATGTTCTCGAACTTGTCTTCGAGTTCGATTTCCTTGGCGACCGAGACACCATCCTTGGTGATCGTCGGCGCGCCGAAGCTCTTGTCGAGCACGACGTTGCGGCCCTTCGGGCCGAGCGTCACCTTGACGGCGTTCGCGAGCGTGTTGACGCCGCGTACCAGACGCGAGCGTGCGTCTTCGCCAAAACGTACTTCTTTAGCTGCCATTGCTAGCTTCCCCTAAATACTGTGTGCGTAAACGGTGAACGTCAGCGACGCGGGCTTAGCCCAGCACCGCCAGGATGTCGTCTTCGCGCATCACGACGACTTCGTCACCGTCGACCTTGATTTCGGTGCCCGAGAACTTGCCGAACATGACCTTATCGCCGACCTTGACTTCCGGCTTGCGCGTTTCGCCGTTATCCAGTGGCTTGCCGTTGCCAACAGCGACGACTTCGCCGCGCTGGGGCTTTTCGGCCGCCGTATCGGGAATGACAATACCCCCGGCCGTCTTCTGCTCTTCCTCGAGCCGTTTGATGACGACACGGTCATGTAAAGGACGGATATTCATGCCACCCTTCTCCTCGAAACGTTGGTTGTTGATCAAAACATATTGCCGACGTGCCATCTTCGGCCGCCGGGAGAGAGCGTCTTCATTGACGTTCTCAATCACCGCCATTGATGCGGCCGTGGCGCAGCCTTTCAAGAGCGCATCGATATTTTTTTCCGCTCGCGCCCACGAGCGAACGTTTTGAAGCCCAAAAGGATTTGAAAGGGTTTCTTGTCACTTTGCACTGCAACAATTATCTTGGGCGCGTCAATCAACCGCGCCGGCATCGGGCCGGCGACACTGGAGGGATCAATGGCCGAGAACATGCCACGCCGAGTCGCCATCGTCGGCGGCGCCCGTATTCCGTTCTGCCGCTCGAACACCAAATACTCGCATCAGTCCAATCAGGACCTGCTCACCGCCTCGCTCAAGGCGCTATCGGAAAAATACAAACTCGCCGGCAAGCAGATCGGCGAAGTCGCCGGCGGCGCGGTGCTCAAGCATGCGCGCGACTTCAACCTGACCCGGGAAGCGGTGCTCGGTACCGATCTGGATCCACATACCCCGGCCTTCGACGTACAGCAGGCCTGCGGCACCAGCCTCGAAGCCACCCTGCTGATCGCCAACAAGATCGCCATGGGCCAGATCGACTGCGGTATCGCCAGCGGTGTGGACACCACATCGGATGCGCCGATCGCGATCAACGAAGAACTGCGCAAGATCCTGCTCGACGTCAACCGCGCCAAGACGGGCGGCGAACGCGCGAAGCTGCTGGCCCAGATCCGGCCACGTCATATCGTGCCGAACTTCCCGGGCGTGTCCGAGCCCCGTACCGGCCTGTCGATGGGCGAGCACTGCGAGCTCATGGCCAAGGAATGGAAGATCTCGCGCAAGGCGCAGGATGAACTGGCCGTGGCCAGCCACAAAGCCGCCGCCCAGGCCTATGTTGACGGCTTCTATGACGATCTGGTCTTCCCGTATCTGGGCGTCGAACGCGACAACAACCTGCGTCCGGATACCAGCGTCGAGAAGCTGGCCAACCTCAAGCCCGCCTTCGACAAGGAAAACGGCACGCTCACCGCGGCCAATTCCACCCCGTTGACCGACGGCGCGTCTTCGGTGTTCCTGTGCAGCGAAGAATACGCCGAGGCCAACGGCCTGCCGGTACAGGCGTTCTTCACGCCCTATTCGCGCACGGCGGCCGTCGATTTTGTCGATGGCGGCGAAGGCCTGCTGATGTCGCCCACCTATGCCGTGGCCGACATGCTCGACGCGGCCGGGCTGACCCTGCAGGATTTCGATTTCTACGAAATCCACGAAGCCTTCGCCGCGCAGGTGCTGTGCACCCTCAAGGCGTGGGAATCCAAGAAGTACTGCAAGGAACGTCTGGGCCGTGACACGCCGCTGGGCTCGATCGATACCAGCAAGCTCAACGTCAAGGGCTCGTCGGTTGCACTCGGCCACCCGTTTGCTGCCACCGGTACACGCATCGTGGCGACGCTGGCCAAGATCCTGGACGAAAACGGGGGCGGCCGCGGCCTGATCTCCATCTGTGCCGCGGGCGGTCAGGGCGTGACCGCGATCCTGGAAAAACCGTAACGCCATATCCAAAGGGCATCGAAGGGCCCTTAAGGCGAATGAAAAGACGGGCCACGTGCCCGTCTTTTTTTGTGTGCGGCACGCGCGGCAGCAAACCAACCGGCCGGCATCGCAGCGATTCACACGCTGCGCCACGACTATCGAACGGTTGCGCGGCCACTGATCACGACGCACGCAGGCCTGTGATCCAAATGGATAGAGGACAGCATGATTCTAAGATGGCAGGATGACAAAACCGTGTCGGCGCAAGGGGAAATCACAGGCCGGCACGAATAATGCAAAGCCAGCGTAGCAGGCACAGACCCTTACGCTACGGCGACGATTCAGCAACACAATCAGGGGGTAGCATGAACAGCAACACGATTATCGATGGCATTATCGGGCTGACCCGGCCATGACGGTAGCCCGCGAACATTGGGGGAGTCGCCTGGGCTTCATCATGGCCTCGGCGGGTTCGGCAGTCGGGCTCGGCAATGTCTGGAAATTTCCTTACATGGCCGGGGAAAACGGTGGCGGCGCGTTCCTGATCATCTATCTGGGCTGCGTGTTGTTTTTCGGCCTGTCGCTGGTCATGGCCGAACTCCTGATCGGGCGCATCACCCAGCTCAACCCCGTTGGCGCCTTTCGCAAGCTCGGCGGCCGCGCCTGGGCCGGCGTCGGGGCCATGGGCGTACTCACTGCCTTCATCATCCTGTCCTTCTATATCGTGGTCGCTGGCTGGACGCTGGCCTATATCGTATTCATGGGTGAGAACACCTTTGGCGGCCTGAACGTCGACCAAAGCACGGCGATATTCGAAGGCTTCGTGGCCTCGCCCATCCAGCCAGTCATCTACGCCGCCGTCTTCACCGTTCTCATGGTCGGTGTGGTGCTTGGCGGGGTGGCGTCGGGCATCGAGCGCGCATCGAAATGGCTGATGCCGCTATTGTTCGTTCTACTGGTCGTTCTGGCGATTCGCGCCGTGAGCCTGCCCGGCGCCGGTGAAGGCGTGGCCTTCTATCTGATGCCGGATTGGAGCCGTGTGACGGCCGGCACCTGGGGTGGCGCGATCAGTCAGGCGTTTTTCTCCTTGTCGCTGGGCATGGGCGCCATGCTCACCTATGGCTCCTACATGTCGCGCGAGCAGAACCTGCCCCGTGATGCGTCGCTGGTCGTGGGCCTGGATACGCTGGTCGCCCTGCTCGCCGGGCTCGTCATTTTGCCGGCCGTTTTTTCTGCCGGCATGGAACCCAGCGCCGGCGCGGGGCTCACCTTCATGACCTTGCCCACGGTATTCGCGCAAATGCCGGCCGGGGCGATATTCGGGCTGGCCTTTTTCGTGCTGCTCGCTATCGCCGCACTGACATCGGCCGTGTCGCTACTCGAAGTGGTGGTGAGTTATCTCGTCGACGACAAGGGCATGAGTCGTTTCAACGCGGCCGTGGCCACGGGCATCGTGATCTTCATCCTCGGCATTCCGGTATCCCTGTCGCAAGGGATCTGGGCAGAACACACCATCGCCGGGATGAGCTTCCTGGATTTCGCCGATTTCGCCACTGCGCAGGTCATGATGCCGATTGGCGGTCTGCTGATTGCGTTGTTCGTGGGCTGGCAGCTGGGACCGCGTGCCGTCGAGTCGCTGAAGTCGCATCCCGATCAGTCGTTGCCGCTGGCCGGGCTGTGGTTGTTCATCCTGCGCTTTGTCGCACCGCTCGGGATTGCCTGGATTCTGCTACAGGGGTTTTTCTAAACAACGTCATTCGGGTTGCACACGTAGCCCACACAGGGGGATTCAAAAATGGAAATGCTTACTAACGCGCTGAGCACGCTCAGCGGCTGGGTCTGGGGCCCGGTCATGCTGATACTGCTGCTGGGCACCGGTATCTATCTGACCGTGGGGCTGCGCGGCATCCCGCAGCGCAAGCTGTTCTACGGTTTTTCGATGCTGTTCGCCGGGCGCAAACAGACCACCGAGCCCGGCGATATCACGCCTTTTCAGGCCCTGGCGACCGCCCTGGCGGCAACCGTCGGCACCGGCAATATCGCGGGCGTGGCCACCGCCATCCACCTCGGCGGGCCGGGCGCGGTCTTCTGGATGTGGGTGACCGCCATCGTGGGCATGGCCACCAAGTACGGCGAAGCCGTGCTGGCGGTGAACTATCGCGAAACCAATCGCGATGGCGCCTATGTCGGTGGGCCGATGTACTACATTCGCAACGGCCTGGGCGCGAACTGGAAATGGCTGGCCTTTGCCTTTGCCCTGTTTGCCACGGTCGCGGCCTTTGGCATCGGCAATACCGTGCAATCCAACTCGGTATCCCAGGTATTCGACGAAACCCTGTCGATCCCGCGCTGGCTGACCGGCCTGGTCATGGCGGCCGGCGTGTTCGCGGTGATCATCGGCGGCGTGCAGCGCCTGGCCAGCGTTACCGACAAGCTCGTGCCGGTGATGGCCATCGTCTACGTGATCGGTGCTGCGGTGGTGCTCATCCTCAATGCGGGTGAAGTCCCGGGTGCGATCGGGCTGATCTTTTCCGATGCCTTTACCGGCACGGCGGCCACCGGCGGCTTTGCCGGCGCCGGCATCATCATGGCCATCCGGTTTGGCGTGGCCCGCGGTATCTTCTCCAACGAAGCCGGCCTGGGTAGCGCGCCTATCGCCCACGCCGCCGCGCGGACCGACAGCCCGGTGCGCCAGGGCGTGGTCGCCATGCTCGGCACGTTCATCGATACGCTGATCGTGTGCACCATGACGGCACTCGTGATTATCGCCACCGGTGCCTGGTCGTCCGGCACCACCGGCGCGCAGTTGTCCGCCGAGGCCTTCACCACCGGCATGCCCGGCCCCGGCGGCTGGATCGTGAGCTTCGGCATGGTGATCTTCGCCTTCTCCACCATGCTCGCCTGGAGCTACTACGGCGAACGCACGGCTGAGTATCTGTTCGGCTCGCGTATCGTCACGCCCTATCGCCTAGTGTGGGTGGTGGCCGTGTTCGTCGGCGCGATCGCCGAGCTGGATTTCGTGTGGCTGGTCGCCGACGTAATGAACGCCCTCATGGCGATTCCGAACCTGATCGCCCTGGTGCTGCTCGCGCCGGTGGTGTTCAAGCTCACGCGCGCCTATTTCGATAAGACGTAGGTGACCACGCCGCGGTAAAATGGGTGACGGGATGCAGCCGCCCGGTTGCATCCCGTATCATCGCCACTACGTATCGTACCCCGCGACACGATAGCGAGAGCCCATGCCGAATTCCCGCAGCGCGCAGCGCCCTATTGGGGTGCTTTTTACCAATCTGGGCACGCCCGACGATACGTCGGTACCGGCGGTACGCCGCTATCTCGCCGAATTTCTGAGCGACCGCCGCGTAGTCGATCTCAATCGAGCGCTTTGGCTGCCCATCCTCTACGGCATCATTCTCACCTTCCGGCCCAAGAACTCGGCCGAGGGCTATCGATCGGTATGGACACCGGAAGGCTCACCGCTGCTGGTGTATGCCCGTCGTCAGGCGGAGCAAATCCAGGCCCGCCTCGACCGCGAAGTCGAGCGCCCCGTTCATGTGGCGCTGGCAATGCGCTATGGCAACCCCTCCATCGAAACCGGTCTGCGCGAACTCGATGCCGCGGGCTGTAAACAGGTGCTGGTGGTGCCGACCTATCCGCAATATTCGGCCACCACGGTAGCCACCACGTTCGACAAGATCGGCGAAGTGCTCGCCGACTGGCCGGAGCCGCCGGCGCTACGACAGATCAACCGGTATTACGACGAGCCCGGCTATATCCAGGCACTGGCCAACTCGGTACGCGAGCACTGGGCCGAACACGGGCGCGCCGAAAAGCTGGTGATGTCGTTTCACGGCATTCCCAAACGCTATGTGAAAAACGGCGATCCCTACCCGCGCGATTGCGGCATCACGGCGCAATTGCTGGCGACCGAACTCGGGCTGACCCGCAGTGAATACAAGGTCTGCTTCCAGTCCCGCTTCGGCCGTGAACCCTGGCTTCAGCCGTATCTCGATGAAACGATGAAGGCCTGGGGCGCGGCGGGCATGAAAAGCGTCGACGTCATGTGCCCCGGCTTTTCTTCCGACTGTCTGGAAACGCTCGAAGAAATCAAGGAAGAAAACCGTGAATACTTCGAGGAAGCCGGCGGCGGCTCGCTGCGTTATATTCCGGCCCTCAACGACCGCGACGATCACGTGGACATGTTCACCCGCCTGATCAAGCGCGAACTCTCGGGCTGGATCTGACCGGTCGACTTCCATGTCGACAGAATTCGCCCCCATCTGCTTAACGAATAAAGGCGTGCCATGGAGCTGATCGCCGACTTCGCCCTGAATTACGGGCTGTTTCTTGCCAAGGCGTTGACCGTGGTCATCGCCCTCGGCCTGGCCGTGGCCTGGATATTGAGCATGGTCGCTCAGGCCCGCGCCGCGCGTGAGGGCGATCGGCTCAAGATCACGCATGTCAACGAGCGCCTCGAGCGTATGGCCGACACGCTCAACGCCACCCTGCTCAACGACAGCGAGCGCAAGGCCCGCGCCAAGCGCAAGAAGGTCGAAGACAAGCAACGCCGCAAGGCAGAAAAACTAGGCAAGCGCCACGAACCCGCACGCCTGTTCGTGCTCGACTTCGATGGCGATATCCGCGCCTCGGCGGTGGAATCGCTACGCGATGAAATCACCGCCCTCCTGCAGGTGGTGGAAGCCGAAGACGAGGTCATGATTCGCCTGGAATCGGCCGGCGGCATGGTCCACAGCTACGGCCTGGCCGCCTCCCAGCTCGCGCGGCTGCGGGACGCCGGCATTCGGCTGACGGTCTGCGTGGATCGCCTGGCCGCCAGTGGCGGTTACATGATGGCCTGTGTGGGGGAGCGCATCGTCGCGGCACCGTTTTCCATCATCGGCTCGATCGGCGTAGTCGCCCAGATTCCGAACTTTCATCGCCTGCTCAAGGACAAACAGATCGATTTCGAACTGCATACCGCGGGCGATTACAAACGCACGCTCACCGTGTTTGGCGAAAACACCGAAGAAGGCCGGGCCAAGTTCCGCGAAGAGCTCGAAGACACCCACGGCCTGTTCAAGCATTTCGTGGCCCGCTACCGGCCCGCACTGGATATCGACCGCGTGGCTACGGGCGAACACTGGCACGGCACGCAGGCGCTTGATCTGGCCCTGGTCGATGAAGTCGCCACCAGCGACGATGTGATGCTCGCAGCCGCCCGCGACGGGCGCGACGTCTTTACCGTGGCCATCGAACACAAAAGCGGCCTGATGGCGCGTATCGCCGAGCAGTCACGGCTGGCGATCAGCCGCAGCCTGGGCGAAAGCGGTCTGGCCCGCGTGGTACATCGGGCGCGCTAGCGCGCCACCCGGCGGGCATAGCGGGCCCATTTTGTCCGCTGTGCCCTGCAACTGCCTGTATTGGCCAGGTTCTCGCACACCCCATGAAACTCGTATGCCTTGATACGGTCTTAGGCTGCGGGACGATCCGGGGTACGCCGGTCGTATGGTGAACACACCAACGAGAAAGAACCTATGACGCCAATCGCACGTACGCGTTTCACGACGCTGATTTTTTCCTTTTTCCTGTTAATGGCTTTGAGCAACGCGCAAGCCGCCATACCCAGCGGCATGCTCAGCGGCGACAACCCGTCGCTCGCGCCCATGCTCGACAAGGCCCTGCCGGCCGTGGTCAACGTGGTGGTCACCGGCAAACCGCAGCAGATGCCGGATAACCCGCTGTTCAACGACCCCTTCTTTCGGCGCTTTTTCGACATGCCCGAACAGCAACAGCAGCGCCAGACGCCGCGTCAGCCCACCGCTGCCGGCTCGGGCGTGATTGTCGACGCCGACAAGGGCTATGTGCTGACCAACCACCACGTGGTCACCGACGCCGAGAAGATCGTGGTCCGTCTCAACGACAACCGCGAGTACGAGGCCAAGCTCATCGGCGACGATCCGGAAACCGATATCGCGGTTCTGCAGATCAAGACCGACGACAAACTCACCGAACTGCCCATCGCCAACTCCGACGATCTGCGCGTGGGTGATTTCGTGGTCGCCATCGGCAACCCCTTCGGCCTGCGTCAGACCGTGACCTCGGGCATCGTCAGCGGCCTCGGCCGGCACGGGCTGGGCAATCGCTACGAAGACTTCATCCAGACCGATGCCTCCATCAACCCCGGTAATTCCGGCGGCGCCCTGGTCAATCTCCAGGGCGAACTGGTGGGCATCAACAGCGCCATTCTGTCGCGCACCGGCGGCAATATCGGTATCGGCTTCGCCATTCCCAGCAATCTGGTCAACAACGTCTATACCCAGATCGCCGAGAACGGCGAAGTGCAGCGCGGGCGCCTGGGCGTGGTCGGCCAGAACCTGACCGCCGATCTGGCCTCCGCCTTCGACCTGGATATCAATCAGGGCGTGGTCGTGGCCCAGGTCATGCCGGATTCCCCCGCCGCCAAGGCCGGCATCAAGGAACGTGACGTGATCACGCAGGTCAACGGCAAGGACATCGACGACTTCTCGCAGCTGGCCAATGCCATCGGTCTGAAATCACCCGGCGACAAGGTCACCATCACCCTGTTGCGCAACGGCAAGGAACGCGAGGTCAAGGCCACGCTCGGCAACGCAGCCGACGCGCCCGACAGCGCCGGCACCGCGGGCGGTAACAGCAGCGACCTGGCCGCCGGGTTGCAAGGCGCGAGCTTCGGCCCGCTCACCGACGACAATCCGCTGGCCGGAGAAGTCGAAGGCATCGTGGTAACCGACGTCGAACGCGGCTCGCCGGCCGCACGTGCCGGCCTGCGCCCGGACGATGTGATCACCTCGATCAACCGCCAGCCGATCAGCGAGGTGTCGCAGCTGCAGAAACTCGCCGGCCCGGATACGAAGCAACTGCTGTTGCACGTACGACGGGGCCGCGGCGCGCTGTTCCTGCTGATCCGCTAGCCCGCTTACGCGATCCACGCGATCGCTACTCAAGGCCCGGCTTCTTGCCGGGCCTTTTTTTTGTATATTTCCCGTAGCGCCTGCCGGGCGCTATACTCGGAGCCCTATCCAGGGAGCGCTATGAGCCAGTTCGAGATCGCCCACTTCGAAGACCGTGTCGAGGCCTTGATCCAGGCCTATCGCGCGCTGCTGCGCGATTACGAAGCGCTCCAGCATACTTATGAGCAGGAACAGGCCCGTAATCGAGAAACGCGTGAACGTCTCAACGGCGTGATCGAACGTATTCGCGCCCTCGAGGCGGAAGCCGACAACGCCTAACGGATCGACGCATGCCGCCAGAAAAACAAACCGCGCTGACCATCCGTATCCTCGGCCGCGATTATTCCATCGCCTGCCCGGAGGGCGAGCGCGAAAGCCTGTTGCATTCCGCCGAATACCTGTCGCGGCGCATGCATGCGATCCAGCGCAAGGGCAAGACGCTAGGCATCGAACGCATCGCCGTGATGGCCGCGCTCAATATTGCCCGCGATCTGATCGCTGCCGAACGCCGGCTCGAGCGCCAGGACGCCGGCCTGCCCGCCACCGATGGCGAAATCACCGAGCGCCTGTCGCAGCTCCAGCTGCATATCGAATCCGCGCTCAAGGAACCCAACTAGCCGGGTAACTCATCATCGCGCGCGAAGACAGCCCTCGCTTTGCGATAATCGCCTGCGGCCCCGGCACACGCGATCGTTCGATCGCATGATTGGCACCACCGCTTCGAGCCGCGTATCATCAATCTTGCCGGCACTCCTGCGGTGTTCGACGACCTCCCGGTTCCCCTTGAGCCTAAGTACCTAAACCGGGGTGGGAAACGTCGCAGGTGAGTACGCCCGCCTTGCTGCGGGAAACCTAATGCGGCGTGGAACGCCCCACTTGAGCATTCGTCTCAAGGATAGTGGACGGTCGACGGCACAGGCGGGAGTGTCGGCCCTTTCGTTTTCTCTGCCAGTCGTGGATGCTGTCACGCCATGAGCGTTTCCATCGACGACCAGCGCCGCGCCGCGCTTCGCGCGCGCCGCCGCCTCGCCCCCCAGCAAGCCCGTAGGGCCAGCCGCCAGGCCTGCCAACGCATTGCACGGCTGCCCGTGTTCCGTCGTGCGCGCCGTATCGGCCTGTACTGGCCCATGCGCCACGAAGCCGATCCGCGGCAGCTGCTGCCCTATTTTCAGGCACATCAGCAGGCTTTATTGCCGCGTGTCGCCGGCCAGCAGCTGGAGTTCATCGCCATCGACGGTGCGGAGTTTCGTCAGCGCCGCAGCGCGCTGGGTATCGTCGAGCCCACCCAGCGCCATGCCCGGCCCGTAGCCGCGCTCGATCTGCTCATCATGCCCCTGGCCGCGTTCGATGCCGCCGCGCGCCGTATCGGCATGGGTGGCGGCTTTTACGACCGCACACTCGCGGCCAAGCGCAATCGCGGTTTTCGCGGCCCCTGGCTGCTGGGCCTGGCCTTCGACGTGCAGCGCGTCGACCGCATCGCCACCCGCGCTTGGGACATTCCTCTGGATGCAGTGGCCAGCGATGCCGCCATTTACCGGCGCGCGACCTGCCCCGGGTCACTGCGGTAAACTCGGGCGCAACGCACTCAATACGTTTTAAAGGACTGGCTACGCATGCGTTATTGGCTGATGAAATCCGAACCCGACGAGTTCAGTATTCAGGATCTACAACAGCGCAAGAACCAGACCGAAGGCTGGGACGGCGTCCGCAACTATCAGGCGCGCAACTTCATGCGCGACGACATGTCGGAAGGCGATCTGGCTTTCTTCTACCACTCCAACACCAAGGTGCCCGGCGTGGTCGGCATCATGCGTATCTCGCGGGCCGGCTATCCCGACGACACGGCCTTCGACCCGAAGGATGCCCACTACGACCCCAAATCCGATCCGGCAAAGCCGCGCTGGTATCGCGTTGACGTCACCTTCGAGCGCGAACTCGAACGCGTGATTTCCCTGGCCGAAATCAAGGATCATGCCGACGAACTCGGCGATTTCCCGCTGGTGCGCAAGGGCAACCGTTTATCAGTCATGCCGGTGGATAAAGAGCACTGGGATTTCATCCTCGGCCTGGAACACAACGCACCGAAATAGCCCATTCCCTGCGCACGTCGTCCTGCGCCCCAACTTAAAGAGGCCCGATTCATGCCCCAAGATCCGATTGCCGCGTGGCACGAACTCGTCGAACGCCGTAGCCCCGAAGGACTGGATGCGCTGGTTGATGAAAACGCCGTGTTCTACTCGCCCGTCGTCCACACGCCGCAAACCGGCAAGGCCGTCACGGTGCAGTACCTCAGCGCAGCACTACAGGTATTCGTCACCGACGATTTCCACTACGTGCGTCAGGTGAAAGACGACAACAACGCCATCCTCGAATTCGAGGTGGAACTGGACGGTATCCAGGTCAACGGCGTGGATATGATCCGCTGGAACGACGCCGGCAAGATCACCGAATTCAAGGTCATGCTACGACCGCTGAAGGCCGTCAACCTCATCCATCAGAAGATGGCGGCCATGCTGCAGCGCGGCTAGCGCGTAGCCACGGCCTGATCGACCCGCTCGGTCACTGCTCCCACCGGAATTAGCGCCATAACACCTGCGTCGTCCTCGATACGGGTGCCCCATTTGAGGGTATCGGGCGTGGCGTTGCGATAGCGGGCTGCGGCTTCGGCGAAATAGTCGACACAGAATTCGCGTGAGCGGTAGGCGCCGCTGCGGCGTGGGTCGGTCGCGGCATGCAGCGAAATCGTAGTGATGTCGGTGGCGTTGGCCATATGCGCCGGGCCGGAATCAGGGGTGACCAGTATCCGGCCGCGCTCGAACAGGGCGATCAGCTGTTTGAGGTTGGTCTGGCCGATCAGGTTGGTGGCCGGCGTTGTCATCGCCGTCTCGATATCGGCGCCCATCTGACGTTCGAGGTCACTCGGCCCACCGACCAAGACAACTCGGAGCCCATACTCGCGCGCTGCGTAGTCGGCGACCGCGGCGTAGCGATCGGCCACCCAGTTGCGGCGCGTATGACTCGAACAGGGGCTGATGAACAGAATTTCGCGGGCATCGTCGCCGAGCAGTTCGCCCGCCCGCGCACGATCGGCCTCGGCGATTGGCACACGCCAATCCATGACCGGCTCGGTCGCACCCAGCATGCCGGCAAAGGCGAGAAAGCCGTCGACGACATGTCGGCTTTCCACGGCGGGGATACGTTCGCGCACGAACAGGCGCTGGGCGTCGCGCGCGCGGCGGGCATCGAAGCCAATACGCCGGTTAGCCTTGACCAGCAGACTGATGCGATTGGCCCGCCAGCTGGCATGCATATTCAACAGCGCATCGAAATGGCGACCGGCGAGTTGGCGCTTGAGATCGACAATCGCCGCACGCCCACCGCGTTTGTCATAGACCAGACAATCCACACCGGGGATATCGGCCAACAGTCCGGCTTCGGCCTTGTTGATGATCCAGCTGATCTGGATATCGGGGCGCGCCGCCTGCAGGGTCCGGATCGCGGGTACGACGTTGGCGCAGTCGCCGAGTGCCGACAGCCGCAGAATACAGACTCGGCGCGGTATTGCGTCCTGCCGCCCGCCGGTCATTGCGCAGGTTTGGCGTCGTCCGGCTCGCCGCTATCGTTTGCGCGCTTGTCATCGCCCGGCGACGGCCGGTCGGCCGAGCGCTCGGCTTCGATAAATATCCGTTTGACGTTTTCGCAGCGTGCCTTGATATCGCGATCCATGCGCTCGATCTCGGTCTGGATCTGCTCGCCGGTCAGGCCGCCGGCAAAGCGCACACTGATATTGACGAGAATGAAATTCGGCCCGACATGCATGGTCAGCACTTCGTTGACCCGGGCAACGGCGTCGTGGGTGGACACCACGTCGCGAATATCGCGGACCACGTGCTGATTGGCCGCTTCGCCAATCAGCAGGCCCTTGGTTTCGATCGCCAGCCATACGGCCGTGATCGCGAGGATAATGCCGATACAGATCGAGGCGATGCCGTCGAAGATCTCGATACCGGTGAGCTGGCCGGCCAGCAGCGCCGCGAAAGCCACCACCAGGCCGAGCATGGCGGCACTGTCTTCGAACAGCACCAGGAATGCGCCCGGGTCCTTGCCGCGGCGCACGGCCTCGAACACGCCCCACTTGCCCTTCACCCGGTTGAATTCCTTGGCCGCGACAAACCACGCCGCACCTTCGAAAAGCATCGCCAGGCCGAGCACGATGTAGTTGATCAGCGGGCTTTCGACCGGATGCGGGTGCAGCAGGCGATTCACGCCTTCGTAAATCGAAATGCCGGAACCCACCGCGAAGATGAGCACCGCGACCATGAAGCTCCAGAAATAGATTTCCTTGCCATAGCCAAACGGAAATTTCGTATCCGGCGGGCGTTTGGCCCGCTTCATGCCATAGAGCAGCAGCCCCTGATTGCCCGTGTCCACGGTCGAGTGAATGCCTTCGGCCATCATCGCGGCACTGCCAGTGAAGGCCGCGGCGACGAACTTGGTCACCGCAATCAGCAGATTGCCGGTGAGCGCGGCGATGATGACGGTCTTCGAACCCGAGGCCATGGCGTTATCCCTGAGAGACAAACGGCCGCCGCCCACACGGGCGACGGCTTGAACGATCGATCAGTGCGAGTGCAGAAACAGCTGGTAGGCCGGGTTCTGACTTTCCTCGGCGTAGTCGTAACCCAGCGCATCCAGCGTGGCGCGGCAGTCGGCCTGCTGATCGGGCCCGACCTGCATGCCCACCAGCACGAGCCCGTGGGCATGACCGTGGTTGCGATAGTGAAACAGCGAGATGTTCCAGCGATCGCCCACGCTGTTGAGGAATTTCAACAATGCGCCCGGGCGCTCGGGGAATTCCACCCGGAACAGCACTTCGTCACCGGCACCACGCGCCCGGCCGCCGACCATATGGCGCACATGCAGCTTGGCCATTTCGTTGCGGCTCATATCCACCACCTCGTAGCCATCGGCTTCGAGATCGGCGATCAACGCATCGCGCTCGGCTACGCCGTTGGTGAGCTTGACGCCACAGAACACCTGGGCACGCTCGGCATCCGCATAGCGGTAGCTGAATTCGCTGATCGAGCGATCGCCAATACGCATACAGAACTGGCGAAACGAGCCGGGGCGTTCCGGAATGGTCACCGCCAGCAGCGCTTCGCGGCGTTCGCCCAGTTCCGCGCGTTCGGCGATATAGCTCAGCCGGTCGAAATTGACGTTCGCCCCCGACGTGATCGCCACCAGATCCTGGTTTTCGATACCGGTTTCGGCGACGTATTTCTTCGCACCCGCCACGGCCAGCGCCCCGGCCGGCTCGGCCAGCGCGCGGGTGTCTTCATAGATATCGCGCACCGCGGCACAGATTTCATCCACGCTGACGGTCATCATCGCGTCGACATGCTTGCTGCACAGCCGAAACGGTTCCTTGCCGGCCTGCTTGACGGCCACGCCATCGGCAAACAGCCCGACTTCCGGCAGCATCACCCGCTCGCCCGCACGCAAAGCCGCGCCCATGCTCGCGGCATCTTCGGGCTCCACGCCGATCACGCGGATCTCGGGGCGTACGCTCTTGATATAGGCGGCCACGCCGGCCAGCAGCCCGCCGCCACCGACACACACGAACACCGCATGAATATCCTGCGGATGCTGACGCACGATCTCCATACCGATCGTGCCCTGGCCGGCGATGACGTCCGGATCGTCGTAGGGATGGATATAGACCAGCCCATCGCGTGCCTGCAATTCGGCCGCGTGGGCCGCGGCTTCATCGTAGCTGTCGCCGTGGAGCACGATCTCGCCGCCAAAACCGGCCACCGCCCGGACCTTGATCTCGGGCGTGGTGCGCGGCATGACGATCACTGCGCGAATACCCATATTGCGCCCGGACAGCGCCACGCCCTGGGCATGGTTGCCGGCCGATGCGCAGATCACGCCGCGCTCACGCTCTTCGGGCGTGAGCTGGGAAATTTTGTTGTAAGCGCCGCGCAACTTGAACGAATGCACCGGTTGCAGATCTTCGCGCTTGAGATAGAGCGCGTTACCGATACGCTCACTCAGCTGGCGGGCCTGCATCAACGGCGATTCGATCGCCACATCGTAGACACGCGCGGTGTTGATGCGCTTGAGATAATCGGCATCGCCGATATCCACGGCCGGCGCGGTCGACGATTCGGCGGTCTGTTTCAGGCTGCTGTTCATGGGTCGCATGGGTTAGAACAAGCGTCAATGCTAAACCCTTGCGTGCTTGCAGACCATCGTCGAGGCGTATCCAGGCTACCGATATCGGCTCGCGACAGGCACACGCCATCGCGTATCATGCGCCCAGTTTGTCGACCGGGGTCGAAATGGACACCAGCATTGTTTTTGTAGGCGGCGGCAACATGGCCACCAGCCTGATCAGCGGCCTGCGCAACGCCGATTGGGCCGGCGATCGTATTACCGTCATCGAGCCGGATGAGGCCAAGGGCGAACAGCTCGCCAAAGACTACGGCGTGAACACCGTCGCCCAGGCGGATGCGCAAACCCTCAAGGCGGATGTGATCGTGCTCGCGGTCAAGCCGCAGATGCTACGTGAAGTCGCGCAAGGCCTGGTCGAACCGCTGGGCGATCACAAGCCGCTGTTCGTGTCGATCGCTGCGGGCGTACCGATCGCCGGGCTGCGCGAATGGCTGGGCGCGGATCATGCCTATGTTCGCTGCATGCCCAATACGCCATCGCTGATCGGCGCGGGCGCGACCGGCCTGTATGCCGACGACGGCGTGAGCGATGAGCAGCGCAAACTCGCCGACGCCATCCTCGAAACCGCCGGCGTGACTGCCTGGGTCAACGACGAATCGCTACTCGATGCGGTCACTGCCACCTCCGGCAGTGGCCCGGCCTATTTCTTTGCCTTCATGGAAGCCATGCAGGCGGGCGCAATCGAACTCGGCCTGGATGAAGCTACCGCCCGCGAGCTGGTACTGCATACCGCACTCGGCGCCGCGCGCATGGCAATCGAATCCGGCGACGACCCGGCCACCTTGCGCGAAAAAGTCACTTCGCCGGGCGGCACCACCGCCGCCGCGCTCGAACAGTATGCCGAGGGCGATCTGAACGCACTCGTGGGCCGGGCCATGCAGGCCGCGGCCAGTCGTGCCGACCGTCTTGCCACCGAACTGCTCGATAAGTAGCCGATGCTCAACAACGCCAACGACGCCCTGCTGTTTCTCGTCGATACGGTCTTTGCGCTGTATATCGTGGTCGTGCTCATGCGCGTGCTGCTGCAGTGGGTGCATGCGGACTTTCGCAACCCCATTTCGCAGTTCGTCTGGCAGGCCACGCGCATGCCGGTAGGCCTGATCGGCAAGCTCATCCCGCGCTGGCGCAATCTGGACATCCCCGCGCTGGTCTTCGCGGTGATCCTTTGCTTCATCAATATCGAGATCGATCTCGCCCTGGCCGCGCCCCAATTCGGCCCCCAGCCCGTGCTCGCCCTGTGGTGGTCCGTGCTCAAGGCCGCGGTGCTGGTCTGCAATTTCTATTTCTTCAC
The DNA here is from genome assembly GCF_040361235.1 of Salinisphaera sp. S4-8. Classification (NCBI taxonomy): domain Bacteria; kingdom Pseudomonadati; phylum Pseudomonadota; class Gammaproteobacteria; order Salinisphaerales; family Salinisphaeraceae; genus Salinisphaera; species Salinisphaera sp. S4-8. Next base: position 31,224 of record NZ_APNF01000006.1, on the reverse strand, counting down.
CATCCTCATCCAGGCGCTGATGTCGTGGATATCGCCCGGCCAGTATTCGCCGGCCACGGCGATTCTGTGGACGATCAACGAACCGCTGCTGCGCCCGGTGCGCAATATCGTGCCTATGGTCGGCGGGCTCGATCTGTCGCCGCTGGTGCTGATCATCGGTTTGCAGGTCATCAGCCGCCTGCTGCCGCTGCCGGGCCTGTTCCGTTAGCGATATGACCAGCCACGCCCACACGCCGGCATCGGTGGGTCTCGTTGCGCCGCAGACCCTGCACGTCGAAGGCCCCATGCGCCTGGATTGCGGCAAGCAGCTGACCCACTTCGATCTGGTTTACGAAACCTACGGCACGCTCAATGCCGATGCCTCGAACGCGGTGCTGATCTGCCACGCCCTATCGGGCAATCATCACGCGGCCGGCTACCACAGCGAGCAGGACCCCAAGCCGGGCTGGTGGGACAAATGCATAGGCCCCGGCAAGATGATCGATACCGATCGTTTCTTCGTGGTGTGCCCGGCGAACCTGGGCGGCTACAACGGCTCCACCGGGCCGGGCAGCTTGCATCCGGACACCGGGCGCCACTACGGCCCGGATTTCCCCGTGGTGACCGTCGCCGACTGGGTGCGCTCGCAGGACATCCTGCGTGCGGCGCTGGGTATCGAGCAGTGGTGTGCGGTCATTGGCGGCAGCCTCGGCGGCATGCAGGTCATGCAGTGGGCGATCGACTTCCCGAATCGGCTGCGCCATGCGGTGGTCATTGCTGCCGCACCCAAGCTATCGGCCCAGAACATCGCCTTCAACGAAATCGCCCGTCAGGCCATCGTGACCGATCCGGAATTCCACGGCGGGCGCTACTACGAACACAACGTGGTCCCCCGGCGCGGCTTGATGCTTGCACGCATGCTCGGCCATATCACCTATCTCTCCGACGAAGCCATGCGCGCCAAGTTCGGCCGCGACCTGCGCGACGGGCGGATTTCCTACGGCTTCGACGTGGAGTTCCAGGTCGAATCCTATCTGCGTTATCAGGGCGCGTCGTTCGTGGATCGTTTCGACGCCAACACCTATCTGCTGATGACCAAGGCGCTGGATTATTTCGATCCGGCCCATACACACGGCGGAGATCTGGCCAAGGCCTTCGCCCCGGTAACCGCACGTTTCATGGTGATTTCGTTCACTTCGGACTGGCGTTTCGCGCCGGCGCGCTCGCGCGAGATCGTGGATGCGCTGGTCGATGCCGGCAAGCAGGTCTCCTACGCCGAGGTGACGTCCGATCTCGGCCACGACGATTTTCTGCTAACCATGCCGCACTACGTAAATACGCTGCGCGCCTATCTCGATCGCGCCGCACGCGAGATCGGCGCATGAATACGCAAGCCACGAACAGCCATGATGGCCTGCGCGACGATCTGGCGCTGATCTCGAACTGGATCACCCCCGGCGCGCGCGTGCTCGATCTGGGCTGCGGCGACGGCGCGCTGCTGGCCCATCTGCAGGGCCACAAGCAGGTCAGCGGTTACGGCCTGGAAATCGATGCCGACAACGTCATCGAATGCGTGGCTGCCGGCGTGAACGTGCTCCAGCTCGATCTCGATGCCGGCCTGGAACAGTTCGAGGACAACAGCTTCGATTTCGTGGTCATGAGCAGCGCGCTCCAGGAAGTGCGCCGGCCCGACGAGCTCATCGACGAAATGCTGCGTATCGGGCGTGACTCGATCGTGACCTTTCCCAACTTCGGCCACTGGAAACCGCGTATATCGCTGGGCCTGCGCGGGCTGATGCCGGTCTCCGGTTCCTTGCCGAACCGATGGTACGATACCCCCAACATCCATCTTTGCACCGTGCGGGATTTCGAAACCTTATGTCGGCAAAAACAGGTGGACATCGTACGCAGGCACGTGGTCAATCATGCGCATCGCAGCAATATCGGCATGCGCACCTTTCCCAACCTGCTCGGCGAAATCGCCCTCTACCAGCTACGCCATCACGCCACGCGCTGATCGCGCTCGCATTTTTCGCCCTGCTGTGGATCGCCCTGCCGGCAGTCGCCGGTGGCAGTATCAACAGCGGCGACTATGTGCTGCATTACAGCGCCGTGAACAGCTTGCAGATCCCGCAGGCCGTGGCCGACGCCAACGATATCGAGCGCGACGGCGATACCGCGATCGTAATGATCACGCTGCAAAAACCCACCGGCGATGCGCCCCTGAATGCGGTGCCGGCGAACGTCACCGGCAGCGCACGTTCGCTCATGGGCGAACGAAAAACGCTTTCGTTCAAGCGTGTGGAGAGTGCGAACAGCGTGTACTCGCTGGCGCCGGTGGCAATCAAGGATGATCAGACACTGACCTTCGATCTGAACGTGCAGGCCGTAGATGGCCGCGCCACCATCCCGGTCCGCTTCAACCAGACGTTCTTTACCCGCTAAGCGCTGGTTGCTGCTGGTACCACGGCATGCCCACGACCATTGTTGATGGTGCAGAAAACATAGCGGGCCGTGCTCAAGCAAGCAGGTTGTCCGCAAATGAACGCGAGGAAACGCGAATAAGACACCAGAGCAATGGATTTCAGGGCCGGGATCGGTGGTTCGAGGCAAATACCAACCGCTGTCGAAGCGCGTAAAGCCTTCGCTGGTAGTTCTTCGAGCGACTTCGCGGCCGGCTCGCGCCTCGAGCCCGCAACGCCTGCAACGCCTGCAACGTACCACGGTATCCGCGTGAATCTGCGTTGATCTGCGGAGGGTTTGCCTCGTCAAGACAAACCCCGAAAGGACGGGCGACCACTGATGCGTATGCGCTGCGGAAAAAGTCGGTCCGCGCCGTTCAAGCAGGCAGGTTGTCCGCGAATGAACGCAAAGCCACGCGAACAAGGCGAAAATCAGATCGCGCCACGCCCGGGTGGCCTGCTGTTCACGCCGCAAGCTGGGCCCTGTACTAAATAATCAAACCGCTTGGATACGATCAAACGCGCCCTTGGTACGTGACCAAACGCTACGTACTTGTGTCTTCTGGCGCTCAGTTGCAGCCAAACACCGGACGCGGCCGTTGCACGGCGCCTGGCGACCGCCGCGTTTTCGAAGCCGGCGACCATGTTTGCGTTCCTTGGCGCATCCGGTAGCGCCCAGGCGAATGCCCTGTTGGATCGATCCGAGTAAGCAAAGCTTAGTAGCCCGACCGTGGTGCGATGGATCCGGCTACGCGCCGGTCACCGCGAGCTTGGCGCGAATGAACTGCTCGTGCGGCAGGTATAGCAGTTCGGAAAGTTCGCGTAGCAGATGCTCTTCATGGGCATCGATATGGCGGTCGGCATAGGCCACGCGCCACAGCATTTCCAGGACCTGGCGTTTTTCGCCCTCATCGAGGCCGTCATTGAGGGTCTTGAGGTATTTGTACAGCGATACCGATTGCTGCGCCTTGGGCGCGGCCGCGGCCATGAGTTCTTCGGTTTCCCCCGCATCGAGGCCGAAGTGACTTTGCAACTGACGACGTATCTCGGCGTATTCGACCTCGTCGTGGCGATGGTCGGCATGGGCCATCTCCAGCAGCAGTACGGCTGCGGCGATGCGCTGGGCGCGCTCGATATCGCGCGGTTCGTCGACCTGCGGATTGAGCGCCTGGCTCAATCGTTCAAACAACCCCATTACAGACTCTCTTTCAGATGCGCGACCACGCGTTTTCTCAGATCGGTAAGCCGGCCATGCAGGAAGTGCCCGGCCCCTTCGAGAATCTGGACATCGACCGGCGGCTCGAGTTCACGTACCGCCGCGATCGACGCATCGACATCGATCACATCGTCGGCATCGCCGAACACGGCGAGCCAGTCGGTTTGCGGACGGGGCAGCGCACCGTCGAAATAGGTCGACGGAAAGCCGACCGTCACCAGGCTCGGCGGCGCGTCGCGATCGGCCAGCCGTAGTGCGACCGCCGAACCGAACGAAAACCCGGTGAGTGCGGCCAGCGGCAAGTCGGAAGCGGCCAGCGCCCAGTCGCGCACTGCGGCCGCATCGTCGACCTCGCCGACGCCGGCATCGTAGCTGCCCTGGCTCGCGCCGACACCGCGAAAGTTGAAGCGGATCGCGGCAAGCCCGGCCATGACCGCGGCGCGCGCGATCATGAACACCACCTTATTGTCCTTGGTGCCGCCATGCTGCGGATGCGGATGACAGATCACCACGATACCCCGCGCGCCCTCCTCGGGCGTATCGATATCGATCTGCAGTTCGCCGGCCGGGCCGTCGATCTGTCCGCTGGCGCTTTCGCCGGCTTCAGGCCATTCGAGCATGGTTTTCTAGGCTTTGTCGGATGGATCAGGCAGGTTCGAGCCGGAGTCCGGGATGCCGCCCGTGCTCGGGTTCTCGGCATTCTGGGCCGCGGCCACGCGTTCGCTCGCCGCCTCGGCGCGTTCGGCACGTGCGCGCCGGCGTTCGCTGCTGCTTTTCTTGGGCGCGTAGTAGATCACCGTATCGCCCTCTTCCGGGCGCGGTGTGCCGCCCGCGGCATGAAACAGCACCGTGCTATCGGCATAGAGCGTGGCAATAATCACCGCATCGGCCGGACAATCGCGCCGAAAATCCTCGCGCGTATAGGTATCGGTCAGGCGCGTCTTGTAGAACTGCCAGCTCTGGAAATGCTTGCGCCAGAGTTCTTCGTACTGGGCGTTCTCGTGAAAAGCCGGACGCCCACGCAACGGACGGGCCACGACCTTGGACTCGTTGTCCTCGTCGGCGGCATACATCGGCAGCTGGAATACGCGATCGTGCTCGAGGCTGGTCACGAAATGCGAACACACCAGTGCGTTATAGGCATCGTTGCTGGTGGCAGCCAGCAGGCAGGATATTTCGTTGAGTTCCAGCGATTGCTGGATCTGGTCCGACAGCACCTCGCCGTAGAGCACGCGCACGCCCGCCAGACGCGCGGTACGCAGACGATGCCAGGATGAATCCACCAGCAGCACCTGCACATTGAGCTCGTTGGTGAGCGCTCGCGCGAGCTCGGTCGACCAGGGCGAGGCGCCGACGATAAGCACACCATTGGGCTCGGCCGACAGACGCAGCCAGCGCGATACGCGCCCAATCGAGAAGCCGTGCAGAATAACGGTCGAAAAGACGATGGCGAAAATCAGCGGCAACAGCTGCTCGGCGCCGCCATAGCCGGCCTCGACCATGCGCGGGCCGAACACACCCGCCACGGCGGCCGCCACGATGCCGCGCGGCGCAATCCATGCCACCAGGGTGCGGTCGCGCCAGTTCATGTCGGTGAACGCGGTCGCCAGCAATATGGCCACCGGCCGCACGACGAACACCACGGCGAACACGAGCGCGGCCGCATGCCAGTCCAGATGCAGCAACACGTTCGGGTCGAGATCGGCCGTGAGCACGATGAACACGGTCGACACCAGCAAAATGGTGATGTATTCCTTGAATCGGCGCAGCTCCGCCATGCCGGCAATCGAGAGATTGCCCATTACCATGCCCATGACCGTCACCGCCAGCAGGCCGGCTTCGGCAAAGAACTCGCTGGCTACGCCATATATCACGAGCACGAAGGCGAAGGTCAGCGGCGCCTTGAGATATTCCGGCACCCAGGTGTGATTGAACGCCCAACCCAGCGCCAGCGCGACGCCCCCGCCGAGCAGGAACGAGATCAGAATCGCCCAGCCCAGGTCTACGAATACCTGCGCGCCGTCGGCGGCATCGGCCCCGGCGAACACGAAATACTGAAACACCAACACCGCCAGCAACGCGCCGATCGGATCGTTGATGATGCCTTCCCATTTCAGATAGGAGGCCGTGCGCCGGTTGAGCCCGGCCTGGCGCAGCATGGGAATGATCACGGTCGGCCCGGTCACGATCAAAATCGCGCCGAACAGCAGTGACACCGCGATCGACAGCTGGCCGATATAGTAGGCGGCTGCCGTATACAGCGCCCAGGAAAGCACCGCGCCCACTGAAACCAGGCGTTTCACGCCCGACGCGGCCTCCTTGAACTCGTGCAGGCGCAGGCTCAGCCCGCCCTCGAACAGGATGACCGCGACCGCCAGCCCGACCATCGGCGACAAGACATCGCCAATATCCTCGGAGGGATTCACCACACCGAAGACCGGCCCCGCCAACACGCCACTGACCAGAAACAGCACGATCGCCGGCATGCGCAGCCACCAGGCGATCCACTGCGAGAACACGCCCAGGGCGACAATCGAAATCAGGATCAGGGAAAGATGATGTTCCATTCAGCGTTCGCTAGGCGACGCGGGGCGCGCATCGGAAACACGGGTAACCATAGCCGGCACGCGGCCGGCCCACAATGGCAACGTACGGGCAGTGGCCGCGCTCAGAGCGAATCCCAGCTGCTGCCCTTGCGCCGACGCCGGAACAGCGGCAGTACCAGCCCGATAATCACGCCGCCGATGAGAATCAGCGCGCCGATCTTCATGCCATCGCGCCGGCTTTGCAGGGCCGCGTTTTCGTGGCGCAGACGCTCGTTGTCGCTACGCATCGACAACAGCTCTTCGCGGTATTTCTCGTTTTCGTTGCTGATGCGTACCGCATCGGCCGACGTTTCGCGCAGCTGCTGCAGGCGCTGGGACAGCTCCTGATTCTCGTTCTGCAGGTTCGTCTTGGTCTCGGTCAGCTCTTCCGAGCCGCTGCGAACTTCGGAGAGCTGCTCCTTGAGCTGCTCGTTTTCCTGCTTGAACTTCTCGACCTGGGCCTGCATCGAGGCGATGCGCGTGCGCGCGGCCGGCTGATCGGACAAAAACCGGGTCAGCACATAACCGGTGGTGCCATCGGCAGTCCGTACCTGGGTCCAACCATTCGCCTCGGAGAGCGTGGTCAAGCGATCGCCGGCTTCCACCAGTTCGCTGATGCGATAGCCCGTGCCCGGGCCACGACGCATGTTGATCGACAACTCGTCGCTGACATAACGCGTGGCGGCAGTGGCAACGCTGCTGAACAGCATGATCCCGACAAGGCCGGCGAGCAGCCCGGATTGATAACGCATGAGAGGCCTTTCTTCGATTCAGGTTTCAGTCGTTCGAGCGTCGGCACGCAATCCGCGTGGCGCTAAGCACCACGGCGGTCGGCCAGCGCCCGAGTGTAGCAAACCCGTGCCGCGCTTCGACGCTCTTTTTAAGCGGGTGTCGCCAATGGCGCGAAACTGCCCCGCCTGCGACTGCATTATGGCTGCCCGCTCGTTAGACTACGCCGGTTTATCAGCAGCGGCGCGACCATGGAACTGACCGATATCGGCGCGAACCTCGCGCATGAAAGCTTTGCCGATGATCTGGACGACGTGCTGGCACGCGCCGAGGCGGCGGGCGTACGCCGGCTCGTGATCACCGGCAGCGATCTGGACAGCAGTCAGGCCGCGGTTGATCTGGCCGGGCGCTATCCCGGCCAGTGCTTCGCCACGGCCGGGCTGCATCCGCATCATGCCCTGGACTGGAGCCCGGCCCACGAACAACTCATGCGCGACAGCGCGAGCGCCCAGCGACTGGTCGCCATCGGCGAAACCGGGCTGGATTTCTTTCGTGATATCGCCCCGCGCGATGCACAGGAACGCGTTTTTGCGGCCCAGCTGGCCGTGGCTTGCGATCACGGCCTGCCGGTCTTTCTGCACCAGCGCGACGCCCATGCGCGCTTTCTGCCCATTCTGCGCGAGCATTTACCCCATCTCACGCGGGCGGTGGTGCACTGCTTTACCGACAGTGCTCAGGCACTCGATGCCTATCTCGACGCCGGCTGTTATATCGGGGTCACCGGCTGGATATGCGATGAACGCCGCGGGCGTGATCTCTACGCCAATGTGGCGCGTATCCCCGACGACCGCCTGATGATCGAAACCGATTGTCCCTATCTCATGCCGCGCACGATCCGGCCCAAACCCAAAACGCGGCGCAACGAACCGGCCAACCTGCCGTGGGTGGCCGAAACCGTCGCGGCCGCGCGTGGCCAGTCGGTAGCGCAGGTCGCGGCACTCACCCATGCAAACGCGGGCCGTTTTTTCGCGATCGAGGGCTCGGACGCGCAGGGGCAGTAGTACGGATAGTCGCAAGGGGGTGAAAGCCGTTATGCTGGTTTCACCACTTTCGAATCCAGAGATTCTCATGAGCCAGAGCGCCGAAACCGAAACCCTTAAAAAAGACATCGAACAACTGCGTAACGACCTGGCCGCGCTCGCGAAAAGCTACCGTGCCTCTGGCGAGAATCACGCCCAGGCCGGCCTCGATGCCGCCCGCGGCAAATACGACGAATTACGCCGCGAAGCCGGCCGTCATGCCCAGGACGTGGGCAGCGAAATCGAAGCCCGCCCGTTCACCAGCGTGCTCGCCGCTTTCGGTATCGGCCTCGTTCTGGGCAAGCTGATCGGCCGCTAGGCCATGGGCACCGTTAAAGAAAAGATCATTCAGGTACTCAGCCTGAATGTCGTGCTCTGGCTGCTGATGCTGCTGGTGTTCAGCGGCTTGCTGCTGTGTACCGCCGGCGTTTATCTATGGCTGGCCACGCATTACACGCAGGTCGAGGCACTGCTGCTTGCCGGCGGCGGGCTGATCGGCATCGTCGTGCTGTTGCTGATCGTGGTATTGCTGTCCAGACGCAGCACGCCGGCCCAGAAGCAGGCCCCAGCCAAGGCAAGCGCGAACAAGCCGGTGAACGCTTACGCCGACAACGCGATCGAACAGCAGCTACGCCCGATTCTCGGTAACCAGGCAACCGACTGGGCCAAGCGCAACAGTGGCGTGGCGATCGCCGGGGCGCTGACCGCCGGCGTGGTACTGGCCGCAAGTCCGCGTGCGCGCGCGCTGATCGCCGGTGCAGCCGGGCCGATCTTCACCCGTAAGGCCATGCAGATGTTCGAGCGCATGACTGATAGCTAACCGAAATGGCGCCGCGGGCATGTCGAAAGGCGGCATGTCGGCGGCGCCGGTCTACGAAGCGAACCCTAAAACCCGCGCGCACCAGATCGCGCGCGATGGCGTAACGCGTCGCTGGGCTTATCGGTTTGTTCGGCCCGACCTGCGTCGCCCGGCCTGAGTTGCATGGAGTACACCATTGCCCTTCAATCCTTCGGGCTTGGAATAGGAATGATTATCAGTTAGTTTTTAGCCGTTCATTCATTCCGTGTTGGCGTATTTACGATGAAGCCTGTCTCGATTCTCCCCCGTTGCGCGCTAATTGGCGCGGCGCTCCTGTTTGCTCAAACCGTATCTGCCCACGGCGACGATGCCCCCAGCGTGGCCGAGGTCGGCGAACATATCGGCGACTACGAAAATGAAATCGCGGACATGACCGATACCGTGGCCGCGATCGTCGCCGATTACGACAAAGGCGATTCGGTCGGCGAACGGGTCGACGAGCTGGTCGATACCTGGGAGAACGTCGAATTCCACGAAGCGGTCGAAACCCATGCGATGGTGCTCTACCCGCCGATCTGGACCGCGCTGGGCGGGCTGCGCGAAGCCGTGGACGAACCGGATGCCACCGCCGAGGTCCAATCCTGGCAGGCGCGTTTCGATCATGCCCTGCACGAAGGCGTTGGCGCCTTGAAGCTGGTGGCCGCACAAGGTGCCGCGGCACCGACCCCCAAACCCGCGGAACCGGCCGATGCCTCGACCATCGATATTATCAAACGCAATCTCGATACGGTGGTGGAACGCTATCGTTCGGGTGATGTCGAAGCCGCAAATACGCTTCTCCATCAGACCTATATGGAACGCTTTGAAGGTATCGAAGGAACCCTGATCGAAAGCGATGCCGATCTCGTGACCGACCTCGAAAAAGACTTCAATGCCACCCTGCCGCTGCTGATGGAAAAATCCGCTTCGCCCAATAAACTGGCCTCGGCGGTGGAATCCATGCAGGCCAAGCTCGACCGCGCCCAGACCATTCTCGACGAAGCGGCCGATAACAAACCGTCGGTGTTCTAGCCATGGATCGTCGCAGCCTGCTCAAAAGTGCGTTGGCACTTGGCCTGCTCGGCCCGGTAACCCCGTTGTGGGCGGCAGAAACGACGGCTGCGGCCGAGTCGGCCGACGACCTGCCGCCGCTGTCGGGCTCGCTGACGGTGTATCTGGGGCGCGGTGAAGGCGGACTCTATGACGATATCGTCGCCGCCATTCGCAAGCGCAACCCGGACCTCGATCTCAAGATCCGGCGTGCGCCCTCGGCGGCCCTGGCCAACACGCTGATCGCCGAATCCAAGGCGGGCGTGCGACGCGCCGATCTGTTCTGGTCGATCGATGCGAGTTCGCTGGGCGCAGTGGCCGCGCACGCGAAGACCACGCCCATACCCGGCGCGATCCAGCAGCACATCAAGCCCGATTTTCGCTACGACCAGTGGGCCGCGATCTCGGGCCGCCTGCGTACCGTGCCGTACAACCCTACGCGAATCGATCCAGCGCAGCTGCCTTCGCACATCATGGACTTCGCCGATACCGACCTGAAGATCGGCTGGGCGCCGGCCTATGGGGCGTTTCAGTCGTTCGTAACCGCCATGCGCCTGCTTGAAGGCGAAGATCGCACACGCGAATGGCTGCTGGGCGTCAAACGCCAGGCCAAGAGCTATGCCGGCGAACTGGGCGTAGTCATGGCGGTCGCCCGGGGCGAAGTGGACGTCGGCTTTGCCAATCACTATTACACCCTGCGGCTGAAAAAAGGCCAGCCCGATGCCAATGTGGCCCTGGCGCTTACGCAGAATGATGCCGGCAGCCTGGTCAATTCCTCCGGCGTACTGTTGCTCGACGACAATCCGCTGGCGCGCAATTTCCTGCGTTATCTGCTCAGTCGCGAGGTGCAGTCCTTTCTGGCCAGCCAGGCCTACGAGATTCCCATGGCCGCTGATGTGGCGCCGCCGGCCGGCCTGCCGGGCAAGATCCATCCGCCCGAAATCGATCTCACCCGCCTGAGCGATTTACAGCCGACCCTGGATTTGCTGCGCGAAACGCGCGTGCTATGAAGCGCGTGCCGCTGCTGTGGCTGGCTGCCGCCGTCATCGCGGCGGCCGCGCTCGCCCCCGTCGTCGTACTGGTATTCATGAGCCTGAATGCCGATGTGCTATTCGACGGGCGCAGTATCGAAATCCTGATCAACACCGGCCTGCTTGGCCTGCTCACGGTCGCCGGTGCTGTGATCATCGGCGTGCCGCTGGCGATCGTGACTACTTATACGGCCATGCCGCTGCGCCGGCTATGGGTGGCCCTGCTCGCCGCACCACTGGCCGTGCCCAGCTATCTGGGCGCATTCGCCTTCTTTGCTGCCTTCGGCCAGGGTGGCGAAATCGACGCGCTCATCGGCATCGCCACCCCGCGCGCCGAGGGGCTGATCGGCGCGACGCTGGTGATGACGCTCTATACCTATCCGTTCGTGTTCCTTGCCACGCGCGCTGCGCTGCAGACACTGGATGCCAACGTCGTCGATGCCGCGCGCACGCTCGGACTGCCATTGCCGGCCGCACTACTGCGTATCGTGCTGCCACGCGCCGCCAACGGTATCGCCGCCGGCGCGCTATTGGTCGCGCTGTATACCCTGTCGGATTTCGCGACCCCGGAGATCATGCACCTGGATACCTTCACCCGCATGATCTATGTCGAATACAACGCCTTCGGCCTGGATCGTGCGGCGTTGATGTCGTTGCAGCTGCTGGCCCTGGTGGTCTGCGTGCTGGTGCTGGAAGCGCGTATTCGCGTACGCCGCGAACGCCCGGGGCGCGTGCTGCGTTTGACGCTGGGCTGGCCGCTGCGCGTAGCGGCCACGCTGCTCGCGGTCGCGGTGCTCGCGGCCGCGTTGGTCCTGCCGATCGGAATATTCCTGCTCTGGCTGATACGTGAAGGCGGCGCCGGCTTCGAACTCGGCTATGCCCTCAATTCCGCCTACGCCGCGCTTCTGGTTGCCGGTGCGGCGGTCACCGTGGCCTTGCCGCTGGCCTATGCGGCAAGCACGGGCTGGTTCGGCAAGTTGTGTGAGCGCGCCAGCTATCTGGGTTTCGGTATTCCCGGCATCGTCATGGGCACGGCACTCGTCTATCTGGGCCTGCGTGTACCCGTGCTCTACCAGACGCTGGCGCTGATGGTCGCCGCACTCACCCTGCGTTTTCTGCCGCTGGCCGTGGGCAGCGTGCGCTCCAGCACCGAGCGCGTGGAATCGAGTCTGATCGGTGCCGCACGCAGCCTCGGCGCAACACCGGCCGAGGCTTTCAGGCGGGTCAGCCTGCCGCTGATTCTGCCCGGCATCGTGGCCGGGGCCGCGCTGGTATTTCTGGAAGCCATGCGCGAATTGCCGGCGACCCTGCTGCTTCGGCCGAACGAATTCGATACCCTTGCCACCTATCTCTGGCGTGTCTACGAAGCCGGTTACCTCGGGCGCGGCGCGTTGCCCGCCCTGGCGTTGATCGCCGTATCGGCAATTGCGCTCGTACTTATGCTTTCCGGCGAGGCACGCCGTCAGCGCACCCTCGGTGTGTAGACAGGACAACAGCCCATGCTAGAAATCGACAATCTGTCGATCCGTTATGACAATGCCCCGGCGGTCGAAGACTTCAGTCTGGCACTCGCGGACGACGAAATCGTAACCCTGGTCGGACCGACCGGGTGTGGCAAGACCAGCGTGCTACGCGCCGTCGCGGGCCTGATCGCCCCGTCCGCGGGCGAGATCCGTATCGGCGCCCACCGTATCGATGCAAAACGCCAGGTACCGCCGGAAAAACGCGGCGTCGGCCTGGTGTTTCAGGATTTCGCGCTGTTTCCGCATCTCAACGTTGAAGACAATATCGCCTTTCGCCTGAAGGACCGCGCGCCGGCCCGCCATTGGCTGCACACGCTGGGCATGGAAAAGCATCGTCATGCCATGCCCGATACGCTCTCCGGCGGCCAGAAACAGCGCGTGGCCCTGGCCCGCGCCCTGGCCCATGCGCCGTCGGTGCTGTTGCTCGACGAACCGCTGGCCAGCCTCGACGCCGCACTCAAGGCCGAACTGCGCTGGCAGATTCGCCAGGCCCTGAAGGCCGCGCGCGTACCGGCGATCTGGGTCACCCACGATCAGACCGAAGCGCTGTCGGTCGGCGATCGCATGGGCGTGATGCGCGCCGGCCGGCTCGAACAGCTCGACCGGGCCGATGTGTGTTTTCGCAAACCCGCGACCCGGTTCGTTGCCCGTTTTCTCGGCGATGCCGCCTTCGTGCCCGGCTGGATCGAGGCCGACCGCGTGCATACGGATCTTGGCGACACACCGCTGGATGACGCCCATTACGGCCACGGTGATCGCGTGGATGTACTGGTACGCCCGGACGATCTCGCACTTCGTCGTACAACTGACGGCAACAGTCGTATTGAATGGAGCCGCTACGAAGGCGAAACCCGACTGCATGGCGTTCGCCTCAAGCAAGGCGAGCAACTGCTCGTACGCACCAACCACGAAGATCGCTTCGAGGATGGCGAGTCGGTCGACATGCGCATCTGTGCCGGCCATGCGCTGGCTCTGTTCGAGCGCTCGGCACGCGAAGCGCGCGCTGAACCGGCATAAACTGAATTAACAAACAATAACTTATATCGCGTTTTTAATCGCGTTTCGATAGTTTAATCAATACCGCGCCCAGGAGCGCGCCGAGCAGCGTCAGGGCCGCACTCACGCCAAAGGTCAGGCGAAACGCATCCGCCGGACCGATCAACCAGCCGGCAACGGTCGGCCCGATCAGCTGGCCGGCGGCAAAGAATACGGTGACATAACTCACCGCCAGCGGTGCCTGATCGATATTCACCCGTTCCGTCGAGGCCGCCAGCGACGAGGTGAACATGCCGGTCACGGCCGCACCCAGAATCACGTAATGGGCGGCGAAGCCGAACAACGAAGGCGATAACACCGGCAACACGGTGCTCACGAACGCCAGGCTCATGGCCAGCGTCAGGCTCTGGGCGCGCCCGAGCCGATCGGACAGATTGCCCCAGAGCGGGCCGAACAGAATACCCAGCATTCCCATGAACGACGCCAGCGCCCCGGCGACATCGTCGTCAATATCCGCGGCCAGCGCATAGCTGTACATGAAGATGGCCTGCACGATATAGGTCATGCCAACGATGCCGTAGATCAGCCCGACGATCACGACATAGGGGTGACGAAAAACCGCCCGTCGCGCACGGCGGCGCTCGCTCACGCTCAGGGTATTGCCCGTGGGCTGGCGCCGCGGCGGGTCGTGCACGAATACCAGCGTGGCCAGTAGCGAAACCACGCCTACACCGGCAAACAGCAGCCACACATGGCGCCAGCCGTCGTCGGCATCGAGCTGGTTGAGATAGGGCACGATCCAGCCGGCGCACATCAGTCCCGTACCGACCCCGCTGTTGAGCAGGCCGATCACCAACCCGCGGCGGGCGGGAAACCAGGCCCCCATCAGCGAAATCAGCGGCGTATAGGCAAAGGCGGTGCCCATACCCAGCAACGCCATCAGGGCCAGCAGCGTGGCATAGTCGCTGGCCGCACTCAGCCCCGAGAAACCGACGATCACGAAGACCAGCCCCAACAGGATCGATCGACGCGCCCCGTGGCGCGCGGCAAGTGCGCCCGCGACCATCACCAGCGCCAGATAGCCGAGCGCCGTTGCGGTGCCCAGATGCCCGGCCTGCGTATTACTCAACGCCAGCGATTCACGCATGGCCGGCAGAATCAGGCCGAACGACAACCGCGCCAATGCCACGGTGACAAGCGTGACCGATACGCCACTGGCAATCAGCAAGACCGAGCGCGTATTCACCGGTTCACCGCCCGCGCGAATGAAAACGGCTGCGAATGGCACCGTTCATCAGTTAATGTAAAACAAAATGACATTCGACTATGGCACTGTAATTCATATATAAATTCGCCCACTTCAGGCGTTACGACCGCGACTCGTGACGGCTGTCGCGCGATGACTGAAATGACAGCGCGCTTGCAAACGCGGATACTCGACAGCGCGATCGCCCTTACCTCACGCGAGAAAACACGATGAAGAAAACGAGCTTGACTATCGCCCTGCTGGCAACCACTACAGTGCTTGCCGCCTGTGGCGGTTCCGATCATCCGCCGCACCATGGCAAGGCAGACGTGATCATGCCGCCGGCGTCGCCGTCGATTCATTTCAAGGTCAACGACGCCAACGGGAACACGCTCGATCTGCTGATCGAATGCGGTGAAAAGACACCGCTCAAGCAATGTGCGGATGTCAATGAAGACATCCTCGACAAGGTCGCCAAGATGCGTGAGAGCGCCGGCAAATAAGCCGTGCCTTGCAGCCGGGCATGACCAAACCGTCATGCCCGGTGGCCATGGCGCAGCCACTCAATGTCGCAACGCTTTCTTGTCGAGCTTGCCGACCGGCGTCAGCGGAATCTGGGCGACGATATGAATGGCCTTGGGCACCTTGTAGGCGGCCAGGTGTTCACGACAATACGCCATGATCCTGGCTTTCACATCGGCCACCGGCTGCGCCTGCCCGGTTTCGGATAACTGGACATACAGGTTGACGATATCGTTGCCGGGGCGTTGCGCGTCGGCACTGCCGATCACCGCTGCCAGCTCGATTTCCGGCAAGCCCTTGAGTACGTTCTCGACCTCGACCGAGAACACCTTGTAGCCGCCGACGATGAGCATGTCCTTGCTGCGATCGCAGATGGTGATATAGCCATCGGCATCCATACGCGCGATATCGCCGGTATAGAAAAAGGTCTTGCCGTCGTATTCGCGCAGGGCCCGCGCTGTTTCCTCGGGCAGACCCAGATAGCCATCAAAGACCTGCGGCCCATGGGCGATCAACTCGCCCGGCTCGTCGGTTGCCATGGGTTCGCGACCGGTTTGCGCATCCACGATACGAATATCGGTACCCACCACCGGCAGGCCCACCGTACCTGGCCTGGCCCGACCGAGCGGATTCATCGTCAGTACGGGGCTGGTTTCGGTCAGGCCATAGACCTCGCAAAAGCGCCCTTCACCGACGATCGCCTCGATTCGCGGAATAAGCTCGGGCGGCATTGGCCCGGCGCCGGACAGCGCAATCTTCAGATGCGAAAAATCCACGTCGGCAAACGCCGGCTCGTTCAGCAGCATCTGATAAAGCGTGGGTACATTCCCAAACAACGTCGGCGGATAACTCTGCATCGCCTGACAGAAGGATTTCAGATCGCGCGGGTCGGGCACCACGATCAGCCGTGCCCGCTGGCGGAGCCCGGTCAGGCATACGCCGAGCCCGGCGACATGAAAATACGGAAACACGGAGGCGAAGGTTTCCGCGCCCAATTCGTAATCGACCAGACGCTCGGTCTGGGCAGCATTGGCCTGCACGTTGGCAAGCGTGAGGGCGGCGCCTTTCGGGCGTCCCGTTGTGCCCCCGGTGTACTGAATGAAAACCACATCGTTCAAGCCGATATCGCTGACCACCGCTTCGTCGCTGGCGGTCTTGACCGCTGGCCAGAACGCGACCAGGGGAAGCTGGCGTGTTTTGGGCAGCGTGAATTTCTCCACCTTGCCCAGCAGATGGGCGAGCGTTTTCTTCCATGCCGGCAAAAAGTCGATCGGCGAGCATACGATCACGGCCTTGAGATCGTGCAGCGCCCCATCGTTGGGTGCGAGTGCGCTCTCGTAAAGCCGATCCAGCGTAACCAGCACCCGAATATGCGCATCGCTCACCTGGTAGGCCAGCTCCGGCGCGCTGAGTAGCGGCGACACGCCCGACACCGGACAGCCGAGCTTGGAGGCCGCGACCAGGCTGATGACATACTGCGGCGTATTCGGTAGATGGATACCGATCACATCGCCGCGCGTCACACCCTGCTCGATAAGTACGTGTGCGAAACGGTTGGCCCAGCGATCGAGCGCACCATAGCTGATGGATACGCCCAGATATTCCATGCAGGGCGCCTGCGGGGCGTCACGCGCATGCGCTTGAACAATCCGGGCCAGACTGCGCGTATCCAGTGTGGGCATCTGCAGCGCGTCGCCACCATCGGTCCGGCTCGCGAATTCATTCGCTTGGACGGCCATCGTCTCCTCCAGGGTGTTTCATGAACACCGTTTTTATTATGTTCGCGACACGGACATCGGGCATTGGCCAGAGCGCGCCGGTTTTTTATGAGTGTTCGATGTCGCGCGCGCCTCGTCAAGCGCTCTGGCGTTTTGCATCTCGCATGACGCTTCGCGCTCCGAGAAGCGGACGTTAGCGTAGCGATCGGCTCGCGGGCAGCGGCGGCTGACGGGCGATAACCGATCGTGAATAACGGACTTTTTTCGATCGGCGCGACAACTAAACCGGAACTGCGATCGGCCGATAACGCTTGGCGATGACTGTGCCTCGACCCTCACTATCGCTACGCCCTAGCAGGACTGCACGACTTGACCCCGATTACCTACCACCTGGCGCCTATCGTGCTCGCGGTCGTGATATCGAGCGTGACCTGCTATGCCGCGATCGACATACTCAGCCGGGTACGACGAAGCCATACCCGCGCCAAATCGGCGTGGCTGATTGCGGGCGCCTGTGTGCTGAGCACCGGGGTCTGGTCAATGCATTTCATCAGCATACTGGCCGTCAAACTACCGTTTACCCTAGGCCACGAATTCGATCTGACGTTCCTGTCGTGGCTGGCCACCTTCGTTGCTGCCCTGCTGTTCTTTGTCGTTGCCAGCCGTCCGACGCTTAGCTACACCGCAACCCTGGCCGCTGCCCTGCCGATAGCCGCCGGCGCCTGGACCCTGTTTTATCTCGGCAATCTCTCGCTCCAACTCGAACCCGCAATCCACTATCACGCATTGGCGACCGCGGGTTCGGCACTGGCCATGTATATTCTGGTGGTCGCGGGCCTTCGGATCGTGCATCGTCTGACCGCGACGGATCGTGCGCTGCACGTGCCCCTCGTTGCCGCCTCGTCGCTTGGCCTTGGGATCGCGCTGGCGCTATGCCACCACCTGGGGCTGTCGTCACTGCGTTTTCCCGGCGAGGCGATAAGCACGGGCAGCGTATCGCTCGACCCTTTCTGGCTATCCTTGCTGGTGTCTTCGTCGACGCTTTTTCTCATCGCGCTGGGCGTGTTTGCCGCGCTGCTGGATCGCCAGCTCGATCGTCAGACCGCGGACCTGGTCACGTCGTTGCGTAAGGCCAATGCGCAACTGCGCTACCGCAGCCACTACGACACGCTCACGGGTCTGCCCAACCGCGCCAGCGTCTACGAACGCATACAAGCCGCAACCGCAACACCGGATCACAACCGCAGCAGCGCGTTGCTCTATATCGATCTCGACGGCTTCAAGCTCATCAACGACAGTCTCGGCCATGCCGTAGGCGATATGCTGCTGCAACGCGCCAGCGACATGTTGTGCAAACTCGCCGTCGAGCAACACATGCTCGGGCGCATCGGTGGCGACGAGTTCCTGCTACTCATGGAAGATGTCGACGAGCCCGAAACCGCCGAAGCGTTCGCACAAAATCTGCTGGCCGAGCTGGCACAGGTGAGCGAGCGCGGCGCGACCCTGTCGGCCAGCATCGGCATCGCGCTGTTCCCGACCGACGCGGCCGATGCCACCGCGCTGATCACGGCGGCCGATCTGGCGATGTATACCGCCAAGCGCGCCGGCAAGAACCGCGTACGCCGCTACCTGCCGAGCATGGGCCTCAAGCAGGCCGAGGCTTTTCAGATACAGGACGAACTGCGTGCCGGCATCGATAACGACGAACTCGTGGTCTACTACCAGCCCAAATACCGGACCGCCGACGGCGGCCTGGCCGGCGCGGAAGCGCTCGTGCGCTGGCAGCATCCCACCCGTGGATTGGTCAGCCCCGGCCTGTTCATCGAGGTCGCCGAACGTAGCGGCCTGATCAACGATCTGGAGCTATGTGTCATCGATCAGGTCTGCCGCCAGATCCGGCGCTGGCGCGCGGCCGGTTTCCAGGTGCCACCGGTATCGATCAACCTTTCGGTTGCGCGGCTGCTCGACGAGCGCCTGATCGACCAGATTCGCAGTGCGCTGGCGCGCCATGAACTCACCCCGGACTGCCTGATACTCGAAATCACCGAAACCCTGGCCATGGAAGAGTTCGAAACAGCGACCCGGGTTCTGGGCCAGCTCAGCGATCTGGGCATCCGGATCGCACTCGACGATTTCGGTACCGGCTATTCGAGCTTGTCCTATCTGCAGAAACTGCCGATTCATCAACTCAAGGTCGACCGCTCGTTTACCGCCAGTCTCGACGATGCCACATCCACGACTCATAGCGAGATCGTGAAGCTCATCATCAATCTTTCCCACGTGCTGGGGATCACGGTAGTCGCCGAAGGCGTGGAAACGCGTAGCCAGCAGCGCTATCTCACCCAGGCCGGTTGCGACGAGCTACAAGGCTATCTGCTGGACCGGCCCATGCCGGCCGAGGAATACGCACGACGTCTGAGCGACGCACCCGATCACCGGGGCGTCGCCGCCCAGCCAGCACAGGGGCCGGCGGTCGGCGCGAAGGACACCCCGCTACGATCCGACCTCAGGCAGGCGATCATGCCGTAAGCGGCAAATCGGGCCATGGTATAGGCGTCTATTTCCCCTGAGCCTGCCATCGTGCCGCCCGGATTCGCGGGCCGAAACCGAACGGCGCACCTATCCTGTCGAGATCGCGGCGATAAAAAAGGGCCGATCGCAGCACGATCGGCCCTTTCTAGCCTTGACGCATTTTAGCAGGCGGCTACATCACGCCGAGAAACCACAGGATGGCCACGACGATGACCACCAGGCCAACCAGATAGATAATATTGCGCATGAGTTCTCCGAATATGCGTAGCGAGATCACGATATGTGACCGTTAGGCATGGTATCAGCTGGCACCGGTCAATCGCAGTTTTCCCAAATGAAGAAACAATAAATTACAGCGCTCTCCCGGCGAAGACGCGCTGCTAAGCAACCCAGCCCGCACGGCATCAGACCGCGCACAACGCGGCGCGACCATCGGCTGCACGCTAGGGCCAGGGATACGGCGCGACCGGCAGATCGCGGGCATTAAGCTCCTGCACGACACGGCGACGCGCCTTGACCACATCGGGGATCGACAAACGGCGCAGGCGCGCGACCTCGTCGGCACTGAACGCGGGCACCGGATCGTTGGCCGGCGCCTCGGCCCAGCGTGCAAAGATATAGTTCATCACCGCCGCGATATCGGCATTGTCCAAGCCGGAACCCACCACGCCGGGCACATGCATGAGGTAGGCACGGCCCGCCTCGAGGCGGCCGAAGGAGCCGACATAGCCGCGCAGGTCGGGAATACCGCCACGCAGGCTGCCCGACCCGTCGGCGCGATGACAGCCGCTGCAATGAATCAGGTACTGCGTCGCCGGGCCCGGCGACGCGTGTACGGGCACGTAAAACCCCACGCTCGCCATCACAACGGCGCCTACAAGGGCGCGGCCTGCGACAGCGCAGACAAGTCGCCGCGTCGCACCTGAAGACCTACACACACGCCTGCGCACCGCCGCTGTCAGCATGCGTCGAACCGCCTGCGCATAACGGACCATGCGTACCGTCCAGAAAGCCGGCGCGGCCCAACGACTAAGCCCGACGTATTTCACGGTGCGCGCTCGATCGAAACGCAACGGCGTCGGCCGCGGCCAGTGCTCGGCGGTTCGGCACCCAGGTACCTCAGCTCGCATCAGGCGGCAGGCGCGTCGTCCACCTGGCCGACCAGCACCGCGACCGTGCAGTGATAGCCCATCGACTTGTTGGCCATGCACCAGTTGATATCGTTATGCAGACTCATCTGGTAGCCGGGGCGTTCGCGGGCGCTGTTCACGCATTCCGTCCCGGTACAACTGGCCTTGCCGCAGCAGTCGTTGTAGGACACCACGTAGTCCTTGCCGTCGGTCGGGTTGCGACAGGTACCGACCCACGACACCTTCGACGCCTCCGCGCCGGGCGGGCAGCTGGTGAGTGTACCGCCACAATCGTTGCAAAGATTGCCGTCGATGGCGCAGTAGCGCCAGTAGTCACAGGCGGTCGGATCATCGTCCTGGAGCTTGCCACCATTGGGCGTGGCTGCGATCGCACGCCCGCCCTGATCGAACGGCAACACCGGCAACAATGCCGTACCCGCCATGAACAGCGCCGCACGACCGATGAAGCTGCGCCGGCTGTAGCGCTGCGCCGCGTGGCGCATCATGCGTTCGGCACTGGCATCGGTCTTGGCGGTCAGCGCATCGAGTAGTCGTTTCATGGGATATCCTCGTGGATTGAGTGCGCCGTAACGATCAGCGCGCGGCGGCGCCCTGCTCGTTGTCGCCGATATAGTTCTGAATGGAAGCCACGCCCATGTCATGGGCATTGAACAGGCTTTCGAGCTGTTCGCGGGTGTTGACCAGGCCTTTCGCGCGCACCGCGCCCTGGCGATCGAGCACCACCGCATAGGGCAGACGGGCCACGCGATAGCCCAGCCCCAGCTCGGTCGACAACACATAGTCGAAGTCGGTCAGGCGCGCGTTGTCGATGAATCGGCGCTGCTTGTCTTCGTCGCCGTCGCTTGCGAGCACCACGGCCAGCCAATCGCCCTCGCTGGAGCGGATCGAACGCAGAATGGGAATGAGCTTCTTGCAGATTGGACAGGTGGGTGACACGAAGAACACCAGTGTGGCCTTGTCCTGCGGCGCGCCGATGGACACCGTGCCGCCGTTGAGACTTTCGAGGGCGAACTTCGGCGACTGCTCACCGACTTTGGGGCCGGAGTCATTCATCAACGCGCCCATCGGGGCGATACGCTCGTAGATCACGCCAATCTGGCGCGCGAGCACGATAAAGCCGAAACACAGCGCCAGAAACGCCAGGCCGAGGAACACCACGGCAAAGGTCAGAGCAGTCATAGCGGTCCTCGTTTTTTCAGAAACACGCGATTGGCATTGAGCTGTTCGAACAGCAGATAGATAGCCAGGGCAAAAACACCCGCAGCGATGGCAACAGCCCGATCCGCCACAGCCAGCGGCCCGGGCACCACGCCCGCGGCGAACAGGGCCAGTACGATCAGCGCCGCATTACGCCAGAGCAGCGATGCGCTCAGCATTTGTGGCGCGCCACCACAGCCGCACTCGATACGGCTGTGCCCACGCGCGAGATTGATACCGATCGCCACGCCATAGCCGGCAAACAGCAGCGCGCAGCCCACCAAGCCCGCGGTGCGGGTAAGCGGCAACGCTACGCCGGCCGCAAGGATGAATTCGATCGCCACCAACAGGCCCGACACCGGCACCACCCAGGCCTGGGGTAGCAGTCGGTAGTCGGCAACGAAGCCCTGCAGCTCGACAACATCAAGCGCCTTGTGCAATGCGGCGCGTAATACCACCAGCAGCACGAATACGCCGGCCGCAGCGCTGGCGAGTTCCCCCATCGCGGTCATTGCGCGCTCGTGCGCGCTGGCGCGGTCATCAGCGACGTGGTCCAGCCCACGCGCTCGTCGGAGTCGGTCTTTTTGAACTTGAAGCCGTCGTCGCCCGCGGTATAGACATCGACACTGGACTCTTCTTCATTGGAGCCATACAAGGTCGGGCGCTCACCCTGGCTGGTCGCGATTGCCACCAGATGCGGCGCCTTCGAGCGGGAGAGGAGTTTTTCGTCCGCCAGACTGTAGGCCCATATCTGTTCCGACATATCCTTGTGGCTGCCTTCGTAGGCATCGGAATGCACGATCATGAACAGCATGTCGTTGGCGGCGTTATAAGCCGTCACGCCGTAGCCGCCTGGCGCCCAGTCACCATCCACACCCTCGGTCACGGCGAGTTTTTTGACCAGCTTTGCCTTGTCGCCGCTATCGTCGACGACATACAGATTGCCGTTGAAGGACGTGAACACGAGATGTCCGTCCTGCGTGCGTACCGAATGCAGATAGAGGGCGTCGGCCTCGACGTTGAAGAATTTGTCCGACGGCGTTGCCCCGGGATCCTGTTCGTCCACGTCGTAGCTGTTGAGCGTGCCCGGGCCGCACAGTGTGGTGAACCGATGACCTTCGGCGCTCGGATAAATCCCATAGCAGCCCGGGGTCGGGATCTCCTTGAGAACGCTCATGTCGTCGACCGAGACCACCGTGACCGAGGTGCCCGGCGTGGCGTTCTGGACATACACATACTTGCCGTCGGCACTGATCTCGATGAGATGCTCCATGCCGATCGCCTTGACCGCCTTGTTCGGCACTTCCACTTCGGCCACCGGCTTGAGCGTGTCGATGTCGAATGCCTGTACGACGCTATGGATCGGGCCATAGGTATAACGCTCCATGTAATCGGAGAGCGTATAGACCCGGCTGTGATCCGGGCTGACGATCAATTGCGAGGTCAGGCCCATCGACAACAGGCCCTGGTAATCCAGTCCGTCCTGCGAATAGACATGGATACGGCTGGCACCGTCCCAGCTCGCCTGGTTGACCAACACCAGCGGCCCCTCGGCAATGCCCTGCTCGACCGTGAAGGTTTCCGGTTCGAACGCCGATGCCTTGGTGGACGTGTCGGTATCGTCGGCGGCGGCCACCGCGCCGGCGAACGTCAACGCACACACGACGGCAGTCGCGGTTTGGCGTGCAAGCCTTTGAAATCTCGTCGCTGTCATCGCATGACCCTGGTAAAACGGCAGTCGCTAGCCCATTGCAAAAGCCGGGCCATGTACGCCAGAGCGCATAGCGCCGCATCACGCGGCTGCGCTTGTCGTCTGACTGCCCCCCAATGGTTCGACTGCGCCCCGTATCGGACACCGGCTGCACAAAGGCTGTGCAATACACCTGCTTTGCCCCGGCATTGCCTCGGCACGAACTTTTCCGGATAGCCGGACGCCGACCCGGCTCGCCACAATGGCCGCCGCGCGCTGACGAAAAGCGTGGCTTGTCGCCTGCACCCAGCGTTGACGTGATCGCACAACGCATGCCCTCTGCCATCGGTTCAATATCGACCGCGCGATAGACACGAGGCGTACGATGCCTCTGTGCGAACACAGCTTGGCAACGGTCGCAACACCTGCGTGGGCAGACCGCTGCCCGGGCCAGCGACCAGCCTGTATCATGCATTCAATGGCGCCAATCCCGGCGCGACCGTCTCAAGGAGCCCCCATGGCCAGCAACGTTGCCGAAATCGTCGTCGAGACGCTTACCCAAGCCGGCGCCAGGCGCTGCTATGGCGTGGTGGGCGATACCATCAACCACTTCACCGACGCGATCCGGCGCTCGGAGATGGACTGGGTGCATGTGCGCCACGAGGAAGTCGGCGGTTTCGCGGCCGGCGCGGAAGCCTTCATCACCAACGAACTGGCCTGCTGTGCCGGCACCTGCGGCCCGGGCAGCACCCATTTCGTCAACGGCCTGATCGAATCGCACCGCAACGGCGCGCCGGTGGTATTCATCGCCTCCCAGGTCGCGACCGCGGAAATGGGCGTGGGCTTTCCGCAGGATGTCGACCAGCGCCCGATCTATGCCCAATACAGTGTCTTCTGCGAGTATGTATCGAGCCCGGAAAACGCCCGCCGGCTGACCGCGATCGCGGCCCAGAAAGCCCTCAACGAAGGCGGCGTAGCCGTACTCATCGTACCCGGTGATCTGTTTACCCAGAAGCCGGCCGATAGCCTGCCCTATCGCACCCTGCGCTTCGATCCGGTACTGCGCCCCAACGACGCCGACCTCGACGCCATCGCCGCCAAGCTCGATGCTGGCAAGAAAGTATCGATCTATGCCGGCTATGGCTGTCGCAACGCCCACGATGAACTGATCGCCCTGGCCGACAAGCTGGGCGCACCGATCGCCTGGACATCGCGAGCCAAGGATTTCGTCGAATACGACAACGAACTCGAAGTGGGCATGACCGGTGTCTTCGGCCTCGAGGGCGGCTACAAGGCGGTGTCGGAATGCGACACTCTGCTGCTACTGGGCTGCAACTTCGCCTGGGCGCAGTTCTATCCGGAAAACGCCACCATCATCCAGGTCGACACCAATCCGGGGCAGATCGGCCTGCGTCACCCGATCGATATCGGCGTGGTCGGCAGCACCCGCGATACCTGTGCGGCGTTGATCGACCGGGTTCAGAAAAAGACCGATCGCGACTGGGTCAACGATTGTCGCAAGACCTATCTCGACGCACTCGACCATGCTGCGGCCCAATCGGACTACGACGACCTGATCCACCCGCAGGAACTCACCCTGCTACTCGACGAATACGCCGACGACGATGCCGTATTCACCGCGGACGGCGGCAGCCCGATGGTCTGGTGTCTGCGTCATATCCGGGCCAACGGCAAACGCCGTACCCTGCCCAGCCTGGTGCACGGCACCATGGCCAACGCCTACCCGCAGGCGCTGGGTATCGCCAAGGCGTTGCCACAACGCCAGGTCATCGCCATGTGCGGCGACGGCGGGCTGAGCATGCTCATGGGCGATCTGCTTACGCTTGTGCAGGAGCAAATCCCGGTCAAGTTGGTCGTGTTCAACAACAGCTCACTGGGCTTCGTGGAGATCGAGCAAAAGGTCGAAGGCCTGCTCGATGCCTATACCGAACTCAAGAACCCGGATTTCGGCCGTCTCGCCGAGGCCATCGGCCTGTGGGGTCGCAAGATCGAGAAGAAGCACGATCTCGCCGATGGCGTGCGCGACCTGCTGGCCCACAACGGCCCGGGTATTCTCGATGTGAAGGTCAATCGCATGGAACTGGTCATGCCGCCGAATATCGAGCCCGGCCAGGTCGCCTCCACCGCCCTGTATTCGACCAAAGCGATATTCTCCGGCCGGATGGATGAGGTCATCGATCTCGTACGCAACAATTTCGGGCGCCGCTGATTGGCAAGGGGGCCCTTGATCCCGGATGAGATTCGGCCGCCTGATCAGACCGGCATGTGGTCCGCGAATGCACGTAAAGAAACGCGAATAAAGCGAAAACCGGATAGATTGAAGCGCTATGTCGTTGCGCTTCCAGCCTCATGCGCAACTTGGCACGCCTCAACAGGAGGCATGAGCAGTGCTCATGCCGTCCCGTCGTCGCTGGACCGCCACCGGGCCGGTTCGTTGTGTTCCGGCCCGGCGTCTTACGCGAAGTCCGGCGCTTCAGGCGACGGTGAAGCGTGACACCGCCTGTTGCATGCGCCCGGCGTTGGATTCCAACACGCTCGAGGAGGCCGCTGCCTCTTCGACCAGCGCCGCATTCTGCTGGGTCACCTGGTCGATCTGGCTCACGGCCTCGCTGATCTGACCGATACCCGAGCTTTGCTCCTGCGAGGCCGCCGAAATTTCGGAGATCAACGCGCTGACGCGGTGGGCGTCGGCTTCTATCGAGCGCATGGTTTCATTGGCCTTGTCGACCAGTTCCGTACTGCGGCCCACCTGCGCGGCAGAACCATCCACCAGTTGGCTGATATCGTGCGCGGCATCCGCCGAGCGTTTGGCGAGCTGGCGCACTTCGCTGGCCACCACGGCGAACCCGCGGCCGTGCTCGCCTGCGCGCGCGGCTTCCACCGCGGCATTGAGCGCCAGCAGGTTGGTCTGGAAGGCAATACCGTCGATCATCTCGATGATCTGCGCCATTTGTTGAGAGCTGTCGCGCACGGCGTGCATGGCGCTGACCACATCGGACATCACGCCCCGCCCCTGTTTGAGCGATTCATCGGTACGTTCGGATAGCGATTTCACTTCCCGTGCGTTATCCGCATTCTGGCGTACCGTAGCCGACAACTGCTCCATGCTCGCCGCCGTCTGCTGTAGCGACGCGGCCTGCTGCTCGGTACGCGACGACAGCTGGGTGTTGCCGGCCGCGATCTCGCGGGCACCGCTATCGACCGACGCCGCGGTATCGCGAATCATCGCCACCACCTCGGCCATGTCGGCACGCATATGCTCGATTGCCTGCAAAAGACTGCCCTCGGGGGCATCGCGCCTATCGTGGCCCGAACTGAAATCACCCGCCGCCATGGCCTGGACCTGGCGTCTTGCCGCATCGGGCTCGCCACCGATATCGCGATAGATGCCCCGGCCCACGCGCCAGAACACCAGCGTAACCAGCGCACCAATCGCCCCCAGCAGCGCCAGGTTGATCAGCAACGAATGGCGGATCGCCGCGTTGACGTCTTCGATGTACACGCCCGAGCCCACGAGGACATTCCACGGCTCGAACAGCCGTACATAGCTGACTTTGGCGCTCGGCGCCTCGCCCTTGTTGCGCTCCCATTGGTAATCGACGAACCCGCCACCGTTCATGCCTGTTTCAATGAGCTCTCGAAACAGATACTTGCCGCTGGGATCCTGGAAATCCAACATGGGCTTGTCCGGCCCAATCGTCGGATGACTGGCGAGAAAGCCCTCGGGCTTGACCGCGAAGACATAGTTGGTTTCGTCGAAACGCAGCGTACGCAACTGTGCGTAGGCCATTTCGCGTGCCTGTGCCGGCGCCATTTCGCCGCGCTCGACCCGCTGTTCGTAGTCGGCCAACAGGCTCGTGGCATAGTCCACGATCTGCTGCACGCCCATGCGGCGCTCCTGCAACATCGCAGAGCGCTCGAACACGCTGATGACCAGCACGCTCGCGATCATGCCCACCCACATGAGCAATAGAATCAACCCGAGCTTGTGGCGCAACGCCAATGGCTTTCGCCGGCGTTGCGTCGGCGACGCACTGTGTTCGTGGGTATGGGCGTCGGCGGTGTCTGCCGGCAACCCCAGTTGGTCTGCAACTACGGCCATTGATTTGTACTCGCTAGGTTCGATTACACCAATCGTCTATCGAACTTTCGGCAGCGAGCCGAAGGCCTTTAGCACCGGCCGGCGGTTTTTCCATCGCCACGTGCTAGACCTTTGAACGCAAAGCGATCAAAACCGCCTGCAATCGGCGACAGCGCAGCGCCCAGGCGCACGGCCATGGCCTCAAGGCCCCACCAGGGGCCGTTTCTTCAGCCCGGCGTGCGACCGTCGATGACGGTCAGCGCGGCGAGCTAACCCGTGCGACCGAGCCGTTTTCGCATTCGCACGTTGTCGATCGCCACACCGCGGCGTATGGGCGTTTGCGCCTGTACGCACTCGAAACCCCAGACGTCGAAAAACGCCACCGCCGCCAGGCTGACATTCGAATAAAGCCGGTCCAACGCTCGTTCTCGGGCTGTTTGATGCAGGGTGTGCATCAATGTATTGCCAATACCACGCCGCGCGAAATCGCCGTGCACGAAAAAGTGGTCGATATAACCGTCGGACTGCAGATCGGCATAGCCCACTGCTCGGCCATCGATTTGGGCAACGAACGGCGCGATCGTATCCAGATGGGCCGCCCAGGCATCGCGGCCGAGCTCGGCCGGCGCCCATGCGGCGATCTGGGCTGGCGTGTAATAGGTTGCGGCCGTGCCGTGTACTGCCGAATAGAAGATATCGAACAACGCCGGCGCATCGTCGGGCCGGTAGGTACGAATCTCGACCCCGCCACGATCATCCACCGCCGCTACAACCGGTTGGGCGCGGCCGGGCGCTGGGCGCGACTTGCCCGGGCGTGACGGCTGATCTCACGGGCGATTTCGGCCAACAGGGCACTCGGCAGACAATGCCCCAGCGCGGGTATTTCGATACAGCGGGCCGCGGGGAACAGATCGGCGATATGGGTACCGTGCGGTGGCGGATTGAGCGGGTCCTGGCCGCCCTGTATCACCAGACACGGAACCTGGGCATGGGCCAGCGCCTGCCCGCGCTCGAGCGGAATCGGCGCGGCCTGCCCGTGGTTGGCCGGCTGCTGCCAGTACCCGGCATGTTCGATACAACGTTGTTCGCGCGCACGCCAGTCGGCGGCGTCGAAAGCGAGCATGTCGCCACACAACACCCGCCATTCCGCGACACGGCGGGCCAGTTCCGCTTCGCGTGTCGCACTGGGCTCGGCGCGGGCGGCCAGCACCGCCAGCACGTCCTTATCCGGCAGCGGCAAGCCATCGGGCGAGGGCTCTCCTGGGAACGCCCGCCCGATATTACCGACGAAATCCACATCCAGCGCGGCGCCACACATCACGGTAAGGCTGTGCAGCCGCTCGGGGTAATCAAGCGCCAACACCTGCCCCAGCGTGGCGCCGATCGACAGGCCCACCACATGGGCGCGCTCGACCTGCCAGGCATCGAGTACCGCGATCGCATCGTCAGCGAGCGCCTGCAAACTGTAAGGCGCACTTTCGAATTCCAGGCATGTCGAGCGCCCGGTATCCCGGTGGTCGTAACGCAACACCTGAAACCCGCTGGCCACCAGCAGGTCGACGAATTCGTCCGGCCACATCATGGCCGAGGCGTTGGCGCCCGCGATCAACAGTATCGTTTCATCAGCGTTCGAGCCGGCGCATTCGCTCCAGAGCGCGCGCTGCTCCACGGCTACGAATTGTTCAGCCATCCGATTCCTCTACAAATACTTCGACGATTAACGGCCGTGCGTCATGCGTTGCCCTCGGCCGCCCAGACGGCCGCCAGCAGTACATCAACCGCAGCCAACGGGTGCCAGTCGTTGTGCAACCGCGCCTGCTCGGCGCAACAATCCACGACCAGTTCCATCATCGCAGGCCGCCGATCGCCCGGATATTTTCTCAGCTGCAAGCTGACGCGGGCCGTGGACAACCAGCGAAGACCTTCGACCGACCAATGCCGATCGGCGGGCGACCACAACACCCGGCCCGATCGGTTATCGACAATAGCGGGGTGATAAATCCAGTGCGACGCACCCGCTTCCCAGGGCGTTGCATGGACCGCGTAATGGCCATCGGGCGAATCGGTGATTTCGATATCGGCTTGCAAAACGTCGGCGAATCATCCCGCTCAGCGGCCTATTATCGGTCGGTTTATTGTCTTGGCCCAGCATTATCGGCATTACCCGCGTGCTAGCTTGCTTACGGGTACCGCCGGCCATGGGCGTCGAAAAGCACCGCTGCAATCGGTCGCGCGGCTTACTGGGCGGGGGTGTCACTGGCGGCGAAATCGAAAGCTGCCAGCTCAGCGGCCGTGAGTTCGGCCCCTTCATGCACGGCCGTCGCGTGCGCACCGCTTACGAAACACAACTCGCGCAGCGCGCGATATTCCACCTGCGTCAGCCCGCCTTCGAACTCGCCCAACGGATGAATCACCGCCGCGATACGAGCTCGCAGCAACCAACGTCTGGGCAGGCGCGTCCACGCCCATGTTCCGACGATGAGATCGCTCCCGACCGGCGCCATCTCGCCCCGCGAAGTGCCGCCCGAATCGGGCATTGCGTTGGAAATACCGCTTAAGACCAACAGGCTGGCAATAACAACAGGTCGCAGAAAATTCATGCTCTCCCCCGATAGACGCACATCGAACCCGGCAAAACCAAGTCGCCTGTTTATTATGACCATTCGACGTGGCAGACGCATTAATCGGCTTACTACTTGAGTCGCGCCGATACGGCTGGTTGCGCCGAAATCCCTATACAGATTTGGCAATCCCCACTGCCGGCCTAACTATTGCTGAGTTCCGCATACTGCCCTCGCGGATTCGGTTCCACCTCCACTCTGGCACGGCTGCTCAATCTTTCTCGGGTTTTGCGAGCAACGCGCGAAACATCTTCTCGGCTTCGGCCATACCGTCGTCCGATAAAACCACCGACTTCGCCTTCGTTCTTGGGTTACTAATCAACCCTCGTTCGTATAGCCGATCGGTCGCTTCCCAGGGAAAGCCCTTCCATGCCCGCCTATCGTCGTGCAGCGTCAAGTACAGCAACGCGAGCACGGCCGCGTCGATTTTATCGTCATCAGGTTCCATAAGCGGACATTACCGCGTCCGCTCAGCAAGATCCAAATCGGCTCGAACCGATTCCGAGCGCCTCAAAGCGCTGCGGGTGACCGGCGCCACATGTGGCAATGCAAGACCTTACCCTAATTGCCACTTATCTAGAAGATTCACGATTTTCGGAATAGAGCTAGCATCCGCGCGGTATTTCAACAGGTAGAGCAGTTCACCTATTTCGCTGCGAGTGCTCTCCCACTGGTCATGCCCAAACTCGTTTGGCCCAAGATAGGTACTGCTTAGTGTATGTACATCAAAGGCAAGCCCCTTATTCCAATTTCCTTCTAGCTTTATAGACATATCGGAATCTCCCTCTTCCAGCTTCTAACGCCGAAGCTCAGTTGCCGACCGAAGCGCGGCAGCGCTTTGGGCGGTCAACTGCAGAGTTTTGTTAGATTTTTTCTTCATGAAAGTACCGACCTTCTAGGGCGCTGCTGAAATAGCGCCCAAATCTCGATGCGAAGCCCGACCAGCCAAGCGTATTC